>JAGPFZ010000097.1 GCA_018056245.1 Bacteroidales bacterium
CGAACATAAAGGTTAAAAAGTCAGGATATCCTTTCATATCCCTGACAAAATCAATGGCGCTCAATATGAAAAAGCTACCGGTAACGGTATTTTTTCTTTTGTGTTATATAACTTTATACAGTCAGGGCGAAATTGATCAGCAACAGGCCATTATTTTCAGAAGCGAACGCACTTTTGGTGTTTCATTAAACACAGACGGTTACGGCATTGGCTACAGGGAAGGGAAGAGAATTGATTATTTCAACAGGCGGCTTCTCGAGTTCGACTTTGTATCACTCAAACATCCTAAGGAAATCAGGCTTTCAAATCCTGCCTATCAAACTCCGGGATCTTTTATTTTCGGGAAAAAAAATGTAGTGGCAGTGCTTCGGGGAGGCATTGGACATCAGAAGGAAATTTATGAAAAAGCCGACCTTGGAGGCGTTGCAATAAGATATTTTTATACTGCAGGCCCTGCTCTGTGTTTCTATAAACCGATTTATTATAAAATACTAAAATTTGTTAGTTCGTATGAAGCTGAGATTATCGAGGAAAAATTCGATATTAAAAAACACGATCCCACGATGATATATGGCAAAAGCTCTTTTTTCAAGGGAATAGAAGAAACAAGAATTCTCCCCGGAATTTGCGGCAAGGCAGGGTTCAATTTCGAATACAGCAAACAGAACAAAGTTATACATGCAATTGAAATCGGTTCCCAGATTAACCTTTTCCCTAAGAAAATCCCGATAATGGATGTGGCGGAAAACAAAGCAATATTCTTTTCTCTTTTTGCCAGTTATCGTTTTGGAATTGTAATTGACCCTCTAAATCCCGAGTCGAACAAACTGTCGAACATTTTCAAAGGAAGCAGATAAAATCATTTTCTTTGAAAAGAACATATTTCGTATTATTCAATTTTTTTTAATTTTGGCACTTCAAAGTATTAACCTTTAAAAACAACAATATGTCGAAAATTAAAGTTGCCATCAACGGATTCGGAAGAATCGGGCGTAATGTTTTCAAAATCGCCCTTGAAAGAGATAACATTGAGATTATCGGTATCAATGACATTACCGATACCTTGACTCTTGCTCATCTGCTTAAGTACGATTCGACACAGGGAAAATTCGAAGGTGTGTCACATGATGAACAAAATATTATCGTCCGTGGAAAGAAGTACAGAGTAACGGCCGAGAAGATGCCTGCAAATATACCCTGGGTCGAAAAACCCGACGTTGTAATAGAATCAACAGGTATTTTCACGTCAAAAGAAAGTCCTAAAGGAGGTTATGGAGATCATCTGAAGAACGGAGCTAAAAAAGTCATTCTCACAGTTCCTGCAAAGGATGAAATTGATGCCATGGTCATTATCGGTGTTAATGATAAAGACATCAAGCCTGAGCATCAGTGTATA
This sequence comes from Bacteroidales bacterium, assembly GCA_018056245.1. Lineage (GTDB taxonomy): Bacteria > Bacteroidota > Bacteroidia > Bacteroidales > VadinHA17 > LD21. Next base: position 1,397 of record JAGPFZ010000097.1, read on the forward strand.
TCCAATGCATCGTGCACAACAAACTGCCTTGCGCCTGTTGTTAAAGTACTGAATGACAAATGGGGTGTAGAAATTGGATATATGACAACCATCCATTCATACACCAACGATCAGAGGATACTCGATCTGCCACATAAAGACCTTAGGCGTGCACGTGCCGCAGCTCTTTCTCAGATTCCAACTACCACCGGCGCTGCAAAAGCTATCGGTAAAATTATTCCCGAACTTAAAGGCAAACTCGACGGGGTATCGGTTAGAGTCCCAACTCCTACCGGTTCGCTGGTTGACCTGGTTGCTGTTCTCAAGAAAGAAGCCACAAAAGAGGAAATCAATGCAGCCATGAAACAGGCTGCCGAGGGTCCAATGAAAGGTATCCTGGAATACACCGAAGATCCGATTGTTTCGGCCGATGTTATCCATACCACTGCTTCGTCAATTTTTGACAGCCTCAGCACCATGGTAAACGGCAAAATGATTAAGGTATTTTCATGGTACGACAATGAATGGGGTTACTCCTGTCGCGTCGTTGACCTCATACCACTCGTGATGAAATAAATTTTCATTGCATCCATAAATTTAAACCCCTGTCCTGATAGTTAAAATATGTAATAAGGACAGGGGTTATTTTTTGATCATGCAGATAGAACCAAACCGGTTCAGATCATCTCTATTGTAAGTGGAATACCAGCTGTATCACGGAAATGTTCTCCAAGTTCCAGCATTGTTTCATCGTCTTCTTCATAAAGCCACCTGATGCTAACATTATTCCCTTTGTTTATATAATTTGAAAACTTCTTAAGGATTTCATAAAGAAATTTTGAGGAGCCACTGTTAATGTATTCAAGCATGAAATCAACATTCAGAGCATCAGATATTTCAAAATGACCTGTAATCCATTCGTCAAGCCTTTTAAAAATAGCTTCCGGATTTTCTGGTATCGAACGGCCTTTCACTTCGAGCATATTTTTCTCAGGGTAATAGTACATACCCGGACAATTCTTACGTTCTTCCTGGATAATTACCTTTTCCATATCTGTAAATTTTATTCATACCTTAAGGCTTCAATAGGATCAATGTTTGCAGCTTTGACTGCAGGAGCATAACCTGAAACAATCCCGACGACGAAACATACTATTACTCCAGTCACAACCCAGAGCCACGGAATAACAAAACTCGACTTAAGTAGTGACGATACTATATTGCCTATAATGACGCCGAGAACTATACCGAAGATTCCTCCAAGCTGCCCTATAATTACCGATTCAAACAGAAACTGGTTTTTAATTGTGGAAGTCTTTGCTCCGACGGCCTTGCGAGTTCCTATTTCTC
>JAGPFZ010000015.1:0-5145 GCA_018056245.1 Bacteroidales bacterium
TCTGGCATACTTGTGTGAGGCTCATTTAACAAAATTACTAAGAGAAAATTACGAGCATCTTGATAAAAAGTCTATTGGAAAAAAATTTATTCAATCAAGAGAATTGACGGTTGTTCAGGCAATGGACGAATTAAACCGTGTTATGGCAATACCTGTAAGAGTAAGGAAACAATCTGGGTAAGAACCGATATACCTCCTAATGCACAAAAACTGATTAAAGCAATCGGGATGAGAATCCATCCAAAAATATTACAAAAAACGAAAATGTAGTGGCACAAGCTTTTTTTTAACAACTTATATTATTGAATGTATGATTCTTAACAACTAACAACTGTCAAACTCGGGAATTACTGAAAAATATGCCGATCTTATAAATTACCTGTATACTCCTGTTGCAAAAGTAATTACTAATGAAAGAAATATGGAAGTAGTGGAAAAAATGAAACTGTGACAATATATAAAACAGAAGAGATCATAAATTATTTAAGTGTCTTTAATTATCAGAAGGGAAAATCTTCATGTTTAAGGTCAGTCTGAATGTTTTCAGGCTTCCTTGCAGCCGCATGAACAGGATTTCCATCTACAAAAATAGCTTTATACGGAGTGACCGGACATGCATATTCGCAATGACCACATCCTATACAGATATCATCAGTAGTCTCAGGTATGGTGAGATTTCCTGTAAAAGGCACCATGTGAACGGCTTTTGTCGGACAGCTTTCAGCACATGCGCCACACGCAGTTCGTTCGGTTTGAACAATACAGTTTTCTTTAATGAAAACCGCTCTGCCAATCTGAGTAAGCTTCTTTGCTTCAGGTAAAAGCGGAAGCAGAGCCCCAGTAGGACATATCTCCAGACATCTCACACATTCATACGCACAAAAACCTTTGTGATAATCCATGTGAGGTTGCATAATCCCTGCAATCCCATATTCGGTGAATGAAGGCACAAGAACATTATTCGGGCAGGCAGAGACGCAAAGGGAACATGCAGTACATTTAGAAGTAAAGTTTTCAATGCTCGCTGAACCCGGTGGAGATACTGGCGATGTTTTATTTTCTTTAACTGTCGTTGACTTTTGGGACACCGGAGCATTTCTTTTCTGGGCAAATATCCTTTGAGATAACCCTAAAAGTAATAATGAACCGATTGCTAACTGCCGTTTCTTTTCATCAACCGGAGCAACCTCTTCTTTGAGCCTTGCCGGAAAATTAAAACCGAATGATATAGCATTGTCAGGGCAAGTTCCGATACAGTTGAAACAATCAACACAACGTGAATTATCAATTTCCATATTCAGGAAGTCGATACACGACGACTTACATGCGATGGCACATCTTCCACATTTCGAACATTTTATAGTATCAATTCTTATTCTGAAAAGAGACACTTTTGAAACCAGACCAAGAAAAGTACCTACAGGACAAACCGTGTTACAGTAAAGTCGCCCTCTCATAAGAGACATTATACCGGTAAGCAAAAGAAAAACAGCCGGTATAACGTAAACAGCCGATTTGAATGAAGGTTTTCTTATGTCAACCAGTGTATAGATATCAAAATGTCCAAGAATGGCAGCAAGAAAATTGTTTACCATAATAACTAAAGGCCGAATAAAATAAGTCATAAATCGGCCGAAAATGCTATAGGGATCAAGCAGACTTAAAATATAAACTCCTCCGGTTAACGTAATAATAACGGTTAGAACAAGAATGGCATACCTTAAAAAAGTATGAGGTTTTTTGAAGCCGAAACGTTTGTACCTTTTATTTATCTTCCCCCCTGCCCTGCTTATTATGTCCTGCATTATTCCAAGCGGACATAAAAACGAACAATACGACCTTCCGGAAAGAAAGGTCAGAATAAGTATTGCAATGAAGCCAAGCGCCGCTGCTTCGCCAGCACCTATATATTTAATTATTGAAGGCACAAATTGGAGCCAGAGAAATATCCCGATAAACGATTCGGGAAGTAAATGCCTGAAATCAAGAAATATAACACATATAATTATAAAAAAAGCAATGGCAAATGAGAACCGTATCTTTTTAAGTGATGAATATTTCATTATTTATCACATTTTTATTCGCCTTATATTGAGTGTATCGAGGTTCATATTTCCAATTCCCATGTTATGAGCAATTTTTATGTATTCAACTGCCGAAGGTTCGAGTTTTAGCATTTTTGCGGCCGCGGCATCGCCGGCAACCCAGTCGGTAGTTATTATTTGTGATGCAAGATTGGCAACATCTTCCTTTGAAACGCCCTGAGGTCCGTTCTTTGTCATAACATTATAACAGTCAATAACATTAAGTACAGGCTTTTTATTGAACAGAGCATAATCGGCTATACATTGATGAAGGTTGTTTCTATGCCAGTATCCCCTATCCCACACAACACCCATCATATTTTTAAGACAGCACGTCATATTTGTTGAGTCATGATTTTTCAAAATGGGAACATTTATGAAAACATCTGTATCGAAAAGTAATTGATGAATTTTTGCCTTCTTAAGAATTCTGGCTTCAGGAATACTTATTTCCTGATAATAACTTTCCGAATTACCCGGCAAAACTTTAGCTCCTCCATCTTTTGCTGCTTTTTCTATTCCGGAATTTTTATAGCAGTTCGTCCAGTTATCTATTGTATGATCGAACACATAAACCTCTTTTGCACCTGCCTTGAGGCAGTGTTCGACTATTCTTTTTACAAGGCCAGGATTGGTAGTTGCTGCAAATTCCGGTGTTCTATCCCAGCCTATATTAGGCTTTACCAGTACTTTCTGCCCTTTTTTAACAAAAGCTCCTATTCCACCTAGTTCCTGAATACCAAGGTCGAACATAGCTTCAGGACTTCCACCCATAATAGCTACTATATCGTAAGGAGCGGCAGGCGGTTGTTTACCCCATAACCTGTTATACCCTCCGAAGCTTATTGCAGCACCTGCTGCAATACCTGCTCCTGTTGATTTTCTGATAAAATCTCTTCTTTTCATAATAATTTTTCTTCAAAAACAAGCCTGAAAAATTACACATTTTTCCTGTAAAATAAGTATTATATACCGATGCTTTATGAAAGTTTGCCGTACGTTATTAAATTAATTCAATCAAACAATTAACTTTAGCACGTCTTTAATTGTTTAATATTGTAAAATTTTCAAGAGGATGAAGATTTTATATTACGACTGTTTTTCAGGCATCAGTGGCGATATGAACCTTGGCGCAATGATTGACCTTGGCGTTGATGCCGGATATCTGAAGAGAGAGCTCGATAAACTGAACATCAAAGGGTGGGAACTCGAGGTAAATATTGTCAGGCGAAACGGTATAAAAGGAATGCAGGCAACTGTAATACAGAAAGCAAAAACACATGAGCACAGACATTTTTCAGATATTTTAGAAATAATCGAGGAATCTTCTCTCGATGACAAGACAAAAAACCTGAGTACCAAAATATTCACAAAGCTTGCAGAGGCAGAATCCACAGTACACGGAATAGCTATAGAAGAGGTTCATTTTCACGAAGTAGGAGCAATAGATTCCATTATTGACATAGTTGGTGCAGCAATATGTTTCAATGCGTTGAAGGTTGACCATGTATATGTTTCAACTATAGAGCTTGGAGGTGGAACTGTTAAATGCGACCATGGAGCTTTTCCTGTTCCGGCTCCTGCAACAGCTGAAATTTTAAAGAATATTCCGGTAAATAAAGACGGAGTTGATTTCGAAGCAACCACACCTACGGGAGCAGCTATTCTTGCTGTGCTCGGCAATACTTTCGGCCGGCCATTGCCGTTCAAAATATTGAAAACAGGTTATGGCGCAGGCCATAAAGAGCATCCGGCAATACCAAATCTTCTCAGAGTTTTTCTCGGAGAAATTCTGGATCGGCCGAACGCCGGGCATGAGGCAATGCTACTTGAATGCAATATTGACGACATGAATCCTGAATTTTACGAATATATCTCTGAGAAGCTCTTTAAAACCGGAGCATCGGATGTCTTCCTCACAGGAATCATTATGAAAAAAAGCCGGCCGGGAACGACTATTAGTGTGATTTGTGAAAAAGAAATTGCCGGACAGCTTATGGAAATTCTTTTTACCGAATCAACGACTCTTGGGATACGATGCTTTACTTTTTTGAAAGAAACTCTTTCAAGAGAAACATTCGAAGCCGATACCGAATTCGGAAAAGTTAGATATAAAAGGTCATTTTATAAGGGAAAAGAAGTTTCATGCAAACCCGAATACGACGATTGCAAAAGAATTGCCGAAGAAACCGGAAGGCCTATAAGGGAAATATACAATATTCTTACAGGTGAGTTATTTACAAATAAAGAATAAAATGCTGAACAATAAACTTAAAAATCTCGATTCGATACTCAAAAGCATAAATCCTGCAGTAATTGCTTTTTCCGGTGGCGTCGACAGTTCGTTTCTGGTTTACAAGGCTTCGAAAATAAAAGATAATAAAACAATGGCTGTAACCCTTAAAACATTATATACTCCAACTCTTGAAATAAACGGGGCAATTGATTTCTGTAAAAAATACGGCATCGAACATCATATTCTGGATATTGAATTTCCGGAAATAATTAGAAATAATCCACCCGGAAGATGTTATCTCTGCAAAAAGCATCTTTTTGGACACCTGATTGAATTTGCTATTCAGAATAACTACCGGTATGTTGCCGACGGTTCCAATGCCGACGATTTAAAAAGCGATAGGCCCGGCCTTAAAGCTAATTCGGAACTTTCAGTAATAAGTCCGCTTGCAGAAGCAGGCCTTACAAAAGATGACATAAGGAAAGCCGCCAAGAAAGAAGGGCTGATGATATGGAATAAACCTGCAATGACATGCCTTCTTACAAGACTACCGTACAATACAACTATTAAAGAAAAAGAGTTGAAAATGATCGAAGAGGCTGAAAATTTCCTTTTTGAGAAAGGTTTTTTCGGAACGAGAGTAAGAATGCACGGAGACATAGCACGACTCGAATGTTTACCGGGGTTTATGAAAAAGTTTGTAAACGAACCTGAAAGAACAGATGTGGTAAAGAAACTGAAGGAAATTGGATTCAAGTATATATCTTTGGATCTAGAAGGCTATCGTTCAGGCGGTATGTATTCGAATTAATTAAACATTTATTT
>JAGPFZ010000015.1:5245-46344 GCA_018056245.1 Bacteroidales bacterium
CTTCCTGAAATAAAAAAATGCCGGGTGGTTATAGTAATTGCAGGTATGGAAGGCGCTCTGGCATCAGTTGTTGGCGGCCTGGTTGACAAGCCGGTAATCGCAGTGCCTACAAGTATGGGCTACGGCGCAAACTTCGGCGGGGTATCTGCTCTACTGGCAATGCTTACAAGTTGTGCTGCAGGTGTAACCGTAGTTAATATAGACAACGGTTTCGGTGCAGGCTTCTCGGCAAGTATGATAAACAAGCTGAAATGAGCGGCCAAATATTACTTTCTACATCATATTTTCCTCCCACACATTATATGTCCCTTGCTGCAAACGCAGAAAAAATCATTATAGAGAAAGAAGAAAACTATATAAAACAAACCTATAGAAACAGATGCTATATCCTTACAGCAAATGGTCCTGTTGCCCTCTCTGTTCCTGTGATTGGAGGAAGCTTGCACAAAATAAAAATAAAAGACATCAAGATTGACTATTCAAAAAGATGGCAGAATGTACATCTGAGGGGGATAATCTCTTCATACAGCTCTGCACCCTTTTTCGATTACTTTTTTGATAATGTCGAAAAAATCATTAATAAAAACCATAAGTTTCTTCTCGATTTGAATATGGATTCATTAACTACAATATGCGAAATGATGAAAATCAAAGTGAATGTTTCTTATTCAACTCTGTTCGAACCTGTTGGAACTGACAGCCGCGATTTAAGATATTTCATCAGCCCGAAAAATAAAAACATGAACAGCATGTTCCGTTTCAAAAGTTATCAGCAGGTATTCTCCGACAGATATGATTTTGTTCCCGGTTTAAGTACACTCGATCTGATTTTCAATACCGGGCCTGATGCATCAAATTATCTGCCTGAAATAATTTAGCCGGGCTTTCTTTGCATTCAGAATTTTACTCCGAATGTAGCTGAAAAGTTGTTTCTGTCCGTTTTAATTTTAGCCTCCTTAAGATAAGGATCATCGTCGTACATAAGATACTTCATGTTACTTGATAAGTTGACAAATGCAAGGTCGAAATAAAAATTCTGCTGGCGAAATCCAACTCCTAACGATAGAGAGGTATATGATAAGTTTTTGTTTATCTCATCTTTTTCATAAGCGCTACCGTAATAACCGAAGCCTCCTCTGAAATAAAAAGATTCAATTCTGTATTCACCTCCAATTTTGATGTTTGAAGCCGTTTTCAGAGCATTTTTTATTGATTCGTTTTCATTATAATAATTGTAGTCATCACTTGCACGGCTGAATCTTGCCATAGAGTAATCGGTAAATTCATAATCTGCGCTTATTATGCCTTTTTTGCCAATCTGATAGGATATTCCAGCCATAGCCCTGAATGGTGTTGTAAGGGTGTAAGAATAACGGTAAGGTTTATTGCTATTTTGATATCTGTCGTCATTGTCAAAATTAGAAGAAATCTCGTCATAGAAATATTCCTTTATCCTGTAAACTGTAGGAGTATGGAAAGCTACGCCGACTCTTAACATTTCAACCGGTTTGAAAATACCTCCAAGCTTAAATGTATAACCTGTACCTGAAGCTTCCAAGTGGTCGGTGTATGTAAAACTTTTAAAGTCGGGAATTACATTATCATAATCTGCTTCGAGATGTTCATAGTGACCTGTATAATTAAGTTGATCAATCGAGAATGTGAAGCCAATAAAAAATTTTTCCGAGAAATTGGCTCCGGCTGATATTGCATGTTCGCCGCTATATCCTTCATTTGCTATAAGTCTTCTGATTGTTTGTCCGTAAACAGGATCACTATCTCCGTAACTTGAAAAAATAGTACCATATAATTTACCACCCGAACCTGTTATAGTATCTATAACCCATGCATCATAAGCAATGCCTGCTGGTCCGATTAAATCTTTGTAAAAAATACCTTCCGACGAATTAGCCCAGTAGTCGGCCATGGAACTATTATCGCTTATTCCCTTAATTGTGATATTTTCGTTAAAGTTGTTTGTTCTGTTCCATGAATATGCAATATTGAAGTTAATAAGCCCCGACGATTTATCACTGGAAATTATGGTTGAAGCCACTCCGACCTGGTTGAATCCGAAGTGATACTTCAAATCGTCAGAGCTAGTAGAATTGAATACTGTAGTTGCATTATTGTACATAAGGTTTGGGGTAAATGATATTTCGAATGATCTGAACATACCCGTCCCTGCAGGATTCAGGCTTATTGCCGAAAGGTCGGCGCCGAGTGAAGTAAAGGCCCCGCCCATAGCATTGTATCTGGCTGTTCCGAAGCAAAAATTCCTCGAATAGCGCAAAGCATCATCAAGATTCTGTGAGTAACCGGAAACTATCAATCCCAATGAAACTGATATAATCAATAATCTTTTTTTCATTTTTTTGAATTTTATATAGTTATCCCCTTCATTCCTAAAGGAATGACAATTTAGGCAATATTTTAATGAGCATAATTATCTTCTGGTTCCGGTTGACACGCCACCGCCCGATGAACCTGATGATGAACCGCCACTACTCCCCGATGAGGAATTGCCTATCGAGCCTCCACTGACTGAGCCTGACATATGAGACGAGGACATATCAAAACTTCCCGATCTCCTTTCAGACGATATGGAGGGTGATGATTCTCTGCCTAAACTCCTTCTGTCGGGAATTGAATAGTTACCAGTATTCGTTGGAGTAGAAGAACGGACTTGTCCTGTTGAATACGAGGAACTTCTCCTTTCAACAGCATTGAAATTGTCTGGATTCGATCTATAAGTATTTATATCACTATTTTTTACATCATTCTGAGTATTTCGTCTATATGATTCGGTTGAAATTTTTGTATTGTTGTATGATGGGCGCTCGCTCATTTTTTGATTATAATATGTTGGAGTATAAGTGCGCGATGCTTGATTAAATGAAGGATTAGATGTAGCGCTTCTTGTTACCGACGAAGCATCGCGCCGTTCTTGTGACTGAACTGACGTACCGGTTGAACTCTGACGTGCGGTACTGTATGTCGACCCTATTCTTCTCTCGGTATTGCTTAAATCGGTTGATGAACCTGAAGCTCTTCTTGAGCCTAAAGGATAACTATCATCCGATGAAGCGCTTCCTCTTGAGGGGACAGTTGAATAAGTTCTGCTTGTAGTACTATATCTTTCACGTCGGCTAATTGAAGATGTGCCGTAATCAATATCACCATCGTTATAATAAAAACTATATGAGGGGTAATAATAATAACTGAAGGGATAATACCATGAAGCAGCTAAACCGCCATATAAACCACTATATAGTCCGCCATATAATCCACCATATAATCCACCATAATATCCGCCATAATAGAATGGATCATAAATACTTCCCCATAATGGATTATAATAATAATCGTAATAACTCCATGGGTAGATATTCCAGCTATAAAGGAATGGATCTCTCCAGTACGGATCAAAATAATTACCGTAGAACCTTCTCAGTCTGTTTGAATATGACCAGTCGTCCATATATTCGAATGGACTGTTTTCTTTATTGTAAAACGACGAATTATTGAAATCCACCTTCTCATCATACTTTTCGGCTATCAGTGTATCGGCAGAATAAATATTGTCATAATACTCATCCTGTTCTAAATTGGCAGGCATATCACGACTTGCCATCTTCTTATTCACTGAAATTTTGTCAGAAGACAGATAATAAAGATCATCATATTCGCTTTTAACCAGCTTGTTGCTTGTGGAACAGGCACTGATTAACAGCATTGCCAAAGCCGTTATGTAAATTGTTGATTTCATTTTATCCCCCCATATTTTTACAAAATAATAAGAACAAAATTTATACCAAAAAAAAGTGTTTTACTTAATTACATTTTAAAATTTTTATATATTTTTTTAATTTTTAAAACAAAATTATATTCAAAAATAAACTTATTTTTTTATGAAAAAATTATTTTCTTCTCGAAGAAGAACTTTCCGAAGAATTATTTTTTCCTGATGAAGATTTATTTTCACTGCCGGCCGACGATGAGTTCTTTGATCGAGAAGAGGTAGATCTTACACTTGAAGAGGCATTACCTGACTGCCGTGATGACTGCCTTACTGCATTCCGTGAAGGGGTTGATTGTCTGCTTTGAGACATAACGTTTGTTCTGTTTACTGATTGTGTACTGACATCCCTGGAACTCGATGAAGGGCGTGTTGAACCTGGCTTATTTATCGAATTCTGTTGTGCGCCCGATTCTGAATTATAGCTCCTCCTTACCTGTGGCTGACCTGTAATTACGCCCACAGCATTACCCTCACCATGACTTTTGTCCTGATCAACTTGCCGTCTGTTGTTATCATTATTTATATTCCCATTATTGCTATTATTGCCTCTATTAACATTATTACTATTCCCGTTACCGTTATTACTTCGATTTACAACTCCAGGATTATTGCCTGAATTAACTCTTCTATTAACATTTTCGGTATTTCCCGGGTTTAGACTATTATTATTACCCTGATCGCCTTGATGAATTCTTTTATCGGACGGAATATCTGTTCTACGTCCGGTAGTAGGGGTTTCCATTGTCCGTCCTGATGTCCTTACAACGTCTCCCTCCCGCCGGTTTACAGAATTAACTGTTGAAGTTGTAGGAGGAGTGGTTCTTCTTGAGATATTAATGCCATCGCTTCGTTCAGATGAATTATAATAATAGTAGTTATAAGTATTATATACAGGCCGATAGTTGTTATACCAGCGGTTCCTGACATGATAACCGTTCCATGGATCCGGCCACCTGTTATAGATCCTTACATTGAAAACAACCGGGGAATACCATGAATAATAAACCGGATAATAATTACTATAATATACTCCGTAATACAATGGCCAATCCCAATGGTAGCTATATATAGGATAGTTAAAGGAAATACCGACGCCTATTCTCCCACCACCGTATATGGTCAGACCCCATGCAAAAGGCTGGTAAGTATACCAGAACACATCTGTATATATAGGGGAATAATAATTGAAGGTTACATAAGGACTGTGAAACCTTCTTATTCTGGAGGAGTAATAAAAATCATAATCATAATGATTGTTTATTACTATTTTTGTATTGTCAGAGTTATCTCGGTAGTTATTGATGTTGGCATGCTGTGCATTTATCGAAAACACCGGGATCAGCAGCACTCCCAAAATTCCTATGTATATTTTTGTTTTCATGATGAACCTCCCGGATATAATTTTTTAAAGAGTTTTACCTATTTTTGCCCAATCTATTTTTTAATTAATATAAAACAAATACTATACCAAAAAATGGGTGACTTTTTAACAAACAAAGAAGAAAATTATGCGCAATGGTATAACGACCTTGTAATCAAATCAGGTCTTGCTGAAAACTCAGTAGTCAGGGGTTGTATGGTAATTAAACCTTACGGCTATGCAATCTGGGAAAAAATACAGGCTGGACTTGATCGCCTTTTTAAGGCCACAGGCCATGTAAATGCTTATTTTCCTCTTTTTATTCCAAAATCATTTTTCAGTCGTGAAGCGGCACATGTTGAAGGTTTTGCCAAAGAGTGTGCCGTTGTCACACATTATCGCTTAAAAAACGATGAGTCGGGGAAAGGAATTGTTGTTGACCCTGATGCCAAGCTCGAAGAAGAGCTGGTTATAAGACCTACATCCGAAACAATTATCTGGAATTCATATAAAAACTGGATCAAGTCGTATCGCGATCTTCCTATATTGATAAACCAGTGGGCAAATGTAGTGAGATGGGAAATGCGTACAAGACTTTTTCTCAGAACATCGGAATTTTTATGGCAGGAAGGTCACACTGCACATGCCACAGCTGATGAAGCTATGGAAGAAGCAAGGAAAATGATCGAAGTATATGCAGGTTTTGTAGAAAATTCCATGTCAATTCCGGTATTCAAAGGGTATAAAACAGAAAGTGAACGTTTTGCAGGAGCTATTGAAACAATGTCGATCGAGGCATTAATGCAAGACGGTAAAGCCCTTCAGGCAGGTACAAGCCATTTCCTGGGTCAAAATTTTGCAAAAGCTTTTGACGTGAAATTTACCGACCAGAAAGGGAAACTCGACTACGTATGGGCTACATCATGGGGTGTATCCACAAGGCTTATGGGAGCCCTTGTGATGGCTCATTCCGATAACCACGGCCTTATAATCCCGCCTGAACTTGCGCCTTTGCAGGTAATAATTATACCTATCTATAAAACCAATTCCGACCTCGATAAAATTTCATCAGTAGCAGAAAAAATTAAATCAGACCTTGAATCTGACGGAATAAATGTTAAATATGACACAAGAGACACACAGACACCAGGCTGGAAATTTGCCGACTATGAACTGAAAGGTGTTCCTGTAAGAATTGCAATCGGACCGAGAGACATAAAACACAATACTGTCGAAATATTCAGAAGAGACACTCTTACTAAGGAAATAATTCCTTTGGAGAAAATAAAAGAACAAGTTAAATGGCTCCTAAAAGATATACAATCAAATATTTTCAAAAAAGCGCTACAATTCAGAGAGGAAAATACATATTACACTGATTCATGGGATGAATTCAAATCAATAATAGCTGAAAAAGGCGGATTTATTGCAGCCCACTGGGATGGGACGGCTGAAACGGAAGCTAAAATAAAAGAGGAAACAAAAGCTACTATCAGATGTATCCCATTCGATTCTCCTGAAGAAAAAGGAAAATGTATATATTCAGGAAAACCTTCTCAGAGAAGAGTATTATTTGCTGTTTCATACTAATCAATATCTCTCTATACAAAACTCCGTAAGTTTTTCGTTTGATATTATATATTAATTTTGAAGATGTTTTTTCTTACGGCTTCATTATTTCATTTATTATTTATAATTTAGATATTTATTATCTACTAAACTATAAAAGATGCAGGAAATAGAAAGGAAAAAAACTAATATCATAGAAACTCTAATGAACAAATCAATACTTAAACAGAAAGTCTATGATAATACATTCCATACTCTCGAACAAATAAAAGAGATGCTAAAAGATATTTGCAAAGATCTGAATCATAGTATTTCAGGCATAGACCAGAGGATAAAGCTCGAATTTACCGACAGAGGAATGTTTGATGCTCAATTACGAGCAGCAGGCGATATACTGCTATTTAGTATGCATTCAAATATTTTTATTTTCGATCGCGACCATCCGATTTGGAAAATGCCTTATGTTCAACAAAACAAACTTAACGCTTATGTCGGCATAATCAATATTTATAATTATCTGGCAGATAGTTTTAAATATTCACGACTCGACGATATAGGCTATCTAATTGCAAGAATTTTCATTAATCATGAAAATAAGTTTTTTGTGGAGGGGAAGAGACAGATGAAAAATTCTTTCTCCAATTACGGTAATGAAGAAATTGGGACAGAATCACTACTGAATATCATTCTTACCGCCACTCAGTATGCACTTGATTTCGACCTGCTTGTCCCTCCATACGATACAGTAAAAATTGCAACTGTAGGTCAGGCTGAAACCAAAATACAACATTCAAAGCTTATTACTGGTAAAAGGGTTGGCTTTCAGTTTAATTCCGATGATGTACTTTTTGTGAATTCCATAAAAACCTAATGTCTCTTGCAAAGATCAGTTATATAATACAACTGCAGTCATTCTTTACTTTAATTACTGCCTTTCCACTTGCCTCTTCAAATGTCATCGCACAAAGTGAGAATCAAAAAGATACTATAATAAAAGTGGAGGGTGGTTCATTATTGAAGATAGATGAAACAAAACTATTCATAAAGAATGATACAGTTATTATACTTCCCTTTACAGTTGTAAATGCATTAAGCACTAACAACGAAAAAACAACAGCTTTCTATTCATCCCTGAAATCAAAAGCCGAGAAGAGTAAGGTTACTAAAGCTCTGTATGACCTCGTAATAGTAGCACCCGACACCTCCGAAACAAAAATAATAAACCGGAAAAGTGATGAAAACTTCCTCGATTACTCAGGGCTTAAAATAAGAAATATAAATATCAAACAAATTGATGTTTTTGGAGGAAATATATATAATCCTGCGGCTTTTACACCTAATCGCCTCGAAAAATTCCTTAACAGCACTCATTTCAATACGAGGGAACAAATATTGAGAAAATATCTGTTATTTAATGAAGGAGACACTATTTCGCCATTATCTTTAACCGACAATGAACGTATTATCCGTCAATTACCTTTCATTGATGATGCGCGTATTATTGTGGTCCCAGTCTCTGAAAGCGAGGCAGATATACTTGTTGTAACAAAAGATGTTTATTCCCTCGGTGGTGATTTTTCGTACCGTGGCATTAACAAAGGTTCTGTTTGGGTTTACGATAAAAATATTTTCGGGATGGGGCATGAATTTGAAATTGAAATCCCTTACTCGTCAACTTCAAAAGATTCGCCCGGTCTTGGCTTGAATTATAATATAAATAATATAAGAAAATCTTTCATAAATCTGAATCTAAATTACTATAACGGACTTGGCAAAAAAAGTTTTGGTTTCATTCTGCATCGTCCTCTCCTGAGCTCCGAAACAAAATATGCCTACGGTATTACAATTAACAATACTTCCACTAGTGAAGATCTTGATACTATGCCTGTCCCTGAACCTCTAAAATATAACTTTCAGGATTACTGGCTTCAGCGTTCTTTTATGATTGACCGCAGATCGGTTTCAAGAATTATTGCAGGAGTAAGATATATTAATAATAATGTTTACAGGAAACCTGAAATTTTACCTGACTCATATTATGAACTTCAGAAATACAGACTTTACCTTGGTTCTCTCTCCTTTTCTATGCAGAAGTTTTATAAAACAAACCTTCTTTATAGCTATGGACGCACTGAAGACATTCCTTACGGAGCCTTATTAAATATTACTTCAGGAATCGAACAAAACGAATTCAAGAAAAGAGTCTACATGGGAACCGATGCTTCATTTGGTTTTTCTTCCTCAAATCTTGGGTATTTTCATATTTCAGGCGGTGTCGGAACTTTTTTAAACTCGGACAAAACCGAACAGGGAGTTGTGACTACCGATCTAAAATACTTCTCAAATCTTATAACGACAGGACGGATTAAAATAAGAAATTTTATCACTATAAGCTACATAAAAGGATTCGACAGATACCATGATGAATATATTAAACCCCTTAAAGAAAATGCCTTTTCCTCATTTTCAAATGATTCACTTAAAGGGCTGGAAAGATTCAAGCTAAGTATCGAAACTGTTCTGTTTCATCCACTTAATTTTTATGGCTTTAGATTTGCATTTTTTGGCTTTGCTGAAGCAGTCAATATATCCGGGATCGATACCCCTGTAGGAAGAAATGCTTTGCTGAGCAGTATTGGAGTAGGCTTAAGGATACGTAATGATAATCTCGTTTTTAAAACATTCCAGTTAAGGTTAGGATATTATCCTTCACTCCCCAATTATTCTGAAGCAGATAACCTCATAATTTCAGGCGAACAGTTGCTTCGACCCCGAACTTTCGATCCTTCTCCTCCGTATATTGCCAGATTCAGATGACAATAAAATTTATATTTTCAATGTTTTGAAAAGTTCCGTTTCCAGCTTATGTTAAATGAATTTCTAAAATATATCGAATCAAATAATCTTGCCTCTCCAAATGAAAAAATTCTACTTGCTGTAAGTGGTGGAATTGACTCGATAGTAATGGCAGAATTATTCAGACATTCGCCGTATATCACAGGAATTGCTCACTGTAACTTTAAACTCAGAGGGGCTGATTCGGATGCCGACGAATTACATGTAAAAGAATATGCCTTAAAGAAGGGAATACCTCTCTTCGTAAAGAGCTTCGACACTGAAAATTATGCTAAACAAAAAGGAATTTCAATCCAGATGGCTGCAAGACAACTTAGATATGACTGGTTCGAGGAAATCAGACAAAAAAACGGATATGATCTTATAGCTGTTGCACATAATATGGACGACAGAACAGAAACATTCTTGATAAATCTGACTCGTGGAACAGGTATATCGGGTCTGGTCTCAATGAAACCTCGTCAGGGCCGTATTATACGTCCTCTCCTTTTCGCTTCAAGAAATTCCATCGAAAATTATGCTATCTCGAACTGTATAAGCTGGTGCGAGGATAAATCTAATAACGAAACAAAATATATAAGAAACAAATTCAGACACAATATAATACCTCTTTTTAAAGATATAAATCCCAACTTCAACAAAACGATTATAGAGTCTGCAGAAAGATTTTCAGAATTCGAAGACATTCTCCACACATTCATTGCGGCAATTAAAGAAAATACTTGCAGTGAGAAAGGCGACTTAATAAGTTTTGATTCAGGGAAATTACAAGCCTGCCGACCTTTGAAGACGATTCTTTTCGAGCTTTTCAGACCTTATGGCTTAACATCCGGTCAGTTAAATGACCTTATTGAACTGCTCAAAGGGCGCACCGGAGCAAAAATCCTCACCGGAACCCACGTGATAATTAAAAACAGAAATGAGTTGATTGTAACAACGCTTCCGATTCCCGAACCTGAAGAATATATAATTGAAAATATTGAAGAGCTGAGGATGCTTCCTTTTATCGAGAAAGCCGAAATAATTGAGAAAGAACCTGATTTCGTAATTGATGTTTCTCCTCTTGCTCTCTCATTCGATGCAGAAAAAATATCCTTCCCGATTAAAATAAGAAGGTGGAAAGCAGGAGACAGGTTTCAACCTCTGGGAATGAATGAATTTAAAAAGCTAAGTGATTTTTTTACTGACCTGAAATATTCAATTCGTGATAAAGAAAGAGCTTATATTCTTGAATCAGGTGGCGACATTGCAGCCATCCTTGGAGAAAGAATTGACAACAGGTTCAGAATAACTGCTGGCACTCGCAAAGTTCTTCTGGTTGTTATAAAGCCGTTGTTTAAATATTAATTTTCCCTCGCGCCTGCTATACCTCTGTCGATAATCAACAGGTCGGTAAGTGCAATTGCTGTTGCCGCTTCCACAATTACAGGCACTCTGAGTGCAATACAGGTATCGTGTCGGCCTGCCACCTTTAGCTTTACAAGCTTTTTAGAAACAAAATCAAATGTTGTTTGTTCGAGGCCAATCGAGGAAGTCGGTTTCACTGCGACTCTGAAGACTATTTCATTGCCGTTGGTTATTCCGCCGTTTATCCCTCCTGCATTATTTGTGAGTGTAGTACCTTTTTCATCAACAAACGGATCGTTATTTTCTGAACCTTTCATGGAAGCTGCCTTAAAACCGGCTCCGAATTCTATTCCTTTGATTGCAGGAATAGAAAATACTATCTGGCTTATCGCAGATTCAACCGAATAAAAGAACGGTTCACCGATTGCGGAAGGAGGATTTTTTACTCTGCATTCGATTAAACCTCCGATGCTGTCGGCCTTATGCATTGCCTCTTCAATTGCCTTATCAATGTTGCGGCTGCCGCCGGCTTCGATAAGTCTGGCGCTTATTATCGAATCTTTTAGTATTTTTTTCCCGATTACTCCTGCAACTACGAGGCCCCATGTAATACGGCCGGAAAAATGTCCGCCTCCACGTGGATCGGAATATCCCGAATATTTAATTTTCGAAGTATAATCTGCATGACCTGGCCGTGGAACGGCCGTAAATTTTTCATAAGAGCCTGAATCAGTGTCCTTGTTTTGCGATATAATGGTTATTGGAGAACCTGCTGTAAAGCCTTTATAAACTCCGCTAACGATTTCAGGCATATCCTCTTCTTTCCTGGAAGTTGTACCGGGCTTCCCGCTCTTTCTCCTTTCAAGATCATTCATAAAATCCTCTGCAACAATTGGAATTCCCGTAGGGCAACCATCTATTACTACTCCTATAGCTTTCCCATGCGACTCTCCAAAAACCGATACTCTGAATATTTTTCCAAAAGTATTCATGGCTTTAATTCATCCAATAAATTATCTAATTGTTAAATATCAATAAATTAATTTAATTTTTTATTAATCAATTCGCTTATCCTTTATTTGCCGCCTAAATCTGCCAGCTGGCGGATTAATTTCTCTTTCACATCATTGCTCCTCTCCACTTTTAAATTATTTTCCCTCTTTTCGTAAATTTAATCATAATTTTTTCATTTAATCAAAGTAACATACCCTCCTACTGATTTGAAATCTTCGATGAATCCGGGATAAGATTTTTTTATGCACTCAATCCCGTCAATTATCACGGGGTTAACCGATAGCAGTGAAGCGGCAGCCAAAGCCATAGCAATACGATGGTCGTTATATGACTTTGCTTCTCCGCCTGATAGCGATTTCATTCCTTCCACTTCGATCATGTCGCCCCGACACGAAACTTTTGCGCCGATTGAATTCAAAGCATTGCTGATAGTGTCAGCTCTGTTGCTCTCCTTTGCCAGAAGTCGGGCTGCACCGCGAATCACAGACTTACCTCTACAAGCTGAAGCAAGGACTGCAAGAGGTGGTGCGATATCAGGGCAGTTTGTAATATCAAACTCAAAATTCCTTAAGTCTGATTTGCTTACCGTTACTTTTCCAGATTTTGTTTCAACACTGGCTCCGGCGAGAAGTAAAGCATCAATAATA
The DNA here is from genome assembly GCA_018056245.1 of Bacteroidales bacterium. GTDB lineage: Bacteria > Bacteroidota > Bacteroidia > Bacteroidales > VadinHA17 > LD21. The sequence continues at coordinate 17,841 of JAGPFZ010000015.1, forward strand.
GCTCTGTCGGCCTGAACCGACTCCATATCAAGGCCTTCAATCTCAACTGTTCCTCCGATTGCTCCCATTACAAGGAAAAATGATGCACCGCTCCAGTCGCCCTCAACTGTAAAAGCACCGGGAATATATTTCTGCCCACCCCTGATGGAAAAAATAGTATAGTTATCGTTTATTATCTCAATGCCAAACTGTGACAATATTTTCAATGTGATATCTATATAAGGCTTGCTTACAAGGTTACTGACAATCAGACGGCTATCTTTTCCGACAACCGGCAAAGCCATTAATAATCCCGTAATAAACTGGGAACTGACCGAGCCATCGGCAGTTACTTCGCCACCTGATAGAGGGCCTTTAACTGTAACAGGCAGAAATCCGCTTTTAGAAAAGATTTTTACGCCAAGCTGTGCAAGGGGCTTTTCAGCCATTTCAAAAGGACGATTGAGCAAAGAACCGCGCCCTGTGATGGTTATCTCTTCATTATGAAGTGCAGCAATGGGAATAAACATACGTGCCGAAAGGCCTGATTCGCCACAGTTTATTTCATTCTTTACAGGATCGAATCCTCCTTTTATAATTATCCCTGCTTCTTCCGACGATACTTCTGCTCCCAGAGCTTCAGCAACCGACAGAGCTGCAAGAGAATCGTCGCACATCGAGTTGACTTTCAGCACGGAAATGCCGTCGGCAAGAAGGGCGCCAGCTATATATCGCTGTGCCGCACTCTTCGACGAAGGTGCTCTTATCTTCCCTTTTACTTCATGTATGGATGTAACAACTTTCAAGATTTACCGTATAATATATTATATAGAGTCATTATCTCCTGCAAGCTCATTTTTCTTACAACAGCTTTCCCCGGCGATTCAAGGAGGACAAAATTGATATCGTTACCCTGTTTCTTTTTGTCCTTCATAATCATTCCCTCAAAAACCGACTGAGGAATATTATATTCCTTAAGCAGGCCAAAACGCTGCAGAAGATTTCTTATTCTATCTCTTTCGCCAAGATTTAACATACCTTTCTGAACTGACATATCAGCCGATATAACCATGCCTGATGCAACAGCATAACCATGTTTCAATCCGGCAACAGTTTCAATAACATGCCCGAATGTATGTCCGAAATTTAAAATCATCCTTTCCCCGGAAGTTTCCTTCTCATCTTCCATAACAACCGCAGATTTAAGACTCAGCGACACCGAAATAAGATATTCGAGCAGAGTTGTATTGCGATTTATTATGTTTTCAACATTCTGCTCTATATCTGTAAAAAGAGCCTTGTCCATAATCAGCCCCATCTTGATTAGTTCGGAAAGACCTGATATATACTCATCAGCAGGCAATGTTTTTAACATTTCTGGATCGCAGATAACAAATTCAGGCTGGCTAAAACAACCAAGAATGTTCTTGGCCCCTCCAATGTTTACAGCATTTTTTCCTCCAACACTTGCATCAACCTGAGAAAGAAGTGAAGTCGATATAAATCCGAATTTAATACCGCGCATATAAACCGATGCAAGAAATCCTGTAATATCACATACTACACCTCCTCCTATTCCCAGAATGAATCCGCTTCTGTCAATACCTGTATTAAGTAATTTCACTGCGAGGTCAGCAATGGTCTCTATCTTTTTGCTTTCTTCTCCAGGTTTTATGCAAAAAACTGGAAATGAAGGAAATCCCTCCCCATATATCCGGTAAAGATTATCATCGGTTATAATAACAGTATTAGTAGAAGGAAGAAAACTTTTTACATCATTCCATTTCATTCCGACATATATTTCGGAATTATGATCGTTCAAATTGATAGTTATCTTATTCAATGTCTCTAATGATTTTGTGTTAAAGATAAAAATTCCTTAACCTGTAATAGAAAAAATCAAATATTTTTCAAAAATACAAATGAAAATCCTTTACTTTAAAGTTTATTCCTGTAAGTTAAGAAATGCTTTTAAAAGAAAGATACAAAACGGTAATGGATTATTTCCAGGATAAAATGCCCATGCCAGGTACCGAGCTTCAATACGGCAATCCTTTTCAGCTTCTTGTAGCCGTTATACTATCGGCGCAGTGCACCGATAAAAGAGTTAACATGATCACTCCTGCTCTTCTTGAAGCATTTCCTGATGCTGAAACGATGGCTTCAGCCGGTGTTGATGAAATATATCAATTTATAAAATCCTGCTCTTACCCAAATAGTAAAGCAAGGCATCTGGTGGCTATGTCGAAAATGCTCTTGGATAAATTTGGAGGTGTCGTACCCGATGATCCTGATCTGTTAATGCAACTTCCCGGAGTTGGAAGAAAAACTGCAAATGTGGTTGCATCGGTCCTATACAAAAAACCGGTTATAGCAGTTGATACCCACGTATTAAGGGTATCTACAAGGTTAGGACTGTGCGTCGGAGCAAAAACACCTCTCGATGTGGAAAGGCAACTTACAAAAAATGTTGCGCCTGAAATGAGATATAATTTCCATCACTGGCTGATATTGCACGGTAGATATATTTGTACGGCACGGAAACCACTTTGCGACAAATGCGGACTCACTTCTGTATGCAGATATTTTAATTGGAAAAATGGCAAAAAAAATAGTCGTCGAGAATAAATATGCTTAAAAATAGATTTTATGTGGCGCATAAAAGTTTGAAAAATTCATATTAAATACCTTAAGAATATAATATATTAATAGTTATAATTTAATTATCTACTAATTATTACATTTACTAATTATTATGATTATTTTTGAATTTGGATAAAAGGGCAGATAAGTTGAAGTGAATGATTTTTTTAAACAATTCAGGGCGTTAATATTTAAAAATGGTGCCGGAACGAGTGTGAAAAACAAAAATTCTTCCGGTAAAAAACATGTTCTGCATAAAGCCGGTGAAATAGCATTTTATGCAGCTCCTCATCTCATGGCTATCAGTAACATTAATACAGGTGAAATAATCGATGTTAATGAAAGTTTTCTTAATACACTGGGATACAATAAAAAAGAAGTCGTTGGTAAAACGTTCGATGAATTAAATCTTTTCCCTGATATCAAAGGGAGCGATAAATATATGAAGCTTCTTTCACGTTTCAAAAAAGCTGGCGGTTTACAAGTAACATTAATGACAAAAAGTGGTGAAAGAAAGTCTTTTCTTTTTTATGCAGAGACTGTAAGGCTGAATAATGATTTTTTTCTTCTAACAACATATAATCCTGTCACACAACATAATGATATTGACTTAAGAGAAAAAACCGAAGATATTCTCGATGATATCTTCGAAACCGTATCGAGTTATTTGTTAAGAGTCGCAGTAACAAAAGACAATAAGTTTCTGGTTCGTGAGATCAACAGAAAAGCTGAAGATGTTGAGAATGTTTCGAGACTTGAAATAAACGACAAACCTATTGACAATACGCCTCTTTCTGAAAAGGTCAAACTAATTGAGCTTCTAAATCATATCAGGATAACCGGAGAACCTATTAAAATGGCAGTTTCCACCTCTGGTGACAGATCTAAGGGTTTCTATATTGGCTTTCTGCTTTCTTCGGGCGACATTATTGTAACATGGGAGCCGTCTGAATCTTCATCTTATGTAAAGAAAGATTATTTAACTGTAAGCGATTCGGCCAATAAAGTAGTGGAAATGACTTTCGAACTTGACCTTCATGGAAAATTAACTAAAACCGATGACCGGAGTCTGAAACACATAGGATTTACTGAAGAAGATTTTAAAAGGGGGATTTTTCTGAGTGACCTTTTTCCCACGGGAGAATTTAAGAGAGCGATGAAAAACCTTAACAGCATCTGGAATGAAAATGATACTAAAAGCAATGAATATATACTCAAAAAAAAGGACGGCACATTGATTCCTATTCTTACAAGAACTTTTGGAGTTTTTTCTAATGGCAGACTTATTGGTTACAGAGGAGTTATAACAGATATTACAGCACTGAAGAAAAGGGAAAGACAAATTGCAAAAGAGAAAGCATTTCTTGAACATATTATTGATTCAACACCTCTGGCAATAGCTATTACCGATATCCCCGGGAAAATAACGCATATAAACAGAGAATTTACAAGGCTTTTCGGCTATACTAACGACGAATCTATTGGAAATTACATAAACGATCTTATTGTCCCTGATGACCTTATGGAGGAGGCAGAATCAATTGATGAACAGTTATTTATAAATAGAAAAGTCACGAGTGAAACTGTGAGAAAAGATAAGCAGGGAAACAGAATTTATGTTTCTCTTACTGCTTCGGGAGTTATTATGAACAATGTAACAGTTGCTATACTTTGTATTTATCGTGACATTACAAATGAAAGAAAAAACAAGCTGCTTCACGAAATCCTGTGCAATATTTCAAGAGCTACACTTGAATTTTCGGAAATCAAAGATATTTACCATGTAATAACAAATGAGCTCACAAAATTATGGGATACAAGTAATTTCTTTATTGCATTATATAATAAAGAAAAACATATACTCTCGCTTCCTTTTTTTGTTGATGAAAAAGACAGTTTCAGAGAAATACCTGTAAAAGGAACCATAACTGGATGGATTGTCGAGCACGGAACTCCTCTCCTTCTTAAAGAAGGAGAAATAAGCAAGATGGAAGAGAAAGGTGAGATTGACCTTATAGGCTCACCGTGCAAGGTATGGCTGGGTGTTCCGCTGAAAGCAGAGAATGAAATAATTGGAGCCATATGTCTTCAGGATTATTATTCCGAAAATAAATTTTCTTACGAGGATCTTCGTCTTCTCGAATTAATTGCAAATCAGGTTGCGGTTTCCATCCAGAAGCGAGATATGCTGGAAAATCTCATCATTGCAAGGCAGAAAGCCGAAGAAGCAGCAGTTTCGAAACAAAATTTTATGACTACTTTGAGCCATGAGATTAGAACCCCCCTTAACGAAGTGATTGGGATTTCGAATCTACTGATGCAAAACAGTCAAAATACCGAACAACTAGAATTGATTAAAACTCTGCATTTTTCTGCCAATCATCTACTGACGCTGGTGAATGATGTTCTTGATTACAGTAAAATGGAGTCGGGCAAAATAGTATTTGAGCAGATTGATTTTAATTTAAACGATTTCCTCGATGAAATAAAAAGATCTTATTCCTTTAAGGCTCAGGAAAAAAATCTTGAGTTCTTAGTTATTAAAGGCTCCGATGTACCTGAAGAGGTTATTGGTGATCCATTACGACTTAATCAGATTTTGTCAAATCTTTTGTCTAATGCCTTTAAATTCACGAATAAGGGAAGTATAAAAATATTTATTGATGAGATAACAAGAACTGAAAACACCAGTACACTCGAGTTCAGGGTTAGCGATACCGGAATAGGAATCCCTGCTGATAAGCAAAAATTTCTTTTCGAGAGCTTTACTCAGGCATCTCCTGATATCTCGAGACGATTCGGTGGAACCGGTCTTGGCCTTTCAATATGTAAAAAACTTGTTGAACTTCAGGGAGGTAAAATCTATGTCGAAAGTGAGCCAGAAAAAGGTTCTACATTTACATTTAATATCACTTTAGGTTTGCCTGAACAAAAAGTTAAAACAAAGAATAAGGGTGAATTTTCTTTTAAAGGCCTCGAAGGAAAGAAGATTCTTGTGGCTGAAGACAACACAATAAATTTCTTTGTACTAAATAAATTTCTAACAGGCTGGGGTGTAAATGTAACTCATGCTGAAGATGGAAAACAGGCAATTGAAAAAATCGAGGAAGAAGAATTTGATCTTATCCTTATGGATCTTCACATGCCCGTCATTGATGGTATTGAAGCGACGAGAATAATTCGCAGCTCGGAAAATCCCAGGATTAAAACCATTCCTATAATAGCAATAACTGCCGCAATTATGTCTGAAACCAATAATAAAGTTGAAGGACTGAATATAAATGATTATATTTTAAAGCCTTTCAGGCCGCAGGATCTTTTTGAAAAAATCAAAAATAATATAGTAGGTGTGAGGCGTGAGGTGTGAGGCTGAGGACTTCAGAAGTTAACGGATGCAATAACGGCTTATCCAGGATGAAGCCTGTTTATTTCCAAGTTCGAATGCTTTTCTGAAATCAAAGCAGGCATCTTCAGTTCTGGCAAGATTTATAAGAGCAATACCTTTATTAAGCCATACCTCCGGCAGGTCGGGCTTTAAATCGAGAGCCATACCATAGTCCTTCTCTGCAAGCTCCCACGATTTTGCAGAAAAATATGCATTTGCCCTGTCTGTAAAACATTCCGGATCGCTCGGATTAAGTTCGATATTACGGGAGAAAAATGAAATCCCTTTCAGATTATCGCCCATTGCAATAGCAGTACGGCCTGCCATTCTCAAACCCTCCATGCTCGAAGGATATATATCGAGAAAATACTCAATATCTTTCATTGATTTATTATATTCACCTGTTCGGTAATAACATTCCGCTCTTAATAAATAAAGTCGGGCATCAAGTATTTCCAGATTGATCATTTTTGAGTAAGTTATTGATGCACCTGCAGGATTTCCGGCCGCCATCTGCGATTTTGCAAGCAGTTCGAGGTAATCCGGATTATCTTTCTCCTCCATAATAACCTCCGTCATGGCAGAAATAACGTTTTTGTATCGTTCGAAAGAGTAATTGATAAGCGCACTGGCATATATTGCGATATTTTCCGACGGATATTCTTTCAGAAGTTCTTGTGCAATCTGCTGAGCATCATTTTTCTTTCCTATCGACAAATAGTATTCCACTTCCTGCAGTTTTGACTCGGAAGTGCTGTATCTTTCTGTTTTCCAGAATTGTCTCCATTCAGGTGTATTTTCTATTCTTTCAAATGCAGTATCGAGAAGTATTTCTTTTTCTTTCTTCCTGAATTTGGAATTCAAATTTGAATTAAGATATTCCAATGAATTCTTTACATCACCCCTTAATGAGTATATCCTCGAAAGCCCATAGTCACCAGAACTTTTAACGAGTACGTTTGCAGATAAATAGTCTTTTTCGGCCTCTATAAATTTCCCGGAGGCATAATAAGCATCCCCTCTCAGAACAAAATATCTGTAATCGGTGTCCGTTGAAATGGCAGAAGTAAGGATCTTTACTGCCTCATCATATTTACTCGATTCGATGCAAGCTTTTGCTTTGAGCAGATAATCGGCAGCAGTCTGACCGCAAATAGCAAAAGTCGTTGAAATCAACAAAATAAATATTAAAACATTCCTATTCATCTTTCCTTTCTTTTCATTATTTGGTTTGTTGTGGTGTTACCGTTGCTCCTTTTTCCGTTATTACGTGAATAAAACCGGAAAGATGAAAAGTTTCAAGGCCCGTGATACGTCTTTCCGTAACATCGCACTGAAAAAAATACACACCTGGTAAAACAATTTTTCCTTTATATGTTCCGTCCCAATCAAGATGTGGATTATCGGTTCTGAATAGCAGTTGACCGTCGCGGTTAAAAAGTCTGAAATCAACTTTTTCTACAAGCCCTGATGTTTTTGCCAGAAGTCGATCATTGAATCCATCGCCATTAGGAGTAAAGACATTCGGTATTTCGTAAAAATTGCATGAATCAACACAAATCATAACCGATTGAGGACTTTCATTGCCGTTTGCATCTAAAGCTGAAATTGCGTAACAGCCTGCAACAATATCACCCGGTTTATGACGGTATATAAATACATTATTATCTGTAATTTTTTCAAGCAATGAGATTGATTCTTCAGTAAGCAGTTTATAATAAATATTATATCCTGTCACATCTTCCATACATTGCTGATCGTCGAAATGCCACCGTAAAGTATTATAAAGGCTATCGCACTGGGATGTTACAGAAAGCACAGGCGTACATGGAGGTTCATTATCAACTGGTATAACAGTTGCAATCTGCGAAAAATTAATAAGGTTGGTTGGCATATCAGGTCTGGTATATGAACCCGTTGACCTTGTATAATAGTTATATTGTATTCCGTTTTCGAGTCCAGTATCTATATAAGTCAATCCGCTTGTTGAGCCTATTGAATCGAATATCATTGTTGATGAGTTTAGCCGGAAGATATCATAACGGGAATTTATCCAGGGTACGTTTCTCTTTATATTAAATCTTGCTTTACGGTCGCCCGGCGACACTTCGATAAAAAGAGAGGATGCATACGAGGGCTCACCAATAATAAACACGTTGCCGGGAGAGTTGTTATAAAGTTCTATCCTGTATATAAATGCTTTATCGCGGGTATTTAATAAAGTATCGATATATGTTGTATCGTTCAGGTCGGTTGTAAATATTGAATCAATTTTTGCATATTCAGTACCTGCAATACCTTCGGCACGAAAGATAAAGTACTTGTAAGGGCCGTGAGCAGGTATCGTATCGAGCTGTCCGGGTTTTTTCCATGCCAAAAATATTGAGCCTTTTGAAACATCCGTATTTCTTACCGACACATTTCTTATAACAGGAACTCCGGAAACGAGAGTCGAAGTAACTTCGTTGGATGCTTTGCTTTCAGTGCCATCAGGATAGACAGCGACTATCCTGTAAGTATATTCTTTCCCGAACTGGAGGCCTTGTCCGTTGTCGGTATCGACGAAGCCTGTTACCGAGCTCCCTGCTATATATCCTACTTTAACAAAGCCGGTATAAGCGGGGAGGCCGGTTGTGCACGAGTCAGGTGTAAAAGTTGTGACACCTTCACGTCTGTAGATGCTGAATCCTGAAATTACATTTGTTCCGTAATCCGCCCATGCCAGACGAATAAATTTGCCTTCGGGTGAGGCTGACAGGAGATGCGGAGGCGGACCAACGACTTTTATCCTGAAGTTGTCAATATCGAACAGTGAAAGATCGGAACTGTTATCTTCCGATTTGATTAAAATATCATAAGGCTGATGCCTTACATTTTCATGGCATGTTTTCCATGTAAACAATGCGGAAATATATCCAGCAGTTGAGTCAACAGTTCTGAATGAAGCTCTGCATCCGTTAAGCTGGAAAACGCCTGATGTAGCCTTTAATTTTAAAAAATCCTTATCGGCATCTGTAGCTGAGACAAGAAAACCTATTGAATCGCCTGCTTCGACGCATAAATCATTTAAAGGACCGTTAACCGGCGGTTTGTTTTTTGTATTATAAACTTCAATTTGCATATCTCTTACAATAGTGCCTATTTTTTTCCCGTTCCGCCATTCATTAATCTCCATTGCCACGTTGTATTTTCCTGTATCTGCAGGAGTATCCCATACAAGGTCTCCGCTTATAGAATCTACATAGAACCTGTGTGTTGCAGAGGGAAATTTATAATTTTCTATCGGTTTGCCGTCTTCTCTTGTACAAACCGTAAGATTATAAGAGAGGCTATCGCCATCTGGGTCGAAAGCAGCAGGATTATGAATAAAAAGATAACCTCGTGCAGCCTTATCGTAAGGCGGGTTTAACAATACAGGGGTTCGATTTAACCCCATAGCAGGATTTACAATAAGTTTGGTTCGTATCGAAAAGACTACATTAACCGAATTTGGAATATTCTGAACACCATAGTTCCTGTTTGGGTCCTGAACAACAACGTCGTAAACGCCGGGCCCTGGGTAAGTATGTTGTATTTTATAAACATTTTTACGATAATAGTTCGGAAGAGAGACCATTTCTATTCTGGTTGCAATTGATGAAGTACCGTCGCCCCACTCAATAGGAAGCTGAGGCCGGTCAGCATAACTAAGAGTGTATGTAAATGTTGTTATAGTAAATTCATAAGTAAGGGATGATAACTGAACATACGTAATTTCACCTGCTCTGTTATGTGTAGCGGAGGCGTAAGGTAAGAAAAGTAAAATTAGTAAAACAATGAATGTTAATCGTTTCATAATAATTTATCCTGAATCCTTTGTTATACTGAAAATATATTCTCTTTTTTCGGAAGTAAGTTTTACACCTTCTTCAAAATCTCCATATCGGAAAATTATCAAATTTGATTGGTCGTTATAAATATCGACGAGTATTGAATTCTTAATGCGGAAAAGGAGTGATGAAGAATTGTTTTTATATTCCATTTTTACGGTCAGTTCATTATTTTCGAGGTTGATTCCGGTAATTGTAAAGTTCAGGATCTTATCATCTGCAGTCAGAACGATTTTTTCTTTAAGGTAAATGGAAATTAGTTTTCTCACTTCCTGATTATTATCTGAAAAATTAAATATTGGTTTATTGCCAGTCAACAGCTCATAGTCAAGAATAAAATCATCGTAATATACTTTAAGAGTAGCATTAAAGATATCTTTTTCAGAAGAATAATCAATACCAAGTAAAGTTACATGAACAGGGTGAAATGTAATCAATAGAGATATTATTAAAAGCCTCACCATCTCATCAGGAAACATATAATAACTACAAAAATCAAGCCATTAAGGCCAGTTTAATCGTTAATTGTTACACGGTCTCGAAGATAATTAACAGAACCGATTTCTATGAAGGAAAAACCAGAACCGCCGGAAAAGTTTCCGGCAAGAATAATTATAATGTCATTTTCGAGTAAGTCGTGTGTCTTCGAAAGATTCATTAGTGCGGTATGGATAAATCTGTCGACCGATTTCTTTTTCTCCTGGCAGTCGGCATAAACTCCGTATGATAGAGCGAGTTCTCTCATAGTTCTTTTTTTATAACATTGTGCCAATATAATATTTGCACCTCTGAATGCAGCCATGTCTCTTATAGTGCTGCCGCCAGAAGTATCGGCTATCAATCCCTTCGCACCTATACGCACAGAAGTTTTTACTGCGACTTTAGCAAGATATCCTGATACTTCGCCGGCGTAAGAACTTGCAGGTATTTCAAGGTATTTTTCCTTATTTTTTTCAACTTCGAGAGCAACTCTTGTCATGGTTTTTACGGCTTCAACAGGATATTTTCCATTAGCAGTTTCGCCGCTGAGCATCATTGCATCAGTCTGAGAATAAATAGCATTTGCAATATCGCTCACTTCTGCGCGCGTTGGCCTTGGGTTATTAATCATTGAATGAAGCATCTGAGTTGCTACAATAACCGGTTTCCTTTTCTCAATACATTTGCTTATAATCATTTTCTGGATGACAGGGATTTTTTCATAAGGTATTTCGATGGCAAGGTCGCCTCTTGCAACCATAATTCCATACACTTCATCGAGTATTTCGTCAATATTATCAACTCCTTCCTGGTTTTCAATTTTTGCAATGATTTTTATCTCGCTTCCGGCCTTATCAATGATTTCTTTAACATCTCTAACATCCTGCCTGTTTCTTACAAATGAATGGGCAATAAAGTCAATATCTTCCTTAACTGACATCTCAATAAACTTTTTGTCTTTTGATGAAACAGAAGGGAGCGATATTTTCACTCCAGGCACATTAACGCTTTTTCTCGATCCGATAGTTCCATCGTTAACAGCAACACATTTCAATTTAGCTTCTTCCTTATCCAAAACTTTTAACTCAACCTCACCGTCATCTATTATAACAGACAACCCGATAGGGACATCGTTTGCAAATTCAGGATAGGTCACATAAATATTCCCTGGTATGGTTTTTTCATTTGGATTTCCTGAAATCCATATTATTTCGTCTTTTTTAAGATTCAATGGTTCATCGCAGACAGTAGTTCTGATTTCAGGTCCTTTTGTATCAACTATTATTGCAATTTTTTCGGATACTTCACGAGTATTTCTTATGATTTTCAATGCGCCTTCAATATCAAGATGAGCAGAGTTTATTCTAACCAGATCCATCCCGGCTTCAAAAAGCGATTTAATAAAATTAGTGTCGCAATGCTTATCTGATATTGTAGCCACTATTTTCGTTTTTTTCTTTTCCATCACACACTATTTATGTAGATTAATCAATGCTTCCACTGCAAGACGGTACCCATCGAGCCCAAGTCCGATAATACTACCGCAGCAATAACGTCCAACCAGACTGTTATGACGGAATTCTTCACGCCCTGCAATGTTTGTAATATGCACTTCAATAACGGGGCATTTCACTGCTGCAACTGCATCAGCGATAGCGACGGAAGTATGAGTATATCCACCGGCATTGATAATAATGCCGTCGTAGGTAAATCCCACTTCATGTATTTTATTGATTATTTCCCCTTCAACATTCGACTGAAAATAATCAATTACTAAAGAAGGATATTTATTCCTGAGAAAGTCGAGGTATTCATCGAAAGATTGTAAACCATATTTTTCAGGTTCTCTTTTACCAAGGAGATTGAGATTAGGACCATTTATAATTTGTATTTTCATTTTAAAGAATGAATATCTTAGCATAATTATAATTGCAAAATAGCACAAAAAAATCGTAAGATTTACTATTTTAATAATTTTGTAATGCTATCAATGAGCAAAACAATAAGAGAGAAAAATAATTAAACATTTAGTTTATAATGTGGGGTGGATTGGGATGGAACGATGCTATAAAGGATTTTGAAACCTGGCTCAGGCTCGAAAAATCTCTATCGCAAAACAGTATCGAAGCCTATTTACATGATATTTTGAACCTGAAAGAATATATTGATTCAGAGTGTATAAACAAGATGCCCGGGCAGATTACCTACAACGATCTTACCGATTTCATACTATGGCTTAACAGGAGAAACTCTAATGCTCGCACTCAGGCAAGAATTTTATCGGGAATAAGAGCTTTTTTCAGATATCTTATTATTGAAGGTGAGATAACTGAAAATCCCACCGTTCTTATTGAATCACCAAAACTTGGTTTTCGCCTTCCGGAAGTTTTGACAGTAAATGAGATTGAGAAACTTCTCGATGCGATTGACCTGAGCAAACCCGAAGGCCACCGAAACAAGGCGATTATAGAAACGCTTTACGGGTCGGGATTAAGAGTTTCGGAGCTTGTGAATCTGAGAATTACAGATATTCACCGTGAAGAAGGGTTTCTTATAATTACAGGTAAAGGGAACAAGCAAAGGATGGTGCCCATAGGTTCACATGCACTGAAAGAGATCGATCTTTATTTCGAACAAAGGAGACTGATACCAAAAATATATGATGAAAATATAGTTTTTTTGAACAGAAGAGGAAGGAGGCTCACACGTGTTATGGTTTTCACAATAATTAAAGACCTCGCTTCCAGAGCAGGAATAAAAAAGAATATCAGTCCACACACACTCAGGCACTCCTTTGCCACGCACATGATTGAGGCTGGAGCTGATTTAAGGGCTGTCCAGGAAATGCTTGGTCATGAATCCATACTTACAACCGAAATATATACTCACATAGATAGATCGTTCCTGAAAGAAACACTTGCCATGTATCATCCAAGGTCATAAAATAAATTTTTACCCTTTAATAGTTAGTTGATTAGTTAATTCTCGTCTTTACTTAACTTATTAGTCATAAATTACTTTCTGGAGAGCTTACACAGCAAAACTGTTCTAAAGTGAATTATCTTACATGAACTACTTTAATTCAGGTTATTGAATCCATAGGATGGGTACGTTTGCCTCTATTCATTTTCAATACAGTAATCATTAATGATATTTTCCCTATAACATTTTAATATTTTTATGTAAGTTTGCGAAAAATTTTCAAAAAATTTAATAACATTCAAACAGATAAGACCATGTCAAAGAAAAAAAGAGTCTACACTTTCGGAAATAAGACCGCCGAAGGCAATGCTGAAATGAAAAACCTTCTTGGCGGGAAAGGAGCCAACCTTGCCGAGATGTGTCTGCTCGGCCTCCCGGTGCCGGCCGGTTTTACGATTACAACAGAAGCCTGCAATGAATATTATGCAAATAATTGCAAGCTTGATCCCGAACTAATGGAAGAGGTATGGGAAGCTATGGCAAAGACTGAAAAGATAATGGGTATGAAATTTGGTGATCCTGAAAATCCGCTTCTGGTATCGTGCCGTTCCGGAGCCCGCAGGTCAATGCCGGGAATGATGGATACGGTTCTTAACATAGGACTTTGTTCGACAACAATTCCTGGTTTGTTGAAAAAAACCAATAATCCCCGCTTTGTATGGGATTCATACAGGAGGCTTATCATGATGTATGCCGATGTTGTAATGGAAAAAGCAGAAGGAATCGAACCTCCCGACGGTAAGGGTATTCGCAAACAGCTTGATGATATACTTGATGAATATAAACGTTCAAAAGGATATAAGTCCGACACTGAACTTACGGCTGACGACCTGAAATTTCTTTGTGAAAAATTCAAGGAAAAGGTAAAGGAAGTTCTTGGTAAACCTTTTCCTGATGATGCAAGGGAACAGCTTGAAGGCAGCATTCAAGCCGTATTCAAAAGCTGGAACGGTAAAAAAGCTGTTGCTTATCGCAAAATAGAAGGTATCCCTGACGACTGGGGTACAGCTGTAACTGTTCAGGCGATGGTATTCGGGAATATGGGCGAAAGTTCGGCTACCGGTGTAGCTTTTACTCGCAATCCGGCAACCGGCGAAAACCAGTTCTACGGAGAATGGCTTATAAACGCTCAGGGTGAAGACGTTGTTGCAGGAATAAGAACACCCAATCCACTAAACAATGCAACTAAAAATGAACAGAACAAGCATCTAAAAAGCATGGAAGAAGTTATGCCCGAAACATATAAAGAACTCTGTAAAATACGTGAGATACTTGAGAAATCGTTTCGCGACATGCTCGATATTGAGTTTACCATACAGGATAAAAAACTTTATATGCTTCAGTGCCGTGTAGGAAAACGTACAGGTACGGCCGCACTTAATATGGCTATGGATATGCTCAAGGAAGGCCTCATTGATGAAAAAACTGCTGTATTAAGAGTTGACCCTGCCCAGCTTGATGAACTTTTGCATCCGATATGCGACCCAGAAGAGGAGAAAAAAGTGAGGGCGCTTGTAAAAGGTTTACCAGCAGGCCCAGGCGCCGCAGTGGGAAAAGTAGTATTTACTGCCGAAGATGCAGTGGCATGGTCACGCAGAGGCGAGAAAGTTATTCTTGTTCGTGAAGAAACAAATCCTGAAGATGTTGAAGGGATGCGTGCTGCAGTCGGTATTCTGACAGCACGAGGGGGGATGACTTCTCATGCCGCACTTGTTGCACGAGGATGGGGTAAGTGCTGTATTGTTGGTGCAGGCGCCCTGATAGTGGATTCAGAAAATAAAATTGCCAAAGTTGCCGGAAACGGACAGGTAATAAAAGAAGGAGATGTGCTTACGCTGAACGGGACAAAAGGAAATGTGTATCTTGGAAGTCTGAAGCTTATGGATGCATCGGAAAATCCACGCTTCAAAGAATTCATGAGATTAGTTGATAAATATCGTAAGATGGGCGTTCGCACTAATGCAGACACTCCTGAAGATGCAAAAGTTGCCCGCGATTTCGGTGCTGAAGGTATAGGACTATTCCGAACAGAACACATGTTTTATGGGAAAAATTCCGAAGAGCCCCTATTCCTGCTCCGTAAGATGATTCTCAGTGTTGAAGAAACTGAACGTAGAAAGGCTCTCGATGAACTCTTTCCTTATGTAAAAAAGGACATCAAAGCTACTATGGATGCTATGGACGGACTTCCTGTGACAATACGTCTTCTCGATCCACCTCTACATGAGTTTGTGCCACAAAGCCATGAAAAACAAGCCGAACTTGCAAAATCGCTAGGAATAAAACCTGAGGATGTTGCAAAACGTGGCGAAGCACTTCACGAATCAAACCCAATGATGGGCCATAGAGGTGTGCGACTGGGTATTACATATCCTGAAATTTCTGAAATGCAACTAAAAGCAATCTTCGAAGCTGCTGCCGAACTTATTAAAGAAGGCAAAGAACCGCACCCGGAAATAATGGTCCCCGTAACATGCGATGTGTCTGAACTCGATTTCACTAAAAAAATAACAGATAAAGTTTACGATGAAGTATGTAAAAAATACAACCTTAAAAGCATCGAATATAAATATGGGACTATGATTGAAATTCCGCGTGCGTGCCTGCTCTCCGACAGAATGGCTAAAACAGCCGAATTCTTTTCATTCGGTACAAACGACCTTACACAAATGACCTTCGGCTTCAGCCGCGACGATATAGGCGCATTTCTGAATGATTATCTCGAGAAAAAATTACTTTCAGCCGATCCGTTCCAAACAATAGACCAGGACGGCGTAGGCCAGCTTATCAAAATGTCGGTTGAGAAAGGTCGCTCCACAAGACCGAATCTTAAAATCGGAATTTGTGGCGAACAGGGCGGCGACCCGGCTTCGGTTGAATTTTGCTTCAAAACCGGACTTACTTACGTGAGCTGCTCACCATTCAGAGTGCCCATCGCAAGACTCGCAGCTGCACATGCTTCAATAAAATTTTCAAAGTAAAAACTCATTGGATAAATAAAAATGTCCCGTCAAATAACGGGACATTTTTTATCCTGAAAATTTATCATTCAAAAAATACTATAAATCTTTCCCCCAATAAATATTATCAAAAATAAATTATAGCTCTACCCATTTTTATCTAACTTTGTTATAATTTTTATCTTCTTCTTATTTTATTAAGAAGGTATATTAGGAATACTAATTTTTGTGGATTGATTCTGCGAAGTATGAATAAAAACTCAAGAGGAGGAAGTTTTTAATGAACATCGTAAATTTAATCTTTGTCATTGCTGCCGGTTATCTGCTTGGTTCAATACCATCAGCTGTATGGGTGGGTAAAATTTTCCATGGCACTGACGTCAGAAAATATGGAAGCGGAAATGCAGGAGCAACCAATACTATAAGAGTTCTTGGCTGGAAAACAGGAATCCCTGTATTGATTATTGATATTGCAAAAGGCTGGCTTGCAGCTTCATTGCCAATCTTTTTTCAATTTGCCGGAAATGGAAGCAATACAATAATCACCTTGCAGATTTTGGGAGGAATTGCTGCAATTGTCGGTCATCTGTTCCCTGTTTTCGCTGGTTTCAGAGGCGGAAAAGGGGCAGGCACAACTGTAGGAGTATTGCTCGCTCTCAATCCTTTGCTTACACTTTCCTGTCTGATAATCTTCATGGCTGTACTTCTTATAACAGGTTATGTATCATTATCGTCAATAAGTTTCGGAATAGTTTTCCCACTTCTGCTTTTTACGGTATTTAAAATCCCATCGGCGGTTTTTAAAATCTTTTCAATAATTATAGCAGCCTTGATTATTTTTACCCATAGAAAAAATATCCAGCGACTTTTAAAAGGAGAAGAATCAAAATTTCTTAATTTAAAGAAAAAGAATTAATTTAAATATCACCTATTTTCTTAAAATCTAATCTGCGGAGGTTGTTCCATAGTAGCTTTCTCCTTACCCAGTTCGAACATTGGCTCACGCTTGAAATTAAACAATATAGCAATTATATTTGAAGGGAACATTTCAACAGCAACGTTTAATTTTTTCGTTACCGAATTAAACTTTTTTCTTGCCTCTGCTAGTCTGTTTTCAATATTCGATATTTCATTCTGGAGATTCATAAAATTCTGATTGGCTTTTAGATTGGGATATGCTTCCAATGAAACCCTTAGACCTTCAATCGCTGTGGAAAGTTTCGTTTCGGCTTCAATTTTTTCGTTGATTGTTTTTGCCTTCATAGCATTGGCACGTGCTTCTGTTACTTCGTTGAGAACGCCGCGCTCATGACTTATATATCCCTTTACCGAATCAACAAGCTGATTAACAAGGTCATGCCTCTGCCTTAGTATAACATCAATATCGGCAAAAGCCTGCTCGCGATTGTTCCGAAGGCTTACTAACCTGTTATAAATTAATACGGAAACCAGAAACAGAACTACAAGAACTATAAGAAAAATTATAAACAAAGCCATTTTTAAAAATTAATTCATATTAAATATAAATTTTAATTCATTGCAAATATAAAATATTACTATATTTCACTTCCGAAAGATTAATTTAAATATAATAAAAACTCTCGATATTTTAAGACGATCATTATTTAAAATAAAGAAAATAATATGTGTGTGTGACAAACCAAATACATTTAATAAAATGAGAAAAAGTGTAAAAAGTACACGTAATGTACAGAAAACAATAAAACTTTTTTGCCGCGATTCGCAGACAAAAATTTTTCATGAATCATGTCAGGTCGAAAAACGTAAAGAAAGTACCATACAACACGAACAGTTATTCGTCAACAATGTTATCCTTTTATTAATGTTGATGTCACTTGTTATATTTTCGTCATGTAACGGAGTAAATGAAAAGAAAGCCGCACATATTAATATTGCAATTGTTGGAAAAGCCACTTCATCAGCACGACCCGGGGCATCGTTAGGAGCTCTGAATGACGGCCGAACTTTAAATCGGGATGAAACTACCAGAACAAGACCTGAATTTGTTATTTTGCGACCTGGCTCGCCATGGGTTCAATATGAATGGGAACGTCCCGTTATTATCGGAGAAACAGATATCTTCTGGTGGTCTGATAATAACCGGATACGACTCCCAAAGAACTGTATAATAAAATATTGGAATGGAAATGAATTTATTCCAGTAAAAAACCAGTCGGTCTCTGCTGCATTTAAAGAAAATGAATTTAACAATGTCACATTCGATGAAATAAGCACGGCAAAACTACGTCTCGAGGTTGAAACTGATACCAATTCATCAGCAGCTATTCTCGAATGGGCTGTTTATGCTTCTCCTTCCTCTCCTCCCTTGCCTGCAGTCGTTGATGCCGGCGACGACAGAGTCGTTCTTATCAATGGAAAAACATATCTCTCGGCAGACATTAAATCGGCTTATCCTTTGAAAAAGAGACTCTGGATAACCGAAGAAGCACCCGGAAAAGTATTATTTGCCGATTCAAAATCACCGGTCACTACTGCAACTTTCAATAAAATTGGTGAATATACTCTTGCCTTTAAAACAATAACATCAGATAAAATTACTTCTACGTCTTCGGTAAAAGCTAAGGTAATTTCACCACCTCCAGAAAAAAGACTTGAAGTCGTTTATACCACTCGTTATAAAATTAACAGTCTGCTATGGAGTGCAAGAGCAAAAGTAATCATAGTTAACTGGATTCCTCACTGTATAAAACAAATAGAAAGGACTGATCTGAAAACAGGACAGGGTGGCCTTGATAATTTTATCGAAGCAGGGAAAGCTCTTCGCGGCGAACCTCATGGAAAACATAAGGGTTATGTCTTCTCGAATGCATGGGTTCATCAGACTGTCGAATCAATGTGCATTGCCCTTATGATTGATCCTCAGGGTGACAGAGAGATCATTTCAGCTCAGGATAATATGAAAAAGACTCTCGAAAAATGGATTCCCATTATTCTGGCTGCACAGGAACCCGATGGTTATCTTCATACTGCATGGACCCTCCGCGACACTACAAGGTGGAAAAGCAGATGGGCACCTGAAACAAGGCCTAACCACGAAGGCTATGTTGCAGGATACTTCATCGAATCGGCAATAAATCACTATATGCTCACTGAAGGAAAAGACAGAAGACTTTATGATGCAGCCAAGAAACTCGCCGACTGCTGGGCCGACAACATAGGACCAGGCAAGAAAGAATGGTGGGATGAACATGAAGAGATGGAACAGGCATTAATCAGATTTGGCCGCTTTGTTAACGATATGGAAGGAGAAGGAAAAGGTGACAGATATATTGAACTTGCAAAATTTCTCATGGACTGCCGCGGAGGAGGAAATGAATACAGCCAAAGTCATGTGCCTGTTATACAGCAGTATGAGGCAGTAGGCCATGCAGTCAGGGCCGTTTATCTCTATTCGGCTATGGCCGATATTGCTGCCGAAAAAAATGATGTTGACTTCCATTCAGCAGCAATGTCACTCTGGGATAATATCGTAAATAAGAAATATTACATTACAGGCGGTATTGGCAGCGGTGAAACTTCAGAAGGCTTTGGACCCAATTATTCTCTGAGAAACAATGCCTACTGCGAGTCGTGTTCAAGCTGCGGACTTATATTTTTCCAGTATAAGATGAACCTTGCATGGCACGATGCAAAATTCGCCGACCTTTATGAGGAAACAATGTATAATGCCTTACTCGGCGCTCTCGACCTTGAAGGAAAGAACTTCACATATACAAATGAACTCAATTCCTCCAGGTCGAGATACGACTGGCACGTATGCCCCTGTTGTGTAGGTAATATTCCAAGAACCTTACTTATGATTCCAACCTGGACTTACGTAAAAAGTGATTCAGGTTTATACGTTAATATGTTTACTGGAAGTACAATAAAAGTTGACAGAGTTGCAGGAACGGATGTTGAGATGGTTCAGGAAACAGATTATCCATGGAACGGCAAAATAAAAATTACAGTCAATCCGCTTGAATCAAAAGATTTTTCTGTTTTTATCAGGATTCCCAATCGTCATACCAGTGAACTTTATTCACCCGTACCTGAAGTTAACGGATATAAATCATTAAGAATAAATGGTGAAAATGTTTCGCCTGAGATTATCAAAGGTTATGCAGAAATAAGACGTACATGGAAAAAGGGAGATGTTGTCGAGCTGGAACTGCCGATGGAAGTACAGACCGTGACGGCAGATGAAAGGATTGAGGCCGACCGGGGCAGAATAGCACTGAAATTCGGACCCCTGGTTTACGATGTTGAGGAGGTTGACCAGAAGGATATTCATCAGCCGGTTGGCTCAGGGCCTTTTATTTCAGAATGGAATCCCTCACTTCTTGGTGGAGTTGTCGTCATAAAAGGGACATGGGCCGACGGCTCCACTCTGGTTGCAATACCTTATTATGCTCGTAATAACAGAAATCCGAAACCAGTAACCGAATACCGTGAAGGTTCAATAGTGTGGATAAAGAAAAACTAAGTTTTATGGATGGTAAAGAAATACTTGATTTAATACGTAAGCGACAGAGCGACAGAAGTTATTTAAATAAACCTGTTGAGAAGGAAAAGCTCGACAGGATTCTTGAGGCGGGAAGGCTTGCTCCTTCAGCATGTAACGCACAACCATGGAAGTTTATTCTTGTTGACGATACACATTTGTTAAACCAACTTGCTGAAGCTGCTTCGGCACGGTTACTGGGGATGAACAGCTTCGTTAAACAGTCTCCTGTTCAAATTGTCATCGTACGTGAAAAACCTAATTTTTCATCAAAAATAGGTTCGACTATAAAAAGTAAAGACTATTCTCTTATTGATATAGGCTTGGCTGCTGGAAATATCTGCCTTCAGGCAACATCTGAAGGCCTTGGCTCGTGCATTATTGGCTGGTTTGATGAAAAAATGGTTAGAAAAATTTTAAATATTCCTTCATCAAAGAGAGTGGAGCTTATAATAACTATAGGGTATCCTGCCGGACCAATAAGGGATAAGAAAAGGAAACCACCTCAGGAAGTAATTTCATACAACAGTTACTAGCTATTTCAACTCTTCGAGGGCATCTTTAATTCTTTTCATGCCAATCTTAATTTGTTCATCGGAGGCTGCGTAAGAAATTCTTATGCAATCAGGTGCACCGAAAGCTATGCCTCCTACAACTGCTACTTTAGCCCTGTCGAGAAGATAATAAGCCAGTTCGTCAGAATTATGAATTGTTGTTTTTCCGTCACTCCTTCCGATAAAATATCTTATATTGGGGAATACATAAAATGCACCATTTGGAACTCTTATATTGAGTCCTTTTATCTCACTTAAGAGTGAACATATCAAATCGCGTCGGCGTAAAAATGCCTGCCTCATTTTTTCGCGCGAGTTGCTTTTGCTCTGTAATGCTGCCAGAGCCGCCCTCTGAGCTATTGAACATACGCCGGAAGTAAACTGCCCCTGAAGTTTGTTACAAGCATTAGCTATCCACAAGGGTGCGCCCATATATCCAATTCTCCAGCCTGTCATGGCATAAGCTTTCGAAACGCCGTTAACAGTTATAACCCTGTCATAAATAAAATCAAACGAAGCCATACTCTCATGCTTCTGCGAAAATATTATATGCTCATAAATCTCATCTGAAATTATGAAAAGTTTTTCATGCTTTTCTATAACATGGGCAATTCTTTCCAACTCTTTACGATCATAGACTATACCAGTTGGATTTGAAGGGGAATTGAAAATAATAAGTTTAGTTTTTTCAGTAATAGCATTCTCAATTTGTTGTGGCTGTACTTTAAAATCGTTTTCAATGGTAGTTTCAATCACAACCGGTTTGCCCTGTGCAATTATTACCTGATCGTAATAACTTACCCAGTAGGGAGCAATAATAATTACCTCATCGCCAGGATTGACGAGAGAGAGAATAACATTTATAAGTGAATGTTTGCCACCCGCCGAAACTATTATTTGTTCAGGTGTATAATGCAGTCCGTTTTCTTCGAGAAATTTCTTCGATATAGCTTCCCGCAAATCGCTATAACCAGGGACTGGAGGATATTTCATATAGTTTTCGTCAATTGCCTTTTTTGCAGCTTCTTTTATGTCTTCTGGCGTATCGAAATCAGGTTCTCCCAGACTTAAGTTAATAACATCTATTCCCCTGGCTTTCAGCTCCCTGGTTTTCTGAGCCATTGCCAGTGTCTGTGATTCTGATAACGACCTTATGCGGTCGGAAAGATATTCCATTATAAAACAACTTAATATCTAAAAGCTATATTGTTATGTTGCAAATTAATGTAAAGTAATCATAATAATTCAATACTCCTTTTAACGAAAGTGCTCAGGTCTTCTCCTTTAAGCATATTGTTTGAGAGCAAAGCGAGGTCAATAAGCTGGCGTACCAGTTTTTGTTCGCTTCCGTATTTTCTCAGCTTTTCGGAACGTTCTTTTTCCTTCATTTCGAGCTCTTCCTTTAGCTTTTTTAGATCGTCCTTTTCAACCTGACTGATTTCCTCATCTTTTTTACCTTTATGTTCTTTTTCGAGAAAGTCAATTTCTTCTTTTAGTTTTGCTATTTCGGCACTATTTTCCTTAAGGAAGGACTCGAGTGACTTATTCATATCCTGGTAAATCTTCTCTATAAGATGATGATTACCGTTAAGGACAAGACTATAAGCATCGGGAAATTCATTGTAAAAACTAAATCCACCTCCCAGTTGCGACATATCTTTCATCCTTCTCATGTATTCGGAACGTGTAATGATAACCGGCGCATCTTTTTCATCGAGAGGTTCCACTACTACAACAAAGTTCTCATCAGGTTTAATCTGACCCTTAAATACTTCTTTTAAATCTTCAATTTCCTCTTCTTTTAATTTTAATTTCTTTTCCTCACCTTTCTGAATAAGTTTATCAATTACGTCGGAATCAACTCTGACAAACCTCGATTGTTTGAATTTGCCTTCAAGGAAGTTTATCAGATGAATATCAAGCTGACCGTCAAGAAGAAGAATATCATATCCTTTTTCTTTTGCTTTTTCTATATAGGAATACTGTTCTTTATTATCGGTGGAATAGAGATAAATAAGAGTATTATATTTATCTGTCTGTTTTTCTTTTATGTGTTTTTCATATTCGTCATAAGTAAAATATTTTCCATCGGTGTTTTTAAGCAAAGCAAATTTTGAAGCTTTCTCATAAAATTTTTCATCAGTAATCATACCATATTCTATAAAAAGCTTCAGGTCGTCCCATTTTTTCTCAAAATCTTCTCTGTTGTTTTTAAACAACTCATATAATCTGTCAGCTACCTTTTTAGTTATATGAGCTGATATTTTTTTGACATTTGAATCGCTCTGGAGGTAACTTCTTGATACGTTAAGAGGTATATCGGGTGAATCAATAACTCCGTGGAGCAAGGTCATAAATTCGGGAACAATTCCTTCAACCGAGTCGGTAACAAATACCTGATTACAGTATAGTTGGATTTTGTTTTTCTGTATCTCCAGATTGTTTTTTATTCTCGGGAAATAGAGAATACCGGTTAGTTTGAATGGATAGTCAACATTCAGGTGTATATAGAAAAGCGGATCATCGTTGCCAGGGTAAAGTTCCCTATAAAAAGAAAGATAATCTTCCTCTTTAAGTTCTGTAGGTTTACGAGTCCATGCAGGTTTTGTATTGTTTATAATTCTATCTTTTCCTGTTTCGACATATTTCCCGTCCTTCCATTCTTTTTCTTTCCCGAAAGCAATTTCAACAGGAAGAAATCTGCAGTATTTTTTCAGAATTGATTCGATCCTTTCCTCTTCAAGAAACTCTTTAGAGTCCTTATCTATATAAAGAATAACATCAGTACCTCTGTTAGGGCGCTCAAATTCCTCGATAGTAAATTCAGGGCTGCCGTCGCATGTCCATTTTACTGCCTTTGCATCCTCTCTCCACGATTTAGTAATAACTTCCACACGATCTGAAACCATAAAACAGGAATAAAAGCCAAGTCCGAAATGGCCGATGAGAGAGTTGGCCATGTCTTTATATTTTTCAAGGAAATCGGTGGCACTGGAAAAAGCAATCTGATTAAGGTATTTATCCACTTCTTCAGCAGTCATACCTATCCCACTGTCGGAAACCGTAAGAGTTCCTTTCTTTTTATCTATACTTACCCTTATGGTCAGGTCTCCGGGGTCGGTTTTAAGTTCTCCCGCATTGTAAAGTGCCTTTAACTTAATTGTAGCGTCAACAGCATTTGAAATAAGCTCGCGCAGAAAAATTTCATGATCCGAATAAAGGAACTTTTTAATAATCGGAAATATGTTTTCAGTAGTAACTCCAATTTTTCCTTTTTGCATGCCGAAAAATTTTTAGTTAGACATATAAACACAATTAATTTATGCAAAAGATATGCCGTAAAGAAATACTGACAAATAGTCATAAACACCGATAAAAATAATAAAGTATAGGATTAATACAATCTAAACAATTATCCGGATCATTTAGAAATTTAGAAATAAAGAGGAAATTTAATCCTGGCTATAATAAATATTATTAAAGACAATATTAATCCACATGCGAGTACGACAAGCGAAATATTTCGCCTTCGTCTGTAAATTGCCAGGTTATGTTCGCTTATGAGTTTTTTCACGGCATTATGAGCACGAAGAACCATGCTTGAGTTACGAGGAATAAATGAATCAATATTAAATCTTAATTCTCTTCTTGCATCCTCTGTTTTTTCCGGATTAACAACTATAATCAGGATGCCAGTCTTAGGGTCGGCTTTTTTTATTTTCTCAATAAGATTTTCAGCAGTATTATAACTCTCTCTCGAATCGTACACTCCTATAATCAATATCCGGCATCCCGCACCGGGTTTCTCCTCTGAAAAAGTTTTAATAATTTCTTCGGCATTATTGAAAACCGAAACATTATATCGCGTGGAGTCGGAAAATCGTTTACGGATATCCTCTGAAAAAGCCCTGTACTCATCAAGACAATAAATATACGTCTTATGTATTTTGCTCATTATATATTATTTAGCTTGAATGGCATTTTTTTCTCTGTTTCTTATGTCTATATCTTCCATGAGATCCCATGTACCATTTTTAAGAACGTAAGCATCGAAAGAAAAATCAGGGCCATAATACATCTTATTTCCTTTCATATCAGGTGTAAAGGGCGAAAGATGATCGAATACTATGAGTGTATCGGCTTCAAATTTGAGCGACATAACTCCTGTAGCTGCATATTCAAAAATAATTCGTCTTGATTTTTTCAGACTATCGCTAATGCATTCCACGCCAAACTGAGGCGAACCGTTATTGTCAAATTTTAGAGTTTCGATTATTTTTCTTGAGATAAATGGATTGCCGTAATCAATTGCCAGCAATATATAACATTCTTCTCCCTCATGAATAAATGGCCTAATATCATAATAAAGTGCGCCATACCAATTTTCTTTGGAATATATTTTATCGGAAGAAGGAGCATCTTTTTTATATTCAGCTTCAAGATAAGTTACTTTCGACGTTTCACCTTTTTGTGGACGGTAGATAAGATAGCAGAAGTATTTACCTGTAGTATCATTTAGTAATATGTTCCAAGTCAATAATTTAACTGTTGAATCTGGTGAAATAATTTGTCCGAGAAAGCGCAGGTTAGTGAAACGGTGATTAAAAACTGAATCGGATGAAGCATAACTGTCGAGGATTTGTTTAATTGAATCCACTATTATCATTTTTTGATGTGGAGGAATGTTTTGTCGTAGCCTCAGGAAATGATTTTCAAGGATAGATGAATTCGGATTTTGTGATCCGGATAAAGCCGTAATAAGCAGTGCGGCTAAAAGGAAGTTGTATTTTAAATAACTTCTCATCCTGAATATTTCAGACCTCTATCAATCAAGTTCATTAGTTTATCGCATGCAAGTTTTATTTCATCCTCCGAAATTATGAGTGGTGGAGAAATTCGAAATGCTGTATTGCAAAAAAGGAAATAGTCGAGAAGCAAACCAAATTCAGGTGCATGCTTAATAATATACTCATTTAGTTTCTCGTTTTCTGTTTCAACTGCCAGAAGTAAGCCTTCGCCTCTTATTTCATGAATTGCCTTGTGTTTTAAATAACTTTTGAACATCTCTGTTTTATTCACAGATCTTTTAGCCAGATTTTCATCAATAATTATCTCAAGTGAAGCAAGTCCTGCAGCACAGCAAACAGGATGACCGCCGAAAGTAGTTATATGGCTAAGAGCCGGATTAAAAGCTAAAGTATTCATTATTTCGTGTGAGGCAATAAATGCCCCCAATGGCATTCCTCCGCCTAAAGCTTTTGCCAGTACAAGGATGTCGGGTACAACGTTAAATTTATCAATTGCAAACATTTTTCCGGTACGCCCGAAGGCTGTCTGCGCTTCATCAAAAATCAAAAGAGTACCCGTTCTGGTGCATCGCTCCCGAAGAATAGTCAGAAAATCATTCTGTGGCCAGATAACACCTGCCTCTGCCTGGACTGGTTCAACGACAACGCATGCTACATGGTCGTCAATCATTTCCAGCGATGATATGTCGTTGAATCTCATAAAATAAATATCGGGCAATAATGGTCTGAATTTGTTCTTAAGCGTTTCCGATCCATTTATGCTTATAGCTCCATGTGTGCTTCCATGATATGAGTTCATAAACGACAATATCCTGCTTCTACCTGTGAACTTCTTTGCCAGCTTAAGAGCTCCCTCTATAGCTTCGCTTCCCGAGTTGACGAAATAGCAGTTGTTAAGTGATTCTGGAAGGAGTGAGAGCAGCTTCTCTGCATATCTAACTTGCGGGTTCTGAATAATTTCTCCATATACCATGAGATGGAGGTAGGAATCAACCTGCTCTTTAATTGCAGCAACTACGCGAGAATTATGGTGCCCTACATTGTTTACCGACACACCGGATACGAGATCTATGTATCTTTCACCTTGAGGACCATAAAGATAAACCCCTTCTGCACGTTCTATTTCAAGAAGCAAGGGAGAGCCGGAAGTTTGTCCCAGCAGCTGAAGAAAAAGCTGACGATTTGTAATCATACTACTAATAACAAATGTTACCTTGCCATAACATTTATATCGTCGAACAATGTATCTCTAAACGATTTCCCGAGTGGGATACTTATTGTCTGGTTTCCAACGGCAAGGTCGAGCGAATTATCTTGTATTTTCTGTATCATGCTTTTATTCACGATATATGAGCGATGAACCCTGATGAATAATCCAGAAGGCAAGTAGTTTTCAATAGCCTTCATAGTAAAATGAATCGTAAAACGGTCGCTAAATGTATTTAATGTTACATAATTTTCAAGAGCTTCAATATATATTATATCTTTAATCTTAAGTTTAACAAAAGATGAGCCCTTTTTGATGAAAAATTCTTCATCAGCGTCGTTAACTGGCTCTTTTTTTGAATAATATCTTATTGTCTTATCTATTGCCTTACAGAAACGAGAATAAGTAATAGGTTTCAAAAGATAATCAACAGCATTTAGGTCAAAAGCTTTCCTGGCATACGATTCAGAAGATGACACAATTATTATATTAGGTGGAGATTCAAGGCTTCCGATAAAATCAAGTCCGTTCATTTCCGGCATTTGAATATCAAGGAAAACAATATCAATATCTTTTCTTCTTGAAAGTTCATTACGTGCCGTAATTGAGTCACTGTAAATACCTACAAGGTTAAGTGAGGAGTATTTCTTCACAAAACCTTCAAGGAGCTTACAACTCAGTTTATCATCATCAACAATGATACAATTCATATTTCACTCCGCAGGTATGATGACCAAAATTAATAAAAAAGGTAATTAATACAAACACAGGTTTAAAGAATAAAAAAACCCCTGGAAATATTTCCAGGGGTATTAATCTGTACTGTAACAGATTAAAGACCTTTGTTCAATGCAGGTGCTGGTTTGAATTTTACGACTTTCTTTGCAGGGACATTTAGCTTAGCGCCTGTACGCGGATTACGTACAACACGGGCACTTCTTTTAGCGACTGAAAATGTACCAAGACCCGGAAGCTGAAGCCTCTGACCTTTTTTCATGGCTTTCGACACAGAGGAAACGAATGCATTTATAGCAAGCCCTGCAGTCTTTTTTGAAACACCTGCCTCATTAGCAACTGCTTCTACCAATTCTTTTTTTGTCATAATTTTGATA
>JAGPFZ010000016.1 GCA_018056245.1 Bacteroidales bacterium
GAATTGAAATGAGCCTGAAGAACAGGAATAGTTGCAAGTGCTGTCTTCTCTTAATCGCACCAGAAGGAATTGAAATGAGTTATGGATGTACCTGTTTTTGTTGTCTCGCCGGTCTCTTAATCGCACCAGAAGGAATTGAAATAAAATTTCTTTTCCGGTAATGCTTTTGCTATTTGTACCTCTTAATCGCACCAGAAGGAATTGAAATAAAACCATTGTATTCTATTCCGTTATTATCGAACATTCTCTTAATCGCACCAGAAGGAATTGAAATTTCATTAGTATCCAGTCTGTTTTCAACAAATACACCCTCTTAATCGCACCAGAAGGAATTGAAATTTGTTAGTTTTACTCTCCTTAAAACACCCCGCGCCTCTCTTAATCGCACCAGAAGGAATTGAAATTAATGACCTGTGTCTTTCATATTCATTGCCATAGACTCTTAATCGCACCAGAAGGAATTGAAATGTATGAAATAAAGAAAAAGTTGATAATTTAATGTATACTCTTAATCGCACCAGAAGGAATTGAAATCCGGTTGCCCGGCACTTCCTGAAGCTCTGAAAATAGCCTCTTAATCGCACCAGAAGGAATTGAAATAGTTCTGCTCCAATACCTTCTTCAGCAAGCTGTTTCTCTTAATCGCACCAGAAGGAATTGAAATTTGATAAAATTATCTTCATTTTGATTACTGAACTCCTCTTAATCGCACCAGAAGGAATTGAAATAAAGGAATTTGCTTGATAGTTGTTGCAGGAATGAATCTCTTAATCGCACCAGAAGGAATTGAAATGCTATTGAAGACTTACAAATAGGTGGCAGGAATTTAACTCTTAATCGCACCAGAAGGAATTGAAATGTACCAAATTCTCCATAACCAAAATATGTACCGTCTGCTTTTAATCGCACCAGAAGGAATTGAAATTTGTATATACATTTATTTGGTGCTTATACAAAAGATGGCTCTTAATCGCACCAGAGAGAACGCTACAACGCTATCGTAGTACGGGAGAATTGCCATTTCAAATGCTATATCAAAAAACTTACTACAAAGAGAGCAATGTACATACGTTTATAAGAGAGCATTTTAATAAGAAACGGGGGAATAACGACAAAGAGAAAAACCGTGAGGGTGGTTTTATTATATCTATTGTTCATAGTAGTTTTTTTAGGTCATTGTGAAAAAGTCCGTATAGTCGAGATGACAGGCACGGACTTTATTTTCAAATTTACGTCAATAAAGTGAACGTATTGACGTAAATTTGATTATCTTTGTACAAAAGAAACCGAAAGGATATGAGTAAAAAGGCAAATATAGATGAACTACGAAAAGAATTTGAAAGTAAAAATATCATTGAATTAAAAGATATTACCGCTTTCTATAAGAAGACAGAACCGGTTGTTCCTCAAACAACTGTGAACTGGCGCGTACATAATCTTGTCCAAAATGGAATACTTCAAAGGGTCGGCAAAGGCTTATATCGTCTTGGAAGAACAGAAATGTTTGTTCCTGAAATTACTCATAAGATAAAATCTATCAGTCAGTTAATAAGCAAGCAATTTCCATTTATTAATTTTTGTCAGTGGGAGTTATCATACGTCAATTACTTTTCTCAACATCTAATCAATTTCAATATTTTATTCGTGGATGTAGAGAAAGATGCATTAGACAGCGTGTATTATGTTCTAAAAGAACAATATTCAAAAGTAATGTTAATCAATAACCTCTATGGTGATTTATCGGATTTCAATAACTCAATTTTTGTTCGTCCATTGGTATCAGACTCTCCAATGCAAAAAGTTAAAAATTGCTATATGGCAACACTCGAAAAAATGTTAGTAGATTTGGCTACGGACAAAGAGCTAATATCTTTTCAAGGAAACGAAATATACACGATTATGCGTAACGCTACTCAAAAATACACAATCAACCAAAGTACAATGCTTAGATATGCCGGGCGTAAGCATAAGAAAGAAGAGATTAGTAAAATATTGAAAACTATAAATCGTCAATAAAATCCAAAAACTGACATAAATTTGAATGCATGATTAAGGTAGAATGTGCATCTAAAGAGAAGATTGAAGCAATCACAAAATACACAAAGGCAAAAGACAAAATACTTGTCGAAAAGGTGATCAGGGCTTTAATGCTTCTGGAAGGACTTGCAAAATCCGATTTGAATTTTGTTTTTAAAGGAGGTACGGCTTTAATGTTGCTGTTTGGCTCAACTAAGCGTCTATCCATTGACATTGATATTATCGTACCTGATAAGGAAATTGAGTTCGATGACATATTGGAAAAAATTTGTAAGGAATATAGCTTTACACGGTTTGAAGAACAACCTCGAAAGGCTAAAACCCAAATAGATAAAGTACATTACAAACTGTTTTTCCAATCGACTATTGAGGAAAAGGAATCTTATGTATTGTTAGACATCTTAAAGGAAGAGATACTTTATCAGAATATTGTTGAAGTCCCGATTGACAGCCTATTTATAGAATTAGATGGAACAGCATTATCTGTTAGGGTTCCTGATTATAACAACATACTCGGAGATAAACTAACAGCCTTTGCTCCCAATACAACAGGTATACCCTATAAGAAAGGCGACAAAGAAATGGGTATGGAAATTATCAAGCAAATGTATGATATCGGCTGCCTGTGCGACTATGCCGATAATCCAGAAGTGGTTTCTTCCGTATTTTCGTCATTTGCCTATACAGAAATACAGTATAGAGGAAATGTATGTACTGTTTCGGACGTGCTTGACGATATTATTGATAATTCATTGGAGATATGTCTGCGAGGTAGTCATGGCAAAGCTGATTTTTCTATTCTCTCTAAAGGCATAGTGCAAGTGAAAGGTTTTATTTATTCAGAAACGTTTCATCTTGAAAAGGCAATTACTTATGCTGCAAAAGCGGCATATATGGCTGTCCTAATAAAATATGAGCAAAAGGATATTCGGAAATACGATGCTACAAAAGTACTTGAAATGAAAGATTGGCAAATAAAAGACCCGATAAGCAACAAATTGAATAAACTTAAAAAATCAAACCCTGAAGCATTTTTTTATTTATACCAATTATCGGAGATTGCATCCAATGCAACTGAAGAAAAATAAAAAACATAAATGGCGATTAGGATCCAGTCCAATCGCCATTTATTTTACAGTTTAATACCCTTAAAAGTATCTTTCCTTTCCACTTTCGGCGGACTACTCGCCGAAGCCATAGCAAACCTATCCTCCAATGTTCCTTTGATTTCTTCTTTGGGAGAAAGCATTGAAGAATTTTGAACGCCAACAGTTTCCGTTTTATCTTGTTGTTGGTTCTGCTGATTGGCAGATACACCGTTTTCAGGAGTGTTTTCGGCTTGTCCTTCGCTTTCCTCAATGGGTTTGAGGGAAAGTTGTAAACGGTAAATAAGAATGCAGCATTTTCGGTAATTTCGAGTGCAGCGTTTTTGGTAACAACACTGCAACACTTTCGGTAACAATGATGCAGCATTTTTAGTAACAATAGTGCATCAGTTGCAAAGATAATTTATTCGTTAATATTCTCATTCTATATTTTCGTTTTTTGTCCATTTTCTTTTTTCTGTTCATCTTTAAAAATAGTTTTCCTGTTAGTCATACGATAACTGTTTCCTTGTTTATGGAAAACTTTCCATAAATCTGGAGATAGTTTAAGAAAAAAAAGATAACTTTGTCAAATTGATAGTTTCAGCCAGTGGGTGGATATCGCCGGAATCACTGGGTGGGTATCATCGGAATATCAAATTTAGGCGTTTTGGCAAACAAAAAATCGATCTAATGATGCATTTCTGAGCGATACTACCTATTTTTGTTAAGAGTTATCTCGCACAGGTAGTTGGATATACCTGAAGAAGACGATGGATATGCTGACTTTTTGCAAAGCATTGACACTGGAATCTGGGGTCGGAAGACCTGTTAGATGAAAATAGAAATATAATAAACACACGGTTAAAATGAAAAAATATTTAATCTTTCTGTTATTGTGTATGTACATGAAAACATATAATGTAGGGAGTCAAGTTCATGCCGAAAGCAACGAGTTTTATTCCATTTTGGCAGACAACAGTAATTTGTATTTTACAAGCAAAGGCTATGAATTTATAGAAGAAAACGCACTACTGCCCATTGACTCGTTGTATCTAAGCAAAATTGAGGAGTTTTATAAAAATGCGGAACTGCTCAGCAACAAAGCATGGCCCGGCATGACCATTTCGCCTATTTGTATTTTTCGGAAAAATGGTCCCGCTTTTCTCTATCATCATCCAAATCCTCCCAAAACATTCACAAAAATAAGTGATCATCTTTATCGGGGCACACAAGCTGAATTGCAAATATTAGGCGCCACACAAGCTGAAATTAATGGCGTCTTGACCGCCATATGTGGCTACGATGTTCCTTACCACTCCGGTCCAGAGGAAGTCTTTGCTGAATTATTTCATGAAACACATCATGCATATCAAATAAAATATGTACCCCAGGTAAAACCCGATAATCCGGTTACCCTGTTGCTCTATCCGGAAAATTACGAAAATGATGCGCTGAAAATAGCCGAACAAAAAATGATGCTCTCCGCTTGCTTCAGCAATGATGAAACGGAATTAGTTGCATTGCTGAATCAGATGAAACACATCAGGTCAAAACGTGAGACGATCATCGGGGAACAATTTGTTGAATATGAAAAAACTGTGGAAAGTCTGGAAGGCCCGGCCTTATATTGTCAGTCCTTGTATTACCAGGAATATGCAACGGCGAACAATACATTGAAAAATAATTATTTGCAGAAAGAGTTCTTCGGCGTGCTGAATACGCCTTATTATGGTCGCGATAAACTCAGATACAGGCATCTGGCGTCGGGGATGGCCATGTGCTATATCCTCGATAAGTACAAACAAAACTGGAAAAAAGAATACTATTCATCCGAAATGAAGCTTTATGATTATTTCATTTCTCAATTCGACATCCAAAACCCGGTGTCACCCGAAATAGAAGTAGATTACGCTGTGAGCAAATTCCATACCCAACAACTCATCGACAATCACGCCAAAAACCTACAACAGTTTCATAATCAAAGCGGCATAAAAATTGTCCTTCATTTTACCAACACGCCACAGTTCAGAGGCTTTGACCCCATGACTGCCGAAGCAATTAACGACAGCGTGGTTTTACATTCCACCCTCCTGAAACTTATGGGTAGTCAAAACGACGAGCTCTTCATCACCGGTTGGCCGGTCATTACGCATTATACCGGTCAGATATGGCATGTGGACAGCGTAATACTATATGTTCCGGAAAAAGAGGTTGAAATTTCAGATAACAGGATTGCCATAAAAAATGAAAACCTGACCATCTCTTGGGAAGGCACCCTAAAAAAGAAAAGTGAAAAGGAAATTTTGTTTCATTGCAATTAAACAAGATTACAGGGAGTATTATAGTTTTCATTTTCCACCCATCATTTCTCTGATTTGTTTCATTCTGTACGATTCCCCTTGTTTATGGAAAGCTTTCCATAAACAAGGAGTGTCATGTCAACTATATATCGACTTTATCCGTCAATATATAGTTGACATGACACTAGACTAAAAGTACAAATTTCGTTTTATTCTTTTGACTCTTCTGGGCTTTATTTCGGCCTGAGTTCCCAAAGCGGAAAACAGAAAAAAGGAGTGGTGCTATTGTTTTGCGTTTATATTGTCATTCCGGAAATAGGTCGTGCGAATTTAATCACGTCTTTACCGGTTATAGTATCTTTGCACAGGATAATAAGTCGTTCGAGGACATTTCTGAATTCCCTTACATTTCCTGTCCATTCGATCTTTTGAAGTTCCTGGATAGCGTCCTTTGTAAGATTCTTTTTGCTCATTCCGTATTCTCCACAGATAATAGTATTGAAATGTTCTGCCAGAAGAGGAATATCTTCGATGCGTTCGTTCAGGGAGGGAACGTGTATTAATATCACACTGAGCCTGTGATAGAGGTCTTCTCTGAAATTATTGTTTTCGATTTCCTTTTTCAGGTTTTTGTTTGTTGCAGCTATAACTCTTACGTTTACATGAATATCTTTATCGGAGCCGACTCTCGAGATTTTATTCTCCTGAAGTGCTCTTAGCACTTTTGATTGTGCAGAAAGGCTCATATCGCCTATTTCATCGAGAAAAAGTGTGCCTCCGTTTGCCTGTTCGAATTTTCCTATTCTTTGTTTTATAGCTGAAGTAAACGAGCCTTTTTCATGACCGAATAATTCGCTTTCGATAAGCTCGGAAGGTATTGCAGCGCAGTTTACTTCCACAAAGGGGCCTCCGGCGCGATTGCTTTTCTCATGTATCTGATGTGCCACAAGTTCCTTGCCGGTTCCACTGGCACCTGTAATAAGCACTCTTGCCTCAGTAGGCGCAATTTTGTCTATCATCTCTTTTACCTGCATAATTGCAGGCGATTCACCAACAATCTCATACAGTTTGCTCACTTTGTTGTGTAATACCTTCGTCTGGATTACCAGTTTTGATTTATCGGTAGCATTACGTATGGTTATCAGCAATCTGTTCAAGTCGAGAGGCTTTTCTATAAAATCATAAGCGCCTTTTTTTATTGATTCCACTGCGGTGTCAATATTGCCGTGGCCGGAAATCATTATTACAGGAGTATCGGGCGACACTTCCATTATTTTTTCAAGAACTTCGATCCCGTCCATATTCGCCATCTTTATATCGCACAACACTATATCATAATGATTATTATTGAAAAATTCCAGTCCGGCCGGTCCACTTTCCGCCGCGTCAACTTCATACTTCTCGTATTCCAGAACTTCCTTGAGAGTATTCCGGATTGCCTTTTCGTCGTCAATAACCAGGATTTTCGACATATATTAAAATTATTCAGTGTTAGTTTTCAATATTTATTAACCTTTATAAGTTAACCATTTCATCATTTCTTTCCACGATGCCTTTTTGCCGTACATAAGAATTCCGGTACGATATATTTTTCCAGCCATCCATACGAAGGCAACAAAAGTAGCTACCATAAGAATCATTGAAACGGTTATTTGCCAAAATGGGACACCGAATGGGATTCTTGCCATCATCACAATAGGTGAGGTGAAAGGAATAATGGAAAACCAGAAAGAAATTGAGCTTTCTGGATTTTGCATTGTGCCAATGGCTACAAACAGGCCCAGAATAATAAGAATAGTGACAGGAAACATAAATTGCTGCGTTTCCGTTTCATTGTCAACTGCTGAACCTATTGCAGCAAACAATGAGGCATAAAGCAGGTAGCCCGTTATGAAGTAAAATACAAATGAAAAAATTATAAGACCCCATGGCTGGTTAAGAGCAGATTTGAAAATTTTCTGGAAATCGGGTGAAATTTCTGAAGCTGATGCCATAATGTTTTCAGTTTGTTGCTGAACCGGATTAACATCCTGCGACATTATATTCTGTGAAATGATTTGTACGCTCTCATTGTTGTTTTCTTTTGGAATTATTACTGATTTTAGCCCCATCGCAATTCCAAAAGTGAGCAATATCCATATCATAAACTGAGTAAGACCTACAAGTGCAAGGCCTATGATCTTTCCCATCATAAGCTCAGTGGGTTTAACAGATGAGATTATAAGTTCAACAACTCTGCTTGTCTTTTCTTCTATAACACCCCTCATAACCTGAGATCCGAAGACGAAGACCAGAATATAAATCAAAAAACTATTAATGTACGCAAGAGCCATTGATATACCGGTATTCGTTTCTTTAATATTTCCCGATTTATCAAGTTTAATTGTCTGAATTGAAACATTTGTTTTGACGCTATTAATTATTTTATCAAGATTTTCGATTTTATATGACAGAAGCTTCTGGCGCTCAATTTCTTTTTCGAGTGAGTTCTCGATGTGCTCGAGAAGTAGAATTGGCGGTTGCTTACGCGAAATGAACTGTACGGCTTCGGGTACATTGATAACTTCGGGTGAGATAAATAGCACACCGTAATATCCTGCCTGCTCAAAATTGTTCTTGATATCTTCAAAATTGACGTTTTCAAGGTAAATAAACTGAGTATTTTTTATATCGGGTATTGCATTCCGGAAAAGGTCGGTCTTATCCTCAATAACAGCAATTTTTTTCATTTCTGTATCCTGATTCATCATCAGCAGAGTCGGAACTATAATAACTGAGACCATCAGAAGAGGTGCAAGAAGTGTCATCAGGATAAATGATTTCTTTCTTACTCTTGTAACGTATTCGCGTTCGATAATTACAGATATCTTACTCATATTTTTTATATTACAGGATCAGGTGTTTTTGATTTGACCACTCTTATAAAGATTTCGTTCATTGAAGGGAGGACAGGATTGAAAGAGATTATGTTTCCTGCTTTCATAAGTTCCTGTAAAATATTATTAGTGTTTGTTTCTTTCAGGCTTTTAAACTTGATAACGGTTTTATGGTCTTCTTCACAGGACGATAAAATTTTGAAAAAACCATTTTCAGGGATATTTATTTTTCCGTTAAATATCACTGAGAACTCATTTGCCGCCCATGATTTTCTTATTTCATCAACGCTTCCTTCGAGCATTGACTTTCCATGGTCAATAAGCGTTATTTTGTCGCAGAGCTCTTCAACCGATTCCATATTATGGGTTGATAAGATTATCGTTGCACCTCTCTCGCGAAGAAAGAGGATTTCGTTTTTTATTATGCTCATATTTACAGGGTCAAAGCCTGTAAAAGGCTCGTCGAGGATAATGAGTTTCGGTTCGTGAAGAACTGTAATGACAAATTGAACTTTCTGGGCCATTCCTTTTGAAAGCTCTTCGATTTTTTTATCCCACCAATTCGTTATCTCGAGTTTTCTGAACCAATATTTGAGCCTTCTCATGGTTTCTGTTTTTGACAGGCCTTTCAGTCTTGCGAAGTAAAGTGCTTGTTCTCCGACCTTCATTTTTTTATAAAGGCCTCTCTCTTCAGGGAGATATCCTATTTCTGCCGTGTCGAAAGGTTTTAATTTTCTGTCGTAAAGGAAAAGTTCGCCTGAATCGGGCCCGGTAATCTGATTTATTATTCTCATCAGAGTTGTTTTACCTGCTCCGTTAGGCCCAAGAAGGCCATAGATTGATTGATTTGGAACTGTTATGCTCAGATTGTCGAGAGCGACAAAATTTCCAAACTGCTTTGTAACATTTCTTGCTTCGAAAAGTGTCATAGTAAAAAACAGGCTAATATAAGTAGAAAACTACTTGTAAATATAAGAATTAGAATAATTAATTCATTTTAATTAATATAAATACATACATATATATATGCATATATATAGAAATAAAAAATAAAAAAGAGAGAAATATTAAATTTTATTATTTAAAATGATTTCTCATTCTTTCAAAAAGGCCTTTGTCGTCTTTGTCGGGTCTTGGTATGAAAGCAGAGGATTCTTTAAGTTTCTCTACTATTTTCAAGTCTTCTTTAGTCAGGTTTTTAGGAATCCATACGTTGACATTAACAAGCATGTCGCCTCTTCCATATCCATTTACGTCGGGAAGTCCTTTACCGCGAAGGCGGAGTATTTTTCCAGGTTGAGTTCCCGGTTCAATTTTTATTTTCACCTGACCGTCAATAGTTGGTATTTCTTTGTAACATCCTGTAATGGCATCAGGGACACTTATATATAGATTGTATATCAAGCTGTTACCTTCTCTTATAAACTCCGGGTGGGGTTCTTCATCTATAATAACATAAAGGTCGCCCGGCGTACCGCCCCTGCGTGCCGCATTTCCCTTTCCGCTTAAGGTCATCTGCATTCCTTTTGAGACTCCGGCAGGGATATTTATTTTTACAATTTCTTCTTTTTCAATGATGCCCTCGCCGTAGCATGCAGTGCATTTTCTTGTTATAGTTTTACCCTCGCCTCCGCATGAAGGACATACGCTGGAGGTTTGCATCTGACCGAGGAAGGTATTTGAAACACGTGTTACATGTCCTGAACCTCTGCAGGTAGGACAAGTGGAAAAAGCCCCTGAATCGGCTGCGCCTGTTCCACCACAAGACTCACATGGAACATATCTGCGGACTTTTATCTTTTTTTCAGTTCCATGCGCTATCTCATTGAGATCCAGCTTTACTTTGACTCTCAGGTTTGTGCCCTTGTTTTCTCTTCTAGTTTTTGTTCTTTTACTAGTTCTAAAGCCTCCGAATCCCCCAAAAGCATCACCGAATATATCGCCGAATGAGCTGAAGATATCATCCATGGTCATGCCTCCACTGAAATCTCTGCCTTCGCCACTTAAACCTGCATGGCCAAACTGGTCGTACTTCTGCCTTTTCTCATCGTCCGATAAAATCTCATAAGCTTCGGCAGCCTCCTTGAATTTTTCCTCGGCAGTTTTATCGCCGGGGTTTTTATCGGGATGATACTTGAGTGCCTTTTGCCTGTATGCTTTTTTTATTTCTTCTTTGGAAGCAGTCTTAGGCACACCTAAAACTTCATAATAATCTCTTTTTGTTGCCATGTGCTGAAATTACTATTCACCCACAACAACTTTTGAATGTCTTATTACCTTATCATTAAGATAATAACCTTTCTGAATAACCTCAATAACTTTTCCCTTTAATGATTCATCTTCTACCGGAATTTTATTTACTGCTTCATGGAGGTCAACATTGAATTCACAGTTCAGGCATTCGATTTCTTTTACCCCTTGTTGCCTGATGAAATCTCTTAATTTAATATAAATAAGTTCAACACCTTCCTTAAAAGCTACACATTCCGGTGAAATCTCCATGTGTTCAAGTGCACGTTCAAAATCATCCATAACTGGCAGAATACCTAGCAGCAGTTTTTCGCCGGCTTGCTTTGTCAACTCGATTTTTTCTTTGAGAGTTCTTTTGCGGTAATTATCAAATTCTGCAGCAAGTCGAAGATATTTGTCCTGCATCTCTGCCAGTTTCTCTAACAATTCAGTTTCTCTTGATACAACTTTGTCAGTCACATTATTACTCTTTTTAGCTTCTGACAGTGGTTGCTCCTTATCTTGCTGTTCTAATGGTTTTTCCGTTTTTTCTTCGGCTTTTAATTCAGCCATTTCTTCAGTTTTTTCTTCACGATTCAATCCTGTATCTTTTTCTTCTTGTGAAGAGGTGTTTTTATTATTATTCATTTTAATTTTATTTTTTTCTTTATTTAATTGAGCTCCAGAATATTTTTTCTTCATAAAATAATACTATAATTTAAAATAATTTTCAAACATTTTATGCTTTTTCAGACTTCAAATTTTTTGCCAACAGGAAATAATTGCCAAAATGGCATATTTTGAAATTTATTTTACTTTTTACGTCAGGCTAAAAATAAATTTTTCAGATATAAATTTTATACAAAAATAAGTCTTTTTCATTTTCGTTCTATGTTTGCTCCAAGTGCATTAAGTCTTATATCGATATTTTCGTAACCTCTATCAATTTGTTCGACATTATGAATGATGCTTGTGCCTTCGGCCGACATTGCTGCAATAAGAAGAGCTATGCCTGCTCTGATATCTGGTGATGACATAACTGTGCCGCGAAGCTTTATTTTTTTGTTAAGTCCTATAACTGTTGCTCTATGAGGGTCGCATAGAATTATTTGTGCACCCATGTCAATAAGTTTGTCCACGAAGAACAAACGGCTTTCAAACATTTTCTGGTGTATAAGAACTGCGCCGTTTGCCTGTGTTGCGGTTACGAGAAAAACGCTCAGGAGGTCGGGAGTGAGCCCGGGCCAGATAGCATCTGAAATCGTCATAATTGAGCCGTCAATGAATGTTTCTATTTCATAACGTTCCTGTCGGGGAATAAAAATATCATCACCTCTTTTCTCAAGTTGTATTCCAACTCTGCGGAATGAATTTGGTATTATCCCGAGGTTTTCCCACGACACATTTTTAATTGTCAGCTCCGATTCTGTCATTGCAGCCATGCCGATAAACGAACCAGTTTCAATCATATCAGGTAAGATATTATGACAACATCCTCCAAGTTTTTTGACGCCTTCAATATATAACAGATTTGAGCCTACTCCTTCAATTTTGGCTCCCATTTTAATGAGCATTTTGCATAACTGCTGGATATACGGTTCACAGGCGGCATTATAAATTGTTGTTTTACCTTTTGTTAATACTGAAGCCATAATTATATTGGCAGTCCCTGTCACTGAAGCTTCATCCAGATGGATATAGGCACCCTGAAGGTTATCTGCTTCAATGTTGTAAAATGAATCGGAATAGTCATACTCTAACTTTGCTCCGAGTTTCTGAAATCCTGAAAAATGTGTATCAAGTCTGCGTCGCCCAATTTTGTCTCCGCCAGGTTTAGGTATTAATGCTCGTCCATAACGGGCAAGTAGCGGACCTGCAATCATTATTGATCCTCTTATTTTTCGACTTTTTTCAACAAAATCATCAGTCTCGAGATAGTGAAGGTCAATTTCTGAAGCTTCGAATATTGCGGTTGTACTTGAAGGTTCTCTAATCACTTTTACACCAAGAGAAGAAACAAGGTCGATGAGACTTTCCACATCGAGTATACGAGGAATATTATTAATTGTAACTCTTTCGGATGTCAAAAGAGTAGCACATATAACCTGAAGAGCTTCATTTTTTGCTCCTTGAGGTGTTATTTCGCCTTTGAGCGACTTTCCTCCCTGAACTATAAAAGAACTCATTAATGTCGATTAATTCCTTTCTTTCTTCCGGAATATTTGTTTTGTTTTTTGACTTGTTGCTTTTGAGATTGTTTTTTTCTTTGTTGAGGTATAAGTTCCTTTGCGTCGGATATTTTTATCCCCTCGGGTATGTTGAGTCTTCCACCCGAAAGAAATTTGAGGTCGCTAATGATTACATCGTCCGAAACCTGTGGACGATTCCATAAAAGGTAAGACTTCTTCATCTGATTTGCTATCAGTGAAACTAGATAATTTTTTTCCTCACCTTCCTCCATCTTTACCGCAGCTTCTATCATTAATTCAACTATTTTTCCATAATGGAGATATCTGATATGGCCTTGTGGATAGGGTACTTTATTAGGCTTTTCAATAAACTTCGATTTTTCTGGTGGAGGAAATGGAGAATCAATATCCAGATCAAAATCGGCAATTATGGCAAGATGGTCCCATAACTTATGTTTGAAATCGTCCGTCTCCCTTAGTTGTAGATTAAGGTTTCCCATAACCTTTATAACTGTGGCAGCAGCTCTGTTCCTTTCCTCCCTGTCTTTAATGGTTTTTATATAATCGACCATTTTCTGAATATTCCTTCCATACTCAGGTAAAGCCATCCTTTTACGCTGTGTATTGTAATCGTAATTCATCCGAGGATTTATTTTTCGCAAATCTAATAATTAAATGTCATAACAATTTGAAAAAATTTAAAATCGGTAAATTTTATATACATAGCAAATTTATTATTTTTGACTTAGACGTTTTAATTTATATTAATATAAATGCAAAAAATATTTTTCCATGTTATTCTGACTATAAGTTTTTTTCTTTGTTTGCCTTTATTTGGAACAATACCTGATGGTAAAACAGATATTCTTCATTATGAATTTACTCTCAGGCTGAACGATTCAACCGATATAGTTTATGGTATTGCTACTGTAGATTTACAGATTTTAAAGGAGACCAGTGATATATGGTTTGATTTCAGAAATATTGACAGTTCAGGCAGGGGAATGAAGATAGTTTCGGTGAAACTGGGTGAAAAATCAGTTCAATGGCGGCACATTAATAACCAGATTACCATAACTTCCGATAAAACTTTACCGGTAAATTCAATACTAAAAATCGTAATAAGTTATTACGGTATTCCCGCCGATGGCCTTATTATTTCAAAAAATAAGTTCGGAAGTCGCACTTTCTTTTCCGATCACTGGCCTGATAGAGCTTCGTTTTATCTACCTGTTATTGATCATCCTTCCGAAAAGGCAAAAGTTGATTTTATTATTATTGCACCTTTACATTATAAGGTTGTTGCAAACGGTTTCCTTATTGAGGAGAGCAATATTGATGCAGGTAACAGACTTACTCACTGGAAGGAGGAAGTGCCTTTGCCTGTTAAAGTAATGGCTTTTGGTGTATCGCCTTTTGCTGTACTGCTTGCAGGATTTGCAGGAAATATTCCGGTGTGGACATGGGTTTATCCTGAAAACAGGATTGAAGGTTTCGCCGATTACCTCCCGGCAGTTAAAGCTGTTGAATTTTTCAGTACACTTATTGGTCCTTATCCTTTCGAAAAACTTGCCAATGTGCAGTCGAAAACTATTTTTGGTGGACTTGAGAATGCTTCATGTATATTCTATGCAGAAAACTCAGTTACAGGTAAAGGGATGGCAGAAAGCCTTATAGTACATGAAACTGCTCACCAGTGGTTCGGAAATTCTGTCACAGAAAAAGAATGGAGCCATTTATGGTTGAGTGAGGGCTTTGCTACTTACCTTACTCATGTATATATGGAAAAGAATTATGGCATCAATAAGCTTTCTTCAGGCATGCAACAGGAACGCGATGTGGTTTTAAAATACGATAAAAAAAGTTATTCGCCTGTAATTGATACAACTGTTTCAAACATTATGTCATTACTGAATCCTTACTCGTACCAGAAAGGAGCGTGGGTGCTGCATATGCTCAGGCGCGAAATCGGTGATGAAGTATTCTGGAAGGGCATAAGACTATTTTATAACAGATTCAGAAATAGTGTTGCACTTAGTACTGATTTCGAAAAGATTATGTCGGAAGTTTCAGGTAGAAATCTCAGGCAGTTTTTCAGCCAGTGGCTTGAAACTGCCGGGCTACCCGAATTGAAAATTTATACACGTAAGGGAACTATAAAAGGCTACACCGATATAATTATCGAACAGAAACAAGAATCACCTTTCACTTTTACGCTCGACCTTTTGTTGAGAACAGATAAAGGTAAGAAAATGGAAACATTAAAAATAAAAGACAAAATTACGTCACTTCCTATTAAAGGAGTTGTTGAAGAGGTGATACCAGATCCGGAAATATGGTTGCTGTTCAGACAAATAAATAATTAAATATATATATATATCAAAGTCCGAGAAATTGTATAGCCACCCCCGAAAGAAATATAATGCTGCCGGCAATAATATTATTGTACTTTTCTATGGGCTTCATATTTATTCTGGCAAGCCCGAAACTGAAAAGAAGAACTATTGTCATCATAGTGGCAATAGTGACTACTGAAAAAAGCAGTGTAACTAATATTATACCCGATATATTATTTTGAGCGGCAGGGTACATAACCACTGGTATAAGAGGTTCGCACGGACCGAAGACGAATATCAGAAATAAAATCCATGGAGTGGCAGATATGACTTCCTCGTCGTGAATGTGAGTATGTTTACCATAGTGGTTATGTTCATGTTCATGCTGCTGGCTTCCGATGTGAAAATGTTTATGAGTGTGAGTTTTTTTCTTTGCCAGATTACGAACGCTTATAACCATATAAACAAGTCCGAAAGCAATAAAGAGCCAGCCTGCAATATTGCCTCTGAACGATTCGACCGAAACGAGGCGGTTGACTGAAATTCCAACCGAAATACCAATCAGACCAAGAATGACAGAACTCATTACGTGACCAAGTCCGCATATAAATGTTATAAACATTGTTTTTTTAATGCTCCATTTCCTGGCTTGACTTAAAACAATGAAAGGAAGATAATGATCAGGGCCCAGAAGAGTATGAAGGAAGCCCAGAGAAACAGCTGTAACAGCCAGAAAATTTATAGAATTATCCATTGCGTTCAGAGTTTAATTACGAATTTGCGCAAAATAAAATTAAAAAATCAATCTTTACTATTATTTTAATTAAAAAACCTTTTCAGATAATCAGGTGGATTGTGCATCGCAAGGGTATTCGGACCATAATTTTTACTATAGTAACCGTTTATATTAAGAAATCTTATGCACTCTTCTTTTGTTTCTTCAGTCAAATGAAGATTTTCATATACAATTACAGAAGGCTTTGTGAGGGGAAGGTTAAACATTTTGATAATTTCAAAATCGTATCCTTCAGTATCAATCTGAAGCCAGTCTATTTTTTTAATTCCATATCTTTTGATAAGAGTTTCCGGTGAGATACATTCTACCTGTTCTTCTGCTATTAAATCGTTTTCATTTTCAGGGAGGCGACAACCCTCTTTTAAAGCCTGACGTGCAACATAACCCGAGCTTATAGATTTTTCGAGCACAGAACGGTTGAAACTTGCAAGTCCATGAGCCCACCTTGAATTGCAAGCCGAAATCTT
This sequence comes from Bacteroidales bacterium, assembly GCA_018056245.1. Classification (GTDB taxonomy): domain Bacteria; phylum Bacteroidota; class Bacteroidia; order Bacteroidales; family VadinHA17; genus LD21. The sequence continues at coordinate 16,319 of JAGPFZ010000016.1, forward strand.
ATATAGCGTTTTTTTACCATCACTTTTGTCAAGCGCCGCATTAAGTGTTATAATCGCGTTTGTTTTCCTGTACAATCTCTGAAGATATTTATCAAAAACATCTTTTTGAGGTTCAAGAAGCACTCCGTTCCATTTGTCCCTTTTGATGAATTTATGAATAGGATCGTTGTTGATTCCGTCGTTCGCTCCGATCTGGATTACTGTAATATCGGTTCGGCTTTTTGAAAAAATATTTGCAAATTCATCAATGGTTTGCGGAGTAGGCTTGTAAAGATATCTGTAATAAAATGTAAATAATAGATTATTGCTGGAGCTCAATCTGAAAATCAGTTCTTTGTAAAATAGTTTCAACTTCGACTTCAGGTTCATTATACCATATTATTACGTGCACAAATATATATCTATAATCATTAAATAAATTATTAATTTTGCAAACTTTAGCAAAAAATAAATAAAGTAAGGTCTGAATGGAAGCCATAAATGGTTCGAAACAACATCACAGGATCAAAAAATTCACTTTAGCCGGGTTACTTACAACTCTTGGAATCGTATTCGGCGATATAGGCACAAGCCCGCTCTATACACTGAAGGCAGTTATTAACTGGGGGAGTTCGAATTATAACGACCTGCTTATTTATGGATGTTTATCTGCTGTTTTCTGGACTCTGACACTTCAGGCAACAATTAAATATATTATTATTGCATTAAGGGCAGATAATAATGGTGAAGGTGGAATTTTTGCACTTTATGCTCTTCTTGGGAAAAAACCGATGAGTATTGTTATTCTGACCATGATTGGTGGCTCTGCGCTTCTTGCCGACGGAGTGCTTACACCTTCAATTACGGTTACAGCAGCAGTGGAAGGAATGAATCTGATCAGACCTGGATTTCCGGTTATTCTTATTGTACTGGTAATTTTCATACTACTCTTTTTTATCCAGAATATCGGTACAAGTCATATGGCAAAATGGTTTGGCCCTGCAATGGTTGTCTGGTTCCTAATGATTGGAATTTCAGGAACCAGCCAGCTCATTAAATACCCCGACATTCTGAAAGCAATTAATCCTGTATATGCTTATGAGTTTCTAACAAAATATCCCGGTGCATTTATCATTCTGGGTGCTATATTCCTCTGCACAACGGGTGCCGAAATCATATATTCCAGTCTGGGAAATTGTGGCAGAAAAAATATTCAGATTTCATGGGTGTTTGTGAAGTTGACACTTTTGCTCAGCTATTTCGGACAGGGAGCATGGCTTATGATAAACAATAAACCGGGGAACGACATAAATCCATTCTTCGCAATTTTGCCCGAATGGTTCTTATTCCCGGGGATAATTATTTCAATATTTGCCGCTATAGTTGCAAGTCAGGCTATTATAAATAGTTCATGTAATTTACTGTCAGAAGCAATTTCACTTAATTTCTGGCCTAAAATGAAAATTCTTTATCCTACAATGGAAAGGAATTATGTATATCTGCCAAACGTAAACTGGTTTCTCTGGATTGCGTGTAGTTTTACTGTCATTTTCTTCAGAAATTCGACCAATATGGCGTCGGCTTATGGACTGGCGATATCAATAGCAATGTTAATAACAACTTTTATACTAGCCTATTTTATGAATCAGAAAGATGTAAATCACAGACTTGTTTTCATTTTTCTGGCTGTATATCTTACTGTTGAAGTAAGTTTCCTGATTTCAAATCTTTATAAATTATCAACGGGCGCATGGTTTACATTGCTATTAACTGCATGTTTCCTTTTGATAATGTATGGCTGGTATTTTGGACGAAAAATAAAAAACAGGTATATCACTTTTGCCAATCTTAATGATTATATAGATTTATTTAAAGATCTAAGCAAAGATGAAACAGTTCCGAAGACTGCAACAAACCTTGTTTATATAATAAGAGCTAATAACCCTGAGCAGGTTGAATCGAAAGTAATTTTTTCTATTTTCAGGAAGCAACCTAAAAGGGCAAACACATACTGGATGCTTCATGTAAATATAGTGAACGACCCTAAAAAGTTTGAATATAAAGTAACTCATATAATACCAAAAATACTAATAAGAGTTGACTTTAACATAGGATTCAAAGTTGAGCCTCGAATTGATCTTTACTTCAAAGAAGTAGTCGAAGATCTTGTCAAATCGGGCGAAATAACTCTCGACAGCAGTTATGAATCACTTAAAAAACATGATTTTAAAGGCGATTTTAAATTTGTGCTTATTGACAGGGTAATGCCAACAGACAATCCTCTTTCAACTCTTGAGAATATTACCCTTACTATTCATAACTTTGTAAGGAAATTAAGTTTACCTGATGTAAAAGCTTTTCATCTCGATTCAACCAATACTATCGAGGAACAGGTACCTATAATTATCGATCAGCCTGGTGATTCCAGAATCAAAAGAGTATCATAGAAACATTTTAACCGTTTATATTGATGGTATTTTTGATTAAACTAATATGATATTTGTTTGTTTTTTGACAATTTGAAAATTATTAATTGAATTTTTTCCCAGAAGGAAATTTAGATTAAATATTTATTTAATTTTATTGTGAAATATTTCAAGGTAAAATCTGAAAGTAAAATAAACCTTAAAACTATGTTGATATGAAAAAAATATTTTTATTGTTTTTTCTGACTGCTGTTTCACTTAATAGTTTCAGTCAGACGTCGGTAGCTATGACTGTCGATGCTGGAGCTTCTAAATATACTATAAGCCGTCATATCTATGGCCATTTCTCAGAACATCTCGGACGGTGTATTTATGATGGTTATTGGGTTGATCCTTCTATGCCAGTACCAAAACAAGATCGCATACGGCTCGACATTGTTGACGCATTGAAAAAGATAAGGATTCCGAATCTTCGTTGGCCGGGCGGTTGTTTTGCTGATGAATACCACTGGCGTGACGGTATTGGTCCTAGAAATCAGCGTCCTACTATGATTAACACCAATTGGGGAAATGTAACTGAAGACAATAGTTTTGGCACACATGAGTTTCTTCTTCTATGCGAACTTATAGGTGCAGAACCTTTTATTGTCGGTAACCTTGGGAGTGGCACTGTTGAGGAAATGTCGAAATGGGTTGAATACCTGAATTTCGACGGGATCAGTCCTATGACCAACCTGAGAAAACAAAATGGTCGTGAGAAGCCATGGGGCGTGACCTGGTTTGGTGTAGGAAACGAAAACTGGGGTTGCGGCGGTAATATGACACCCGAATATTATGTTACACAGTACAGACAGTATGCAACGTTCATTAAAAATTATCCGGGTGCGGCAGTTAGAAAAATAGCTTCCGGTGCCAATTCGGGCAACTATAACTGGACAGATGTTCTGATGGCAGGATTGGCGCCTGGTGGGAGAGGAAATGTTTGGGGTTTGGATTTTCACTATTATACACGTCCACCCCGAGGAAATTTCGGGCAGGGACAGGCACAGAAACAGATTCCCAGCCAGGCTTCGGCAACAAATTTCACCGAGGCAACTTATTTTGGAACAATGAGAAATGCACTTAGAATGGAGCAATTAATCAGAGGACATGATTCTGTTATGACAAAATATGACCCCCAAAAGAGAATTGCGCTTGTAGTGGGCGAATGGGGTATATGGTGCGATCCTGAACCAGGCACAAATCCGAGCTTCCTGTACCAGCAGAACAGCCTGAGGGACGCACTGCTTGCTGGCTCTACACTTAATATTTTCAATAACCACTGCGACAGAGTAAAAATGGCACAACTTGCCCAGACGGTCAATGTGTTACAGGCACTAATCCTTACCGAAGGTCCTAAAATGATTTTAACCCCGACCTATCATGTTTTCGATATGTATAAAGTTCATCACGATTCAAAAATGCTACCTGTGAGTTTTAAAAGTCCCGACTATGTGCTTGAAGGACAAAGCCTGCCAGCTCTCAATGCATCGGCCTCACAAGATTCTACAGGAATCGTCCATGTAACACTTGTGAACATTGACCCGAATAATTCGATAAACATAAGTATAACACTAAACCAGGTAAAGTGGTCAACAGTTACAGGACAGATACTTACATCGTCTAAAATTACCGATATAAACACATTCGACAAGCCGAACACAGTTGTTATTCAGAAATTTAATGGCGCCAGGAAACAAGGCGATCTTCTTAATGTTGCAATGCCCTCAAAATCGGTTGTGATGCTTGAATTAAAATAGCTTTAATAAGAAATTTTTTTATCAATTTTGATTATTTGAATTACTTTTGCCTTGCAACAAAATGATAGGATTATACTGATTAAATAATTAATTAATTATGAATAGAATTAGAATTTCAATTATGATTTTAGCTTTATTTTTGGGCTTTTCAGGTTGCATGGAGAATAGTAATCCTGAAACATGGAGTGACGAAAAGATTAATGAGTGGTTCAATAATAGCAAATGGACTGGACGATGGAAGGTTAAGCCTGATAGTTCAGTAAATAAAAAAGCTTTAGCAGTTTCTTATTATAAAAATAAGGAAAGATGGGATAAAGCTTTTTCCTTTCTGAAAAATACCGATCTTGAATCACTTGAAGTTAAACGGTATGATATTGATGGTGATAATTTGTATGCATCTGTAAGTGAATACGTTACAAAGGATGAAAACGAAGCCATGTTCGAGGCACATCGTAAATATATAGATATACAATATGTTATAAGAGGAACTGAGACAATTCAGGTTGCTCCGCTTGCGATGCGCGATTCTGTCTCGCAGGAATACGATGAGAATCGTGATATAGAATTTTTTAGCGTCAGGGAAAGTAAATCTTTATTAGCAACTCCCGATAAATTTTTCATTTTTTTCCCTTCTGATGCACATAAACCAGGCATTATTGCAGGAAAACCAGATTCAGTAAAGAAAATAGTCGTCAAACTGCGGATTGACTGAGGATGGGAATAATTCAATCTGTAATAAGCTGGTATATTAGCCACCTTAATTATTTCACGGTGGCATTACTGATGACTATCGAAAGTTCATTCATACCTTTTCCTTCGGAAGTGGTAATTCCTTTTGCCGCATATAAAGCGGCGCAGGGAGAATTGAATGTCTACTTTGTGATTCTGTCGGGCACTGTCGGTGCGCTTACAGGAGCTTTTGTAAATTACTACCTCGCTCTCTGGATTGGCCGGCCTCTTATATATAAATTTGCAAGTTCTACTGTTGGACGGATGCTTTTTCTGTCGGAAGCAAAAGTTAAGCGTGCTGAAAATTATTTTTTAAAAAACGGAAAGTCGTCTACTTTTATAGGGCGACTTGTACCTGGTATGAGGCAATTGATATCCATTCCGGCAGGTTTGGCTAAAATGAATTTACTCGACTTTGTAATTTATACCTCTCTCGGAGCCGGAATCTGGAATATCATTTTGGCCGTTGTAGGCTATTTTGTTTACGATATTCGCGATAAAATTTTCCCTTATGTAGGAGATATCTTAATTGCACTTGGCGTGGCTTTTGTCGGTTATCTGATAATAAAAGCCATTCGCGAAAAGAAAAAAGAAAAAAGAAAATAAAGTGGCTTAATTTGTAGTCTTAACTATTGTCTTTAGAAGCCATTTCTCTGCCAGCACAGGCCATGTTTCAGCGGCATCCTTTCCTGGCCGTAGTCCATATCCATGTCCACCGTATGGAAGTATATGAAGCTCGACCGGAATTTTAGCATTTCGTAGAGCTGCTGTCATTATTATGGCGCTGTTGCCATACTGATCATCAGCAGTCTGGAAAATAAACATAGGCGGAGTATTTTTCGAGAGTGTAAGCTCGGGTGTGAGAGAGTTGCCTGGCCCTTCGTCGAGATAAGCAGGATAGATAAGCAACACAAATGCAGGGCGACATGAAAGAGAATCAATATTGTCAACTGGAGAATAAGTTCTTCTATTGAACGATGTGGCACATCTTGCACTCAGACTACCACCTGCGGAAAAGCCCATAATACCGATCTGGTCGGGATTGATTTTCCATTTATCGGCATTTTTTCTTGCGATACGCAATGCTCTTTGAGCATCTTGTAAAGCGCCTTCTCTTTTGTTGGGAACTCTGTATTGAAGGACGAATGCAGTATATCCGAGCTTATTCAGCCATGCTGCAACCTCAATCCCTTCTTTATCATAAGCGAGAATACGGTAAGCTCCTCCCGGGCAAATAACCACTCCGGCACCATTACTGCATGAAGGCTCAGGCGTAAAAACTTCAATAAGAGGATTTGTAACTTCATCGTACCTTATTACATTGTCGTCTGCCAGAGCCGATACCCTGGGCTCGGTTTTCTCTTTCTCTTCTCCCGGAACCTTGTCCGGCCAGAGATAAATAATTTCATGCTTCTGAGAAAAGCCTGCTGTCGGCAGAAATATTAGACAGCAAAGTATAAAACTTCTGTGTTTCATATAATATTGATTTAAAATTGATTATTTCTTTATTTTTATCACGTGCCTTGCCATTAATTATATTTAAGCAAGCTGATTTATTGCAACTGTAGCTAAGTCATAATAAATGCAATAATTTATATTATTCACTATCTGTATTTTACAGACCTAATAAATCTAATATTTTTGAATCCAAGTGCCGACCAGTTTTCATCGATTGAAATCAGTCTGATTTTGTCAAAACCTCTGTCAAATAAAGCGCCCCATCCATGATCTTTGTCAAGATCTGATTTAAGATTTCGGCATGCTTTTTTTGGAAATGCATACCATAAGATTCCGTTAGCAATAAGATTATGAATAGCTGCTGGTGCAGTATTTTCCACTTCCGACATGAATTTCACAAAAATCAATATTATTTCGTAGAGATATCTTGGGTCAATCGAAGTATCAATCCTAATGTCCAGCTTTTCTGACTTTATTTTATCTATAAATGCCTTTTCGGCATTTAATATGAGAATCCTTTCCTGGTTTTTATAGTTCAGTTTATTAAGGAGTGTGTTCATCTAGTAAGTTGAAAATACGTTTTCAATCTCTGCAGTTCAAAAATATAACCGGTTTAATTCAAATAAGGCGAATTTAATCAAATATGTTTAAGAGGGAAGCATTTTTTCAGAATTAAGCTTTAAATGCAGTTTTTGTCACACTATTTCTCTTGCCGGATATCAGTTGAGACAGATGAATTCTGATAAGCATATGCAGGGCCAGATTCCGAAGAAACAATAAAACGCTTTCCTCTATTCGAATTCACAATCAAGCCTTTCTGAGATTTGCAAACCTAAGGAGCAGTTTTTTTCTGCCAGTTTTCTCAAAATCAACCAGAGCAGTGATATTTGGAGCTTCTCCGTCAATGCTGATAATTCTTCCTGTTCCAAAACGGTCGTGAATAACTTTATCACCTTCAGTAAGAAATAATGGCTTTTTACTGTCCAATTCAAAAGAGCTTTTTGAGTCTATATTAACTTTTAATAATTTTCCTATCTTCTCGTTTTTAACTTCGGGATAATCCGATATTCTTTCTCTGAATCTTTGATGATGTATTTCAGGCTTATTATTGTTACTATACTGTCTTCCTGCCAGTTGAGGGAATTCGATATAAGCGGGATCTATTTCCCTGAGAAACCGGCTTGGCTTGCTGTATTCAAGATTTCCGTATTTGTATCTGTTGAGGGCATATGTGAGGGTAGCCATTTTTTTGGCGCGTGTTACAGCTACATAAAAAAGGCGCCTTTCTTCCTCAAGTTCTCTCGGATTTCCTGCCGACATAGGTGAAGGAAAAATGGAATCCTCCATGCCGGTTATATATACATGACTGAATTCCAATCCCTTTGCTGAATGCATAGTCATCAATGTAACTTTATCGCTGCCGTTGCGATCTTCTATATCCTGGTCGGTCAACAAAGCAACATTCTGAAGATAAGCACCGAGTGAATATGGTTCACCGTTTGTGCGGGCGGCTTCTGTAAATTCTTTTATTCCGTTTATCAGTTCTTCGAAATTTTCCATGCGGCTCACCTCTTCGGGAGTCTTCCCTTCCTGCAGGTCTTTTATGATTCCGGATGTCTTTGCTATCTCCATGGCTGCTTGAAAGGCATCCATTTCTTCGGTTTTTAAGGCAAAGCCGACAATCATCTCTCTGTAGGATAAAAGCTTCTGACAGGTGGCTGCATTGAAATATGAACTAAAGTCATTTATCCTGCCAATTATATTCCATGCCGAGTCACCTGTAATTGAGGCAATTTCGAGTAGTTTTTTTATAGTTGTATCGCCTATACCTCTTCTCGGATAGTTTATTGTTCTTTTTAAAGCTTCTTCATCCTCCGGGTTGATTACCATCCTGAAATAAGCAAGAATATCTTTTATCTCTTTTCTTTCGTAGAACGATAAACCACCGAAAATCCTGTATGGGATATTTTTTCTGCGAAGCGTCTCTTCAAAGATACGCGATTGTGCATTGGTTCTATATAATATCGCAAAATCCGACCAGTTAAGCCGATGGTTGAACCTCATATCGAATATATCGGATGACACCGTTATACCTTCCTCAATATCGGTCATTGATTGCAGTATTCTGATTTTCTCGCCTGGCTCATTTTTTGAAAAAACTGTTTTATGTATTTGCTCGACGTTGTTTGCAATTATGGTATTTGCTGCATCCACGATGGTACGGGTAGAGCGATAATTTTGCTCGAGTTTGAATATCTTTGCCTCAGGGTAATCATCTTTGAACTCGAGTATGTTCTCTATTCTTGCCCCTCTGAATGAATAAATACTCTGGGCATCGTCTCCAACAACACAGATATTTCTGTGTTGTTCCGAGAGTTTCTTAATTATAAGATACTGAGCATAGTTAGTATCCTGATACTCGTCAACGAGAATATAATCGAACTTATTCTGGTATTTTTCGAGCAGGTCGGGAAAATCACGAAACAGAATATTTGTATTCAGGAGAAGATCATCAAAATCCATAGCATTGGCTTTGAGACACCTTGTTGCATAATTCTTATATATCTCTGAGAGAAGAGGCATCCTTATTGACCTGTCGTATTCGTTAAATTCCGGATTTGAAGCATATGATGATGCAGTAATCAGGTTGTTTTTAGCCCATGAAATCCTCGCTGAAATTACTCCCGGTTTGTAAACATCGTCTCCAAGTCCCATTTCTTTTATGACACTTTTTATAAGACTCCTGGAATCTGAAGCATCATAAATTGTATATGACGGTTTATATCCGAGTTTTTCCCCTTCCGTTCTCAGAATTCGGGCAAATATCGAATGGAAAGTTCCCATCCATAAGTGTCGGGTTATTTCATAACCTGATATACCGGCTATTCTTTCCTTCATTTCACCTGCAGCCTTATTGGTAAATGTCAGAGCAAGGATACGGTTGGCCTTTACACCTTTTTCAAGAAGATAAGCAATCCTGTACGTTAGAGTGCGTGTTTTTCCAGCTCCTGCACCTGCAATAATCAGCGAGGGCCCTTCGATATTCAGTACCGCTTCACGCTGTGCCTCATTGAGTTCATCTAAGTAATAGTTTTTCATTGGAGACGGATGTAACCTCTTGCCGTAAACGACAGCAAATTTATGAATATCATTTATCATTGGCTGTAAAACAATAGATTATTTCTGAGATTTTATCAACATAAATCAAACAGGCACAGGAGAAATCAAAATTTTCTACTTTAAAAGGTATTATAAAGCTTATATAATTTAAATAATGCATTATGAAGCGGAGGAAAGCCGTGTAACATTGCGTATTATAAAGCTTATATAATTTAAATAAATGTCCTGATTACAAAAATTGAATAAAAAATAACAGTTTGCTATTCAGTTCTAAACAAGATTTCACTATACTTGTCGTAAATTATACAAATTACTGACTTTTTCTCGTTTTAGATGCAAAAAATAGAAGTGGGATTGCGTTATTTTCTGACATTATTTATCCAGTTTCTGCCTGTTATTTGCTTGTCGCAGATTTCATCGCCCACTTCAAATGCAATAAGATTTACGCAATATCCGTCCGCTCCGGAGTTAAAGCATCCTATATTTATTTTCTGTAATTCTACGGGTAATGTTAAGGGTTCACTCTATGTTGAAAGTCCAGGCGGCACAGCTCCTTTTGATTTCACATGGAACAAATGGGATACAACGACAAAAGATTTCAGTATATTTATTAATACTGAATCGGGAGTTTTAAACTCTTCTGCCGACACTCTTAGCGAAGGCGGATATAAAGTGCGAATAGTTGATGGAACTGGTTATGATACGAGCCTTGTTGCCTGGGTATATCTCGATACCCCCTATGCCGAAGCAAAACTCAAACACTTCAATTGCTATCATGTTGCATTATCAGGTAAAGCAGCTGTTGATACATTTTATTATTACGATCCATTAAACGGTAATGAAGTTAGACTTAAAAATTCCGTCTCATTTATGTGGTCATCCATTCCTTCATCATCAATACCGTTTCCAAATATTGAACTTAATCCGGTCACTTATACGCCTCCTCTTGAGAATGTTGTTTATAAGCTTCAGGTAACCGATAGTTTTATGTGTTCGGCAGAGTCGTCCTTTCCATATACTTCGATACACGTTAAAGCTGATTTTACTGTCAGTCCGACAAGTGGTGAAGCACCCCTGGAAGTGACATTTACCGATAAGTCAGTAAGAGGCTTCAAATATTTATGGAAATTTGGAGATGATTCTATATCTACTTTTAAAAATCCGCCCCCACATATTTATTATAAACCAGGCGAATACTATGTGACGCTGATTGTTGAAAGTGATAAGCTATGTATTGATTCAATGAAGTCTGAAAAGATAGTGGTTGAACCCTCTAAACTTGATATACCGAATGTTTTTACTCCGGACGGCGACGGGATAAACGATTTTTTTATAGTAGAATCGAAATCGCTAAGGAGTTTGAGTGTTGAGATATACAGCAGGAGCGGGATGATGGTTTACAGTTTTTATGGAGAGGGACAAACGCTTAGTGAATGGGAAGGATGGGATGGAACAATAAACAAATCAGGCATAAAGGCAGTGCCTGGAATTTATTTTTATATTATACGTGCAAGAGGCTGGGACGATATAATTTATGAAGGTAAAGCATACAGGGGTTTTCTTTATCTGTATAGATAATACATTGGCATCTCCTGTCTGGTAGATTGTCGCGTTATACCGCATAGTACAAAATTTCTGAAGTCATCCATCACGGCTTTAAGGTAGGGTGAGTATCCTAAAATACAGATTGTCAGATCGTATCGCAACTTCACCAGATTTTTTAAATTTTAAGAAGACACCTGCTTTATTTAAATCCTCAGGATATTTTAGTTAAAAAATAGTTAAAAAAAAGTTAAAACTAAATAAACTAAATAAGTTTTATTATTTTTGCGCCGTTTTTATTATGGACACAAAAAGTAAAATAATTGAAGGCTCTGCAGAATTATTCCGCAAATATGGAATAAAATCCGTTACCATGGATATTATTGCAACTAATCTGGGCATTTCGAAAAGGACAATATATGAATATTTTTCGGATAAAGATGAATTGCTTATCGGTGTTTTTGAATATATGTCTAAAAAACAAAAAGAAGTTGTAACACAGATTATGCATGAATCGGAAAATATAATAAATGCAATATTCAGGCTAATTCGTATAACACTTGATTATTTCTACACTATGAGTCCGGGATTTATTGAAGATATTAAAAAAGTCCACAGGGAATTAATCATTAAAAAGAAAATAAAATTCGAAATTCCGGATTTCAAAAACAACCAGCAGTTAATTGATCGAGGTATTAAGGAGAAACTCTTCAGAAGAAATAATTTAATGCCAACATAGTTAATAGGACTATCTATTTTATGATGATATGGGTTATTAAAGATGAATTTTATCCCTATGAAGAATTTCCGAGAAGAGAAGTTATGAAAAATACTATTATAAATTATCTTAAAGGGATTGCGACGCCAGAAGGTCTTAAACTTATTGAAATGCAAGAAAAAAGACTTTTTCCAGGATAACAGACTATTAAAACAATGAAATATGAATAACAAAAATTTTTTTTTACTGATGATTATATTGATTGCTCCGATGAATCATGTATTGTCTCAGGATGCAACCTTAAAAGATACGACATCAATACTAGACCTGACACTTAAGGATGCTCAGGATTACGCTATGAGAAATAACAAGATGGTTATTTCTGCACAGCTCGATGTAGATGCTTCAAAGGATACATACTGGGAAGCAGTTTCAGCAGGGTTGCCTCAGATTAATGTATCGGGCTCTCTAAATGATAATCTGAAGCTTATGACAACATTGTTGCCTGGTGAATTAATGGGCCAGCCAGGAACAAAAATTCCGGTCAGCTTTGGTACCCAGTTTTCTACAGGTGCAACAATGCAGGCCACAACTCTTATTTTTAATGCTCCATACATAATAGGAATTGAGACAGCAAAGGTTGCAGAGAAACTCAATCGCCACAACCTTCAGCGTTCGGAACTCGATACAAAAGAAACAGTTAGTGTGACTTATTTTCTGATACTTATGTCTGAACGCTCGCTTGAAATCGTTGAAAGTAATATTGCTAATCTACGTGAAACACTTAAAGCCACACGGGCAATGCTCGCAGCAGGAATGGCTGAACAGACCGATGTTGACCAGATGGAATCAAATGTTAAAATGGTTGAAAATAGCCGTAACCAGCTCGAAAGAACAATAGAAGTGAATTACAATCTTTTGCGCTTTCAGCTTGGTGTCCCTGCCGGTACAAAAATTATCCTGAAAGATAACCTCACAACACTTACGGCACAGATTAATGTAGAAGCTCTCCTTTCGAAAGAATTTGATTACACTCAAAACATTTCATATATCCTGACCGACGATCAGGAAAAAATGTCAGTTCTGGCTCTTAAAGGTAAGAAAGCCGCACTCTTACCATCTCTTGCAGGCTTTTATACTTATGGTATTAACGGCATGGGCGATAAATTGTCGGACTTACGATGGTTTAAAAACTCTGTAATAGGATTACAATTATCCGTTCCAATATTTTCAAGCGGCAACAGATATTCATCTATAAGGAAAGCACAAATAAATGTAGAAAAAGCAAGGACGGCAAAAGAAATGGTAAGTGAACAGCTCCTGATTCAGGAAAAACAGTTAAGGTATAATCTTGTAAATGCAAATATGCAATATCAGACACAAAAGGAAAATGTCGAGATATCAAAAAGAATTTATCAAAGTATGGAAAATAAATTCAGACATGGCATGGCATCCAGCATTGAACTTACACAATCCAATAGCCTTTATCTGCAAGCCGAAAACAACTGCATTTCGGCACTTTTCACTCTATTTCAGACAAAAATAGCTTTAGATAAACTTTTAAATAATTTATAATAAATATTATAAATAATAATCTTTAATAAAATGAAATTAACAAAAACAATTCCGACGATACTTATTATAAGCTTGATTATCAATGCATGTGTATCGAAAAATGCAGAGCAAGCCGATGCAGAAAAACTGGCAATTCCGGTCAGGGCAATACCTTTAACCAGAACAACCATATCGAGGACGATAGATTATACTGCAACAATCTTTCCTTATGAGGAAGTAAATATGGCACCTTCTTCTCCTGGAAGAATAGATAAGATTTATGTTGAAGTTGGGGACAGGGTTAAAAAAGGTGACAATCTTTTTCTTATGGACATAACTCAGCTTTACCAGCTCAAGCTGCAGCTAAGCAGCCTCGAAAAGGATCTATGGAGACTTGATACTCTGCTTAAGTCGGGGAGTGCTAAGCAGCAGCAATACGATCAGGTGAAGACACAGTATGATGTGACTAAAACCAATGTTGATTTTCTCGATTCAAATACACTTCTTAAATCACCATTTGATGGTATTGTAACAGGCAGATATTATGAGAACGGCGAGCTGTATACAGGTGTGCCTTCGAGCAGCGGCAAACCAGCTGTTGTAACGGTGATACAGATAAATCCTGTAAAGGTTAATGTAAGCATTTCTGAGCAATATTATCCCCTTGTAAAAAATGGCATGAGCGCAACCATTACTACGGATGTTTATAAAAATGAAACTTTTCAGGGAAAAGTATTCAGGATTTCACCTACCGTTAATCCCATTACAAGATCGTTCAATGTTGAGATTGAAGTACCTAACCGGAATGAAATGCTAAAACCTGGAATGTTTGTGAGAGTTGCAATGGAACTCGGTGAAGTGGAGGCGTTTGTCGTTCCGTCTTTTGTCGTATTAATGCAAGAAGGCACAAATATAAGGTACGTAATGATGGCCGAAAACGGTGTGGCAAAAAGAGTTGATGTCATAATAGGTAAAAGATTCGATGATAATCTGGAAATTTTGTCGGGAAATCTTAAAGAAGGTGACCTTGTGATAAGTGAAGGCCAGAGCAAACTCTTTAATGGCGATAAAATTGAAGTTGTAAAATAACAAAAGAAAAATAAAAATGAGCATATATAGTTCATCAGTTGAAAGGCCTGTAACCACTATTCTGATCTTTATTGCAATGATTGTGCTGGGTGTCTATTCTCTTACTCAGCTTCCTGTGGATCTTCTTCCTGAAGTAGAAATCCCTTACCTGACAGTTTTGACTACATATCAGGGAGCAAGTGCATCCGATATTGAGGAAAATGTTACAGAGCCTATTGAAAATGCGTTAAGTAGTGTAGAAAATCTAAAGGAATTAAGTTCATTTTCGCGTGATGGAATTTCAGCAGTTGTCCTTGAACTGGAATATGGAAGTAATCTGGATGAGGCGATGAATGAAATACGTAGTTATCTGAATCTAATAACCAGGTTTCTTCCCGAAGAATGTGAAGACCCGACAATCATGAAGGTCAGTACAAACATGATGCCTATAATCTATTATACTATCACGGCAAAAGAAAGCTATCAGGGTCTTGAAAAATTACTTGATGAAAAGCTTGTTAATCCGCTTAACAGAATTGACGGCGTTGCAACAGTAACCTTGACAGGTGTTCCAGGAAGGGATATTTATATAGATATAGATCCTCAAAAAATGGAAGCCTATCATCTTACTGTAGAACAGATAGGAAATATACTTAGAGCGGAGAACCTGAACATTCCAGCTGGTTTTATCGAGATGGGCATGACAGACTATGCATTAAGAGTACAGGGGCAGTTCCCTGAAAGTGATGTGATGAAAGATATTGTTGTCAGTTATTATAATGGGAATACTGTTTACCTGAAAGATGTAGCGGAAGTAAGGGATACTGTTAGTGAAACAAAATTAGATACAAAGATAAACGGAAGCCCAGGAATGGGAATATTTATTCTCAAACAGACGGGTGGCAATACTGTAAAAGTAACTAAGGAGATTAGAAAAACCGTAGAGCAGGTTCAAAATGAACTCCCTCCCGATGTAAAGATTGAAGAATTATTTGCTACTGCAACATTTATCCAGGATTCAATTAATAACCTTACGGAAACTATTTTATTTGCCGTAATATTCGTTACACTTGTCGTTTTATTTTTTCTGGGCAGATGGAGAGCTACCTTAATAATAATCATAACTATACCGGTCTCATTATTTGTAGCATTTATTTATCTGTTTGTTGCCGATGCGACAATAAATATTATTTCACTTATTTCTCTTTCGATAGCCATAGGAATGGTGGTTGATGATGCTATAGTTGTGCTTGAAAATATTACAAAGCATATAGAAAGAGGTAGTCGGCCACGGGAAGCATCAATTTATGCCACAAACGAAGTGTGGCTTGCCGTTATTGCAAGTACTCTTACTGTAGTTGCAGTTTTCTTCCCTCTGACATTTGTTAAAGGCCTTACCGGAATTCTTTTCCGACAACTTGGAATGAGCGTAACTATAGTTATCATTACTTCGGTATTGGCTGCAATTTCTCTTACACCAACTCTTAGCTCCCTGATGCTCAAATATAGACCTATAAAACAAGATGCACCTCACTGGACTTATGATGGTAGCATAAGAAAATGGCTCGACGGGCTTGACAGATTTTATGAGCGAGTACTAAGATGGGCGTTATGGCACAAAAGAGTTGTGGTTGTCGGAGCTTTTCTAATTTTTGCATCTTCCATGTTACTATTCCTTGTTATTAGCACAGAATTCTTTCCGGAAACAGATGAATCAAGGCTTACCACAAATATTGAATTACAAACCGGAACAAGAGTTGACAGGACCATAAGAACGGCAACCATTATTGATAGCATCTTCAAGGCAAAATATCCTGAAATTGAAGATATTTCAACTACAACAGGTGAAGAAAGTGAAAGAGGTATAGCATCTCTCGTAATGTCAGGAGGAACACATATTATACGTCAGAATATCAGGTTACTTCCTGTTGAAGAAAGAAAAAGAAAAGTTACGGAAATAGCTGAAGATATGAGGAAAGATTTAGCTAAGTTCCCCGAAATAATAGATTATACTGTAACGACGGCAGGAAGTATGGGTGGCTTCGGATTTAACACTGTTGATGTGGAAGTCTACGGCTATGATATTTCAGCAACAAATATAGTAGCGGAAGAGCTTGCCGAAAAAATAAAAAAGATAGAAGGAGCAAAGGATGTAATAATAAGCAGGGGAAAATCAAAACCTGAATTACAAATTATTTTTGACCAGGCAAAACTAAGCGCAAGCGGGCTTACTACTGCTACTGCCGGAGCAGCCATAAAAAATAGGGTTGACGGTCTTACTGCTACTCTATTACGTCAATCAGGAGATGAGTACGATATTATTGTAAGGTTAAAAGAAAATTCCCGTAATACTTTAACTAAAATAGAAAATATTGGTATTCCTACACCTACCGGGCAGGTTGTAAGGTTGGCAGAAGTGGCTCAGGTAAAGGAATACTGGGCTCCTCCAAGCATTGATCGGAAGCGAAAGGAAAGAATTGTGACTGTATCGCTTACGCCTTATAACCGTTCACTTACCGATCTTCGAATTGATATCCAGAAAGCTATTGATTCAACTGTAAAACCATCAGGAGTAGTAGTACAAATATCCGGTGCTATTGAGGAACAGATGGAATCTTTCCGGGATCTGGCAATGCTTCTTCTCGTAAGTCTTATCCTTGTGTATCTTGTTATGGCTTCACAATTTGAGTCGCTCAAAACGCCTTTTATAATAATGTTTTCAATTCCTTTTGCGTTTTCAGGAGTTGCCATAGCACTTTTTATAACAAACACTAATTTCAATATCATTTCCGGAATAGGAACCGTACTCCTAATAGGTATAGTGGTTAAGAACGCAATAGTCCTTGTGGACTTCATCAATCTGATGAGGAGCAGAGGGCTTGAACTTTACGAAGCTATTGTTTTATCTGGCAGATCTAGGTTAAGGCCTGTACTCATGACATCTTTAACAACAATACTTGGCATGTTACCGCTTGCCCTCCGCCTCGGCTCGGGTGCAGAACTATGGAGCCCGATGGGAGTGGCTGTTATTGGAGGTCTGACTTTCTCAACTTTAGTGACGCTTTTAATAGTACCTGTGGCTTATGCTATATTTGTCAGAAGAGTAGAGGAACGCAAGAGAAGCGATGAATATAACGGAATGGACTTCCTTAATGGAAACCGTAATGCATAAAAATAATTCAAATTTATAGTACATGAAAGCAATATTAATAGTATATAATCAGTCACTAACCGAGAGAGTAGAATATATGCTCGACAAACTGGGTGTGAGAGGATACACGTTGTGGACGAATGTTCACGGGAGAGGCTCGAAAGATGGAGTACCTCATCTTGGCACCCATGTATGGCCCGAGATAAACAAAAGCATTATCACAGTTGTTGACGACGATATGGTGGATAAAATTCTCGAAACAGTAAAGAAAATTGATTTGATAAACGAAGAAGTCGGAATAAGAGCTTTTGTATGGGATGTACTTAAAACTGTATAATTATCATGAATTTAAAATAGAAAGCCGTTTCAGTTATGAAACGGCTTTCTTATTGTTGAAGTATAAAAAGATTATTCTTCTTCCTGTTCGGCCTGGTAAGCTTTGATAATAGTTTCCTGTACTTCCGCCGGTACCTGTGAATATTCAGCAAACTTCATTGTGTAAAAAGCACGGCCTCCAGTTAGAGAACTCAAAGATGTTGAGTATTTGTTTAATTCGGCAAGAGGTACTTTTGCCTTTATTACCTCGAACCTCTTTTCACTCGACATGCCCAGAACTATTCCTCTGCGACCTTGAAGGTCGCTTATCACATCTCCCATTCTGTCGGAAGGAACGAATATTTCAACATCGTATATTGGTTCGAGAATCTTGGGACCGGCATTCTTAAAAGCAATACTGAAAGCGTTTCGTCCGGCAAGCCTGAATGAAATATCGTTGGAGTCCACAGGATGCATTTTGCCGTCATAAACATAAACTCTTATATCTCTTGCGTATGATCCGGTAAGCGGACCCACTTCCATCTTTTCCATGATTCCTTTAAGAATTGAAGGCATAAACCTTGCGTCAATTGAACCGCCGACAATAGAGTTTACATAAATCAGCTTACCTCCCCATGGCAGCTCGATTTCTTCCTTGTCGCGAATTGAAAGCTTGTATTCTTTGCCTGCTATCTTCATCATAGTAGATTCAGTAGAACCTTCTTCATAAGGTTCAATTATAAGGTGTACCTCACCAAACTGTCCGGCTCCTCCCGATTGTTTCTTATGCCTGTACTCTGCCTGGGCAGCTTTTGTGATTGTCTCACGAAAAGGTATCTTCGGCGGACTAAATACCACAGGAATTTTGTAAATGTTATCAAGATGCCATTTAAGAATGTTAAGATGATATTCACCTTGCCCATGAATAATAATTTGCTTGAGTTCCTTTGAATATTCAACGATAATGGTCGGATCTTCGGTATGCATTTTATATAATGCTTCACCAAGTTTTTCATCATCGCTCTCCGACTGTGCCTTAATAGCTATGCGATACTTGGGTTCAGGGAATTCCATACCCATGTATCTCCAGTCGTTACCCGGAGCATTCAAAGTATGGTTTGTTTTTGTGTTTTTCAGTTTTACAGTAGCGCCAATATCGCCTGTATTGAGTTCCGGAACTTTTATTCTATTTTTACCGGCGCATACAAAAATTTGAGAAAGTCTTTCCTTTGTTCCATTAGACGTGTTAATTAAATCAATGTTCTCTGTAATTTTTCCTGAATATACCCTGAAATAGTTTATTTCTCCTATATGTTCTTCTATCGAAGTTTTAAACACAAATGCCGATGGCGGCCCTGACGGATCAGGTTTAACCTCCTCTCCCTTGCTGTTTAAAGGACCGGGCAAATCGGTTACCAAGGGGGCTTCAGATACAATAAATTCCATCAACTGATCAATACCTATATTATTTTTTGCCGATAAGCAGAAAACGGGAAACATGGAACGATTAACAAGACTTTTTGCAATTCCCTTCCTTATTTCTGCTTCAGAAAGAGAATCGTTTGAGAAAAAAAGTTCCATAAGCGATTCGTCACTCTCTGCTGCTTTCTCAATAAGTTGAGCACGAAGCTCTTCCGCCTTTGATTTATGTTCGGATGGAATATCAAGAATTTCAGGCTTTCCACCTTCTGGCCCATATTTTAACATTTTCATTTTCAGTACATCAATAATAGTATTAAATCCAATGCCTTCATTTACCGGATATTGAATTATTATAATGTCTTTACTGAGCCGCTCTTTCATCATTTCTATTGACTTTTCGAAGTGAGCCTTTTCATGGTCAAGACTGTTTATTGCCATAATGATCGGCTTCTGAAATTTCTCAGCATGCCTGTAATGAATCTCTGTACCAACTTCTACACCGTTCTGAGCATTGATAAGCATGACGGCAGAGTCGGATACAAAAAGAGATGATATTACTCCATTGCAAAAATCATCAAGCCCGGGAGTGTCAAGGATATTGATTTTCTTATTCTGGTATTCTGTATATAAAACACTTGAAAAAATTGAGTTTCCACTATCATGTTCAACAGACCTGTAATCGGAAGTTGTGTTTTTTCCTTCAATAGTACCCCTGCGTTCAATTATCCCGCCGTCGAAAAGCATAGCCTCGGCAAGAGTTGTTTTTCCTGAATTTGAGTTTCCTATGAGAGAAATTGTCTTAATCTGGTCAGTCTGGTAAGTTTTCATCCTGGAATAAATATTTTTTGTTATACATTAATAAATATAAGTGATTTTATATACCGTTAAATGAGGGCTCAAATTTAATAATTTTTTAAAATTTGCCTGTAATGTGTTATAATTCCAGAAATTTTATTTTCTTTGCACCTGTTTTTCTGAAGAACAACAGGAGTACCGGGGTTTCCTTTAAGGTAAGTTTATAAAAGAATTCAGCAAGGAAATGTCGGGAAGAAACCTGTATATAACTTACATTAGTAAGAAGAAATGTAATGAATAAAAAGAGAGTGGATGTTGATTTTTTAAGGTTTCATAACATCCTGTCGAAACAAATTTATTTGATTGAAAAGTGATAATTATTTGGAGAAGAGAAAATAAAATTAATACCTTTGCAACCCAATTTTGATAAAATTATTAAACGATTGAATTTATGCCTACAATTCAGCAATTAGTAAGAAAAGGCAGGGAAAAGCTTGAACAAAAAAGTAAGGCTCCGGCTTTGGATTCATGCCCTCAGAGAAGAGGTGTGTGTGTGAGAGTTTATACTACAACACCTAAAAAGCCAAATTCAGCTATGAGGAAAGTTGCCAGAGTGAGATTGACTAACCAGAAAGAAGTTAATGCATATATTCCCGGCGAAGGACATAACCTTCAGGAACATTCGATTGTTCTTATAAGAGGAGGGAGGGTTAAGGACCTTCCAGGTGTAAGGTATCATATTGTAAGAGGCACACTTGATACTTCTGGAGTAGAAGGACGTACGCAGAGAAGATCAAAGTACGGTACTAAAAAACCAAAGAAATAATAGTGATTCTTAAGGCTGGAACCGGATAGGAATAAAAAATTAAAGATTTATAATAATGAGAAAGACAAGAGCAAAGAGAAAAATGCTGCCGCCAGATCCCAAATTCAACGATCCGTTTGTTACAAGATTTGTAAACAACCTTATGCTGAATGGTAAAAAGACGGTAGCTTTTAAAATTTTCTATGACTCTCTTGAAATTATCGGAGAAAAACTGAAAACAGAGGGTAAGTCGCCGCTTGATATCTGGAAACAGGCTCTCGAAAATGTAACGCCTCAGGTTGAAGTAAAGAGTCGCAGGATTGGTGGTGCTACTTTTCAGGTGCCTGTGGAAATAAGGCCGGAACGTAAAGTGAGTATAAGTATGAAAAATCTTATATTTTTTGCACGCAAACGACCCGGTCATTCTATGGCTGAAAGACTTGCAGCCGAAGTAATGGCCGCCTATAATAATGAAGGCGGCGCTTTCAAGAAAAAAGAAGACACTCATAGAATGGCAGAAGCTAACAAGGCATTCGCTCACTTCAGGTTTTAATAAAAACTGAACCGCAGAAAAAATAGAAATGGACAAAAACCTGAAATATACCAGAAACATCGGCATAATGGCTCATATTGATGCAGGTAAAACCACAACTACCGAACGGATTCTTTATTATACCGGACGGACTCATCGTATGGGAGAAGTTGATAACGGGAATGCTCAGATGGACTGGATGATTCAGGAACAAGAAAGAGGAATTACAATAACTTCTGCAGCAACAACAACCTACTGGAAAATAGGCAACGAGGAATATAAAATAAATATTATTGATACTCCTGGTCATGTTGACTTCACAGTAGAGGTGGAGAGGTCACTTAGAGTTCTCGATGGTGCTGTGGCAGTCTTCTGTGCCGTCGGCGGCGTTGAACCACAATCCGAAACAGTATGGCGACAGGCAAACAAATATCGCGTACCAAGAATTGCATTTATAAACAAGATGGATCGAGTAGGTGCATATTTCTTTGGCGTTGTTCAGCAAATACAAGATAAACTAGGAGCAAAACCTGTGCCCATACAAATACCCATAGGTTCGGAAGAGAATTTTATTGGTGTGATCGACCTTATCACAATGCAAGCTTTAATATGGGATAATAATAATGATACTGAACTGGGGAAAAAATACCGAATGGCTGAAATCCCAAAGGAACTGTTTGAAGAGGCACAGGAATGGAGAACAAAAATGATCGAATCGCTTGCAGAGATAAATGACACTATTCTCGAAAGATATATTGAAAATCATGAATCAATTCAACCTTCAGAAATCATAGAAGCCATTAGAAAGAGTACCATCTCAAACCATATAGTGCCGGTTTTATGTGGTACAGCATTAAAAAATAAAGGAATTCAGAGGCTCATTGATGCTATTATAGAATTCCTTCCTTCTCCACTCGATATCGGTCCGGTTGAAGGAATTGACCCGAGAACTGGTGAAAAGTTGATACGCGAACCTGATAACGAGGCCCCATTTGCAGCCCTTGCATTCAAAATAGCTACAGATCCTTATAATGGCAGACTTGTTTTCCTGAGAATATATTCAGGAACCCTGAAATCTGGAGATAGTGTGTTGAATGTCAGGACAGGAAAACGCGAAAGAGTAAACAGGCTTTTTAGAATGCATGCCAATAAACAAACCCCAATAGAATATGTTGAGGCAGGAGATATATGTGCAGGAGTTGGGTTCAAAGAGATCAAAACTGGAGATACAATTTGTGCAATACATAAACCTATAATTCTCGAGTCAATGGATTTTCCTGAACCGGTAATAGGAGTAGCCATAGAACCGAAAACACAAGCCGATGTTGACCGTTTGTCGCTGGCACTCAATAAACTGGCTGAAGAAGATCCAACATTTCAGGTTAAAATTGATAACGATAGCGGGCAAACTATTATTCAAGGTATGGGAGAACTTCACCTTGAAATACTTATAGATAGGCTTAAAAGAGAATTTCAGGTTGAATGCAATCAGGGAGTTCCTCAGGTAGCTTATAAGGAAGCAATCACTACTTCGACACAACACCGGGAGTTATTTAGAAAGCAAACCGGAGGTAGAGGTAAATACGCTGATATAATTGTTGAATTAATGCCAGCAGACAATGGGATTAGAGGATTACAATTTTTAAATGAAGTAAAAGGAGGTAATGTCCCAAGAGAGTTTATGCCTGCGATTGAAAAGGGATTTCGCGAAGCTATGCTGAATGGCCCTTTAGCCGGCTTTCCGCTCGAAAGTCTGAAGGTAATTCTTAAAGATGGCTCCTTTCATGCGGTTGATTCTGATTCTCTTTCGTTCGAAATTGCAGCCCGACAGGCTTTTCGCCATGCTGCCGCTAAATGTAACCCTATTTTACTCGAACCTATTATGTCGGCCGAAGTTGTCACTCCGGAAGAATATGTTGGAGATATATTAAGCGACTTCAACCGTAGAAGAGGAAGAATTGAAGGAATAGAGGCTAAAGGGGAATTGAGAATAATAAAGGCCAAAGTACCTCTCGCCGAAAATTTTGGATATGTAACCGTTCTTAGAACAATAACATCGGGCAGGGCTACCTCAACTATAGAATTTTCACATTATGAGGAAGTACCTGTTGATTTGTCAAGAAAAGTAGTGGAAAATACAAAAGGAAAAAATTATTGATATGAGTCAGAAAATCCGAATCAAACTTAAATCGTATGATCATAACCTTGTTGATAAATCTGCAGAAAAAATAGTAAAAACAGTGAAATCGACAGGTGCTGTGGTCAGTGGTCCTATTCCTCTCCCTACACACAAAAGGATATTTACGGTAAACCGTTCTCCTTTTGTAAATAAGAAATCACGGGAGCAGTTTCAACTGTCAACATATAAAAGGCTTCTCGACATTTATAGTTCAACTCCAAAAACTATAGATGCATTGATGAAACTTGAACTGCCTAGCGGTGTTGAAGTTGAAATTAAAGTATAACCAAAGTAAATTTTTAAAATATGCAGGGATTAATTGGGAAAAAGGTCGGAATGACCTCACTTTTCGATGAAAATGGAGAAAACGTACCATGTACTGTTCTTCAGGCAGGCCCTTGTGTGGTAACCCAGATTAAAACCATTGAGAAAGACGGCTATTTTGCTGTTCAGCTTGGATTTGACGACAAGAAAGAAAAAAATAGTACAAAGGCTGAAATAGGTCACTTTAAAAAAGCAGGTACTAAACCGAAAAGAAAAGTTGTCGAATTTAACAGCTTTAAGGAAGATGATATCAAATTAGGCGATATACTTTCTGCCGAATTATTCAGCTCCGATACATGGGTAGATGTAATAGGCTGGTCAAAGGGAAAAGGATTCCAGGGTGTGGTAAAGCGTCACGGCTTTAGCGGCGTTGGTGGACAGACACATGGTCAGCACAATAGAGGCAGGGCACCCGGCTCCCTCGGAGCTTCTTCTTACCCCTCAAAAGTTATACGGGGGATGAGAATGGCCGGTCATAAAGGGAATCAGCAGGTTAAAGCAATTAACAAGAAGATTATGAAACTAATACCGGAAGAAAATATTTTAATTGTTAAAGGATCAATACCTGGTCCTATAGGTGGTTATGTAATAATTACAAAGTGATGGAATTAAATGTTTATAATATCGAAGGTAAGGATACAGGAAAAAAAGTTACGCTTGACGACTCTATTTTCGCTATCAAGCCAAATGACCATGCCATTTATCTCGATACAAAACAATTTATGGCCAATAACAGGCAGGGAACTGCTAAGGCCAAAGAACGCGGTGAAATAACCGGTAGTACACGTAAGTTGAAACGACAAAAGGGCACGGGAAGCGCACGCTACGGCGATATAAAAAACCCACTCTTTAGAGGCGGAGGAAGAATATTCGGACCTAGACCGAGAGATTATAACTTAAAGCTTAATAAAAAAGTAAAACAACTTGCAAGAAAATCAGCACTTTCATATAAAGCTGCCGAAAATGGAATAATTATTCTCGAAGACTTCAATATCGAAACTTCTAAAACACACGAGATGGTGAAAATAACCGATAACCTGCAGCTTTCAAGTAAAAAATTGCTTTTTGTTTTACCAAAACAAAATAAAAATATATATTTGTCCTCTCGTAATTTACAAGGAGTTGAAGTTATAACAGTCAGTGAATTAAACACATATAAGATAATGAATGCTTCAATTCTTGTACTTGCAGAAGGTGCGGTCGATATCCTGCAAAAAACTTTTAAAAATTAGAAACTTAAAATATGGATATATTGATAAAGCCGATAGTAACAGAGAAGATGACAGGCCAGGGCGAAAAATTCAACCGTTATGGATTTATTGTCGATAAAAGGGCAAACAAGCTCCAGATAAAGAAAGCAGTGGAAGAACTCTATGGCGTCTCCGTTGAATCGGTTAATACTATGCGCTATCCGGGCAAGGTTAAAACACGCTATACAAAATCTGGCTCAGTAAAAGGAAGAACCTCAGCTAGAAAAAAAGCTATAGTGACACTTGCCAAAGGAAATACAATTGACTTCTATAGCAATATTTAAAAATGGCAGTACGAAAATTAAAACCTGTTACACCAGGCCAGAGACACATGATAATTAGTGCATATGACGATATTACATGCACTGTGCCGGATAAATCCTTACTCAAACCTTTGAGAAAAACAGGAGGAAGGAATGTTGACGGCAAAATGACCATGCGATACATAGGAGGCGGCAATAAAAGGATGTACCGTATTATTGATTTTTTACGAAATAAAGACGGTATGTTTGCTACAGTAAAAACAATCGAATATGATCCTAACCGTTCTTCAAGAATCGCTCTTGTATGCTATGCCGACGGTGAGAAAAGATATATTATTGCACCAAACGGGTTAAAAGTCGGACAAAAAATAATATCAGGAGAAAATGCACCTCCTGAAATAGGGAATGCCCTTCCGCTTAGTGAATTACCAATGGGCACACTCGTACATAATATCGAACTTAAACCGGGTAAAGGGGCTGCACTTGCTCGTAGCGCTGGAACTTATGCCCAAGTTATTGCACGTGAAGGAAAATACACTACATTAAAACTTCCTTCCGGTGAAATTAGACTTGTGCTTTCATCATGCCGTGCTACTGTGGGTACTGTTTCAAATGCCGACCATAATCTTGAAAAATCTGGAAAAGCCGGACGTTCGCGCTGGATGGGACGTCGACCCAGAACACGAGGTGTTGCTATGAATCCAATCGACCATCCAATGGGAGGGGGCGAAGGTAAAGCTTCAGGCGGCCATCCAAGATCAAGAAAAGGCATCCCTGCAAAAGGTTATAAAACAAGGGATAGAAAAAAATATTCAACAAAATTTATTTTAGAAAGAAGAAAGAAATAAACAAAACTATATGAGCAGATCATTAAAAAAAGGACCTTTTATTGACTATAAGCTCGAAAAAAAAGTACTCGAAATGAATCAGAGCGGTAAGAAATCAGTTATTAAAACATGGTCGAGAAGATCCATAATTTCCCCTGATTTTGTCGGACATACGATAGCTGTACATAATGGAAATAAGTTTATACCGGTATATATTACTGAAAATATGGTAGGTCATAAACTTGGAGAATTTTCTCATACCCGAACCTTTAGAGGTCATTCAGGAAACAAGTAAACAAGATATAGCAATTATTAATAAAGCTGAATAAATGGGTGCAAGAAAAAGAAATAGAGCCGAACAGATTAAAGAAGCCAGAGCGAAAAAGAGTCAGGCCGTATTGAAAAATTGCCCGATTTCGCCTCGAAAAATGAGACTCGTGGCCGATCTTATACGCGGAGCCGAAGTAAATGAGGCACTTGGAATATTACGCTATAGCAAACAAAATGCTTCACGAAAACTCGAAAAACTTCTCCTCTCTGCAATAGCCAACTGGCAAAATAAAAATGAAGGAGTAAGAATAGAAGATAGCGGACTCTTTGTTAAGGAAATATTCGTAAACGGTAGCCGTACTCTTAAAAGACTTCAGACCGCACCGCAGGGAAGAGCTTACCGGATAAGAAAAAGATCGAACCATGTAACTCTTGTACTCG
Organism: Bacteroidales bacterium; assembly: GCA_018056245.1. Classification (GTDB taxonomy): domain Bacteria; phylum Bacteroidota; class Bacteroidia; order Bacteroidales; family VadinHA17; genus LD21. The sequence continues at coordinate 43,286 of JAGPFZ010000016.1, forward strand.
GCAGCACAATTGAAAATAATGTTGAAGATAGTTCAAATTGAAATTTAAATGGGACAAAAGGTTAATCCGATAAGCAACAGACTGGGTATTATCCGCGGCTGGGATTCGAACTGGTACGGCGGAAAAGATTTTTCAGGCAAACTAATTGAGGATACAAAAATACGAGAATACCTCAATGCAAGGCTCACCAAAGCAAGCATTTCCAAAATAGTCATAGAAAGAACACTCAAATTCATAACTATTACGGTAAATACTGCACGACCTGGTATCATAATAGGAAAAGGCGGCCAGGAAGTTGATAAACTGAAAGAAGAACTGAAGAAAATCACAAAGAAAGAGGTGCAGATTAATATCTTTGAAATAAAACGACCCGAACTGGACGCATGTATTGTGGCAAACAATATTGCACGACAGATTGAAGGAAAGATTTCCTACCGCCGCGCTATCAAAATGGCAATAGCTTCAACAATGAGAATGGGCGCAGAAGGAATAAAAGTTCTGGTATCTGGTCGATTGGGTGGCGCTGAAATGGCGAGAAGCGAAACTTATAAAGAAGGCCGTATCCCACTCCATACTTTCAGGGCCGATATTGACTATGCACTGGCCGAAGCACATACAAAAGTCGGCCTTATCGGTATTAAAGTGTGGATTTGCAACGGAGAAATATATGGCAGACGCGACTTAAGCCCAAATATTGGAATTAAGAATGCTAAAGTGAAGGTTCTTAAAAGGAAAACAAAAAAATAAACATTATAAAGTAAAAATTTAATCAGGAAATGTTACAACCCAAAAGGACAAAATATAGAAAACAGCAAAAAGGCAGGATGAAAGGCAATGCTCAAAGAGGGAATCAGCTTGCATTCGGTTCTTTCGGTATCAAAGCTCTTGAATCGGCATGGATTACAAGTCGCCAGCTCGAGGCTGCCCGCCAGGCTGTGACCCGACACATGAAACGTGAGGGACAAATATGGATTCGTGTTTTCCCCGATAAACCTTTTACAAAAAAACCTGCCGAAGTGAGAATGGGTAAAGGGAAAGGAGCCCCTGAAGGGTTCGTCGCTCCTGTAACTCCAGGAAGAATACTGATTGAAGCCGAAGGTGTTCCTTATGAAGTTGCTAAAGAAGCACTTCGCCTGGGAGCTCAAAAACTACCTATCACAACAAAATTTATTGTACGACGCGATTTCGTAATAGAATAAAATATTGGAATAATGAAAATGTCTGAAATAAAAGAATTAAGCACAGCCGATCTTCTTGAACACCTCAATGCAGAAAAATTGATGCTTGTGCGTATGAAACTCAACCATGCTATTTCAGCTGTTGACAATCCGCAAAAAATCAAACAATCAAGAAAAACTATTGCAAGATTGATGACCGAATTGCGGAAAAGGGAATTAAATAAACAAAGTAACAAATAATCCCGTCCCATGGAAAGAAAAAAAAGAAAAGAACGTATCGGAATTGTAGTAAGCAATAAAATGGATAAATCAATAGTGGTCGCTGTAAACATAAAAGAAAAACACCCCATGTATGGAAAATATTTAAACAAAACCAGAAAATTTATGGCCCACGATGAAAAAAATGCATGCCAGATAGGTGATACAGTTAGAATAGCAGAAACAAGACCTTTGAGCAAAAATAAATCATGGAGATTGGTCGAAATTATTGAAAAAGCTAAGTAGTTATGATACAGCAGGAAACAAGATTAAATGTGGCCGACAATACTGGTGCCAAAGAAGTGCTCTGCATTAGAGTCCTTGGCGGAACGAAAAAACGTTATGCAACTGTCGGCGATAAAATTATTGTAGCCGTTAAAAGCGCACTTCCTTCAGGCGAAGCAAAAAAAGGAATGGTGAGTAAAGCAGTCGTAGTAAGAACCAAAAAGGAAATAAGAAGATTCGACGGTTCTTATATACGGTTCGACGACAATGCTGTTGTTTTGCTTACAAATCTCGACGAAGTGAGAGGAACTCGTATTTTTGGCCCTGTTGCCAGGGAACTGCGCGAAAATTATATGAAGATAGTATCTCTTGCTCCTGAAGTATTATAAATATATGTATGTATTAATATTTACAACAATGCAAAAGAAATTACATATCAGGAAAGGAGATACCGTTATGGTGATTTCAGGCGAATCCAAAGGCCAGAAGGGCCGCGTACTGGAAGTCGACAGAGATAAAGAAAGGGCTATCGTTGAAGGTGTTAATATGGTGCACAGACATACTAAACCTAATTCGAAAGCTCCTAAGGGAGGTATATTGAAAAAAGAAGCTCCAATACACATTTCAAACCTGATGCTTATCGATCCAGCTTCAGGGAAACCAACTAGAATTGGCCGAAGGATTAATGATAAAAACAAACTGATTCGTTATTCTAAAAAATCGGGAGAGGAGATTAAATAATGTACATACCTGAATTAAAAAGAAAATATAGGGAGGAAATAGTCCCTGAATTATTGAAAGAATTTAGCTATTCAACTATAATGAAGGTACCACGTCTTGAAAAAATTGTTATCAGTCAGGGCGTCGGAGCAGCTATTACTGATAAAAGAATACTTGAATCTGGCTTGAAAGAACTCACTGATATTGCAGGACAGAAAGCGGTTCCAACATATTCAAAAAAGGATATATCGAATTTTAAACTAAGGAGAGGTATGCCAATAGGCATAATGGTAACCCTTAGAAGAGATAGAATGTACGAATTCCTTCAGCGTCTTATCAGCGTCGCTCTTCCACGTATCAGAGATTTCAAAGGGATAAATTCAGCGCTCGATGGCCGTGGAAATTATACACTCGGAATAACCGAGCAAATTATTTTCCCAGAAATTGACCTCGATAAAGTGGCGAAAATAATGGGGCTCCAGATAACATTTGTTACATCGGCAAATACCGATGAAGAAGCTTTATCTCTCCTGAAACATTTTGGTTTACCTTTTAAAAATTTAAAAAATTAATACTATGGCAAAAGAATCAATGAAAGCTCGCGAAGTA
>JAGPFZ010000098.1 GCA_018056245.1 Bacteroidales bacterium
CTGAAGTAATAAGTGTGAACAGGAAAATGATATTGTCTGCATCCGATGATGCTTCGAAAAAGTCCTTGTTAAAGTCAATGTTTGTAAAAGTTTCAACAGGTTTGATAACTTTTCCTGAAGCATCAACTTCCGCAGGTTTTATAATATCCGAAGCGTCTATGGTCTTAAGGTGTCTTTGTGTAATTGAGTCATATAAAACTAATTTGAGAGAAGCGCCAAGGGGGAAACCATTTGATACAGTTATTTTTAAGCTCAATAAATCAATGTTTTCAGCCTTGAAAGGATTATCGTCGTCATCCTCTTCGTCACTTTTGAGGAAATTATCAACGGTATCGGCAAGCTGTAAGTTGTTTATCCAGAATTCCATCGGGACTTCTATTTCAAGAGAAGCAAGAAGTCTGCTGTTGCCAAAAACATAGTTATTTCGTCCTTCTGAAGGGCCTGTAGGGTTCATCTGGCCGGAACCCGAAAAAGTTACTTCAACCGGAGGCAACGAAACCAGATCGGGAAGATTTGAATTTGTCTTGTCAATTTTTAAAAAAGAGGATATATCTTGTAACGGATATTCCGGATAATCTATTACAAATGGTGCGAAATCCAGGTTAACTGTTTTATTGTCTCTTCTGCCTATCGCATTAAGAGTAACCTTTACAGGCACTCCGAATGAATTGGAATAATTTACTTTGATGGAAGGGTTCGAAATATGAAAATCCCCTGTTATTTTTTCCAAGATATCTTCAATATCAGTTATCAAAGTATCTGGCTCTATCTCTTCCTGCAATTGTCCGAAATATCCCTTCAGGTAGTCAATTTCCGGATCGGGCATCCGTATGGAAACAGAAATATTATCAGTGCTGTTATAATTAACCATATTGTCGTTTGAACTTACTTTTATTTCATACTCTATAGGAATACGATTAAAAGGCTTATTAACATCAGAGCTGAAATCAATTTCGGTATTGCTGATATCAATATTTTCATTAACAGTACCTCTGGAAGGGATGTTGATAATTTCCGTAATCGGAGTGCCTGATTGCTTTAATGTAGGGAGTGTTATATATATGGAACTTGAAAGGCTTGTGTTTGATATGACATTATATCTCAATATTCCGGATTTTATTTTGCCACGTTCAATTTCTATATCATCATCCGGTTTCAGATCAATTGTATCCTTATTACCCAGAGAGATTAAAGTTTGGATTGGAATCTTTATTCTGCCCGACCGTGCTTTTAAATTATAACCCTGAATCTTAAATTCGACTGTCTGGTCCAAATCAACTATCACATTTGAGGCTCCGTTGCTCCCATTAAAAAATACTGCGGCTGTAATAGAATTTTTCACAGTTCTTCCGGCCAGACTGACCGAAACAGTTTTGGTTTCTCCAGAATTAGCAGAAGGCAGAGTGATTTCGGGTGCTATTTCAGTATGTCCATCACTATTATAAAGATGAATTTTAATGCCATTCAGTGGCGCAGTCAGGTTATTTTTAACGCTTATTTCGAGCAAACCGGATGCAAATAAAACATTCTCGAAATACGAAATAGTTGGAAAGGTTATTTCTCCTATGTTTGTAGCGGGAAATGAGGGGAAATTGTGAGGATTGCCGTCATCAAGTGAAAGGAAACTTGCCCTTAGAGGCGGGCTGAAATGCTGGCTTATTATGTTTAATGTTACCGCCTTAGAGCTTTGGAAATCGCCTATCATAATTTCTCCATATACGTAATCTTCGTCGAAAGAAGCTATATCCGAGAAGTCGTATATATCTTCAAGTTTCAGATTGAATAATGAATCTTCTTTAAAAAAAATCCTCATAAAATTATCGTTGTCGTATTTGACGGTGTCGCCTGGTTTAACAATATCAGCAAGTGTAATATCGCTGTTTATTGCAGGTAAAACTAAAGTCGGAGAAAGTTTCACATCATCTGAAAGCTTATCGAGGTTATATGTCTCTTTTATGCACCCGTGAACAAACAAAATAGTCACGGCTATAAAAATTAAAACAATTTTCCTGATCATTTGATTAATTATTGCCTTCTATATTTAACTTATAGTTATAAAGAAAATTGTCATTTCCGCCCACAATCAAATGGAGCCCTCCTTTATCGGACAATTTCCCGATAGAAAATTTTGAATATCCGCGTACAGGGAATCCTTTCATATCGTTACCTCTTTTATCTACAAGAAAAATTTGTTTTGTAATGGTGTTATAAATTCCTATTTTTCTATCAACGGAAGAAAATGTAAAATTTATTGGTCCGATTAAATTTTCATGCCCAAAATCACGAACGAACAATTCAGTATAATCATGGTCGTAAAGATATAATTTGCTTTTATCAATAAAAATAAATTCACCATATCCGTCGCCGTCTATGTCAAAAAAATCAAATGTATGGTCAAAGTTAAAAGTGTTCAAGGTTATTTTTCTTACTTTACCGTCGAAAGAGACAAACTGGACTGTTCCATCGGGAGCCGAAAAAACCAGAGAGGTTTCCACGCCTCTGTCGAGTCTCATCTCCGAACCTCTTGCACATATTACAGGCTCTGTTGTTTTAAGCCTTACATTTCCGGTTCTGTCGAGAAAATAAACAGAGTTTTCATCGGCTACCACAATATAATCTTTACCTGA
>JAGPFZ010000047.1 GCA_018056245.1 Bacteroidales bacterium
CCTCCTGGAGTATTGAAAGACGATCTTCAGGTGTAAATTTTCTTCGTTGTAATGTCATAGTTCCCAAATTTAATCAGACCTAATTTGTTTTTCAAATTATGTCCAGCTATTTGGGGGGTTAAGACAACATCAAGGCTTCCCAACAGCGAGGAAATAATGTCAAAAATTAAGGAAGAAGAAAAAAACAAATCAAATGACCTTAAAAAGTGAGGCAATAATTGATAGAATTATATACGCCGGAATGAAGAGTGTTAATCCTTCAATGCCAAAAAACAGAACAAAAATTATGCACACTACTAACAGAAGATATTTTACTTCATTTCCTTTCAGCTTAAAACATTTCATTTTCAGCGTTATCATAGGCAGCCTGCTTACCATTAGAATGGAAATCGTTAAAGTAAATATTGCAAGGGAAATTTTTGATTCTATAAAATTATTTATAATATCTTTCGACCCATATTCCAGTGCAAAAACGATGGAAATTACACTTAATGCTGCCGCAGGAGTAGGTAGCCCGCGAAAAAAATGTGTTTGATCGGTATCAATATTGAATCTGGCAAGACGAAGTCCGGCACAAACCGGGAATAATGTCGATATCGCAATAAAAAGTACACTCAAACCTGGGTTCCCGGTTCCGGTAAAAAGTTCATAGATTATTAGACCCGGAGCCACTCCGAAACTAACAACATCCGCAATGCTGTCAAGTTCTTTACCTAAGTCGGAGTAGGCATTTAAGAGCCTTGCCGCAAATCCGTCAGAAAAATCAAACACCATAGCCGCCACAACTATCCAGCAGCCAGTAACTATATTTTGATTAAGAATTAGTATTATTGCAACAAAGCCGGAAGCAAGGTTCAGAATTGTTATGGTATTTGGGATGTGACGCATATTATTAAGTATTTGAATAACAAAAATATTTATTTTTCGTGAAAAGAATAATTCATGAATTCAAATGCCTCTTATCTTTGAAAAGTATTTTAAAAGTTTAAATTGGACAAGCCACTTAATATAAAAATTGCTGTTGATTTTGACGGTACTATAGTTGAGCATGCATACCCGGCTATAGGGAAAGAAAAACTCTTTGCGTTCAGCACTCTTAAAGAGCTTGAGAAGCGAGGAGTAAAACTTATTCTCTGGACTTTCCGGACAGGCAGAGAGCTTGATGAAGCAGTGGAGTTCTGCAAGCAGAACGGAATAGAATTTTATGCCGTCAATAAAAATTACCCGGAGGAAGTTCTGGATGAAAATGTGAGCCGAAAAATTGATGTTGATATATATATTGACGACAAAAATCTCGGCGGATTTCCAGGGTGGAGTGAAACATGGCAAATACTTTTCCCTTATGAAGCCCAGGAGAAAATGGCAAGTCGTATAATAACAAAGAGAGGAAATATCTTCAGGAGAATTTTTGGTAAAAAGCAAGAATAAATGAGAAATCATTGTAAAAACCTTTTAATTTTTTTCCCGGCTTTGCTGCTCATTATATGGGTAATTTCATGTTCGGGCAGGCCTGGAACAAAAAAAGTGAATACAACGACTGAAATTGTGTCGGAGAAAGATACTTCACTTGTCATTAATATGATCAGGTTCAAAATACCTGCGGAAAATTCTGAATGCACCCTAAACCATAATATAAAAGTTGCACTGGAACTTGAAGGACGACAATTACCCGATTCTATTACAATATGGTACGATAGCAAGCATGCAGGAGTAATTACCGGCGAACCATGGACGTATGAGATACCTGCACATCTTGTAAGTAAAACTGGCAGGAAAGCAATAAAAGCTTCGGTGTGGAGGAAAGGGAAATTACATCAGACAATAATCCGTTTTGTGATAGTGCTTTCTGATATTGTTCCAAAACGTTGCGGTTATGTGGTGATTAATTCATATCCTCACGACAGTGAGGCATTTACCCAGGGGCTCGTATATCATAAAGGATACCTTTACGAGGGAACAGGGCAGGAAAACAAATCGAGTCTTCGCAAAACGAACCTGAAAACAGGAGAAATCATAAGTCAGCATAACCTTGAATCCAGATTCTTCGGTGAAGGAATAGCAATTCTCAACAATAAAATTTACCAGCTTACGTGGCAAACAAAAGTAGGTTTCGTTTATGACCTTGAGACAATGCAACAGATTAATAAGTTTTATTACCCGACGGAAGGATGGGGCCTTACAACTATGGATAACAAACTTGTTATGAGCGACGGATCAAATATCCTTTATATAATTGACCCTGAAATGTTTCTCACCATTTCACAAATCGAAGTATGCGACAATAAAGGGATTGTGACAAATCTGAATGAACTTGAATATATAAATGGTGAAATATGGGCAAATATATGGGAAACCGATCTTATTGCTCGTATTGATCCCGAAAGCGGCAAAGTACTTGCTTATATAGATCTTAAAGGAATTATGGATGTTCCCGGATTCGATATTTCCGTAAATGTCCTTAACGGTATAGCTTTCGACAGAGATAACGGCCGTATTTTCGTTACAGGCAAAAATTGGCCGAAACTGTTCGAAATACAAGTAAAAGAGTAAAACAGTGTTCTGTAATGATAGAATAATTTCTGAAAGGCAAAAGGAATATCGAATATCGAACAAGGAATGATGAAGTATGAAGATGTACCAAGTACCAAGCACGTTTATTAACATTGATTCTGTTAATATCGTGTTGAAAATCCTTTGTAGAATGTTTACAATTAAAACTGCCTCTTGCTGATGTAATGAATCATAAATAGTAAATTTGAAACTCTGTAAATAAAAAGGAAATTAATGTAATGGGAAGAATTGTTGCTCTTGCCAATCAGAAGGGCGGGGTTGGGAAAACCACAACTGCAATTAATTTAGCTGCAAGCCTTGCGGCTCTAGAACGTAAAGTACTCATAGTTGACGCCGATCCGCAGTCTAATGCCACATCAGGCCTTGGTATAGACTACAAACAGATTAGCATGACTATATACGATTGTTTGATTGATGGGAAAGAGCCTCATGACGCTCTTATGAAATGTGGTATTGACAATTTAATGATAATACCTTCAAACATTGACCTCGTTGGAGCGGAGATCGAGATGCTCGAAATGCCTGAGAGAGAAAAAGTTCTCAAGAAGGTTCTTTTGAAAGTAAGAGACAATTTTGATTATATATTCATCGATTGTTCACCGTCGCTCGGTTTGCTTACTGTTAATGCCCTTACAGCTTCCGACTCGGTAATAATACCTGTTCAGTGTGAATATTTTGCACTTGAAGGACTGGGTAAACTATTGAATACTATCAAGATTATACAATCGAATCTAAACCCTGCACTTGAAATAGAAGGTTTTCTGCTTACTATGTACGACTCGAGACTGAGACTTTCCAATCAGGTAGTTGAAGAAGTTACACGACATTTTCAGCAAATGGTTTTCAAAACAATAATCCAGCGTAATGTAAAGCTGTCAGAAGCTCCAAGCTTCGGCCAACCGGCAATTTTATATGACGCCGAATCGAGAGGTACGGTAAACTATCTTAATCTTGCTCAGGAGTTTATCAACAAAAACGAGAAAGCCGAAAAGCAGGTACAGGTAAACTGATTGAAAGATAAATATGGCAAAGAAAAATGCATTGGGACGAGGACTGGGAGCCCTGATAGAGGGTGTTGAAAAAGAAGTTCTGGAGAAGAAGGTTGAACCCAATCTACAGATACCTGTAGACCAGATTGACAGCAACCCTTTTCAACCGCGTACTGTGTTTGATGACGAATCTCTTGGAGAACTGGCTGCTTCAATAAAACAACTGGGAGTTGTTCAGCCTCTGACAGTTAGAGAAACCGGAACAGGCAGATACCAGCTAATTGCCGGAGAAAGAAGACTAAGAGCGGCAAGAATAGCCGGTATGACTCATATCCCGGCTTTTGTACGTACTGCCGACGATCAGGCAATGCTGGAAATTGCGCTCGTTGAAAATATACAACGCGAAGATCTCGATGCCATTGATGTTGCCATAAGTTTTTCGAGGCTTGTGGAAGAGTGCAGACTTACGCAGGAAGAGCTTAGCGAAAGAGTAGGCAAACAGAGATCAACTGTTGCAAATTACCTCCGTCTCCTGAAACTGCCACCTGAAATCCAGCTTGGCATTAAAAATAAACAAATAACAATGGGTCATGCCCGCACTCTCATAAGTATCGAAGATCCTGGAATACAGATAAAAATATTCGATAAAATTATTAGCAATGATTTATCTGTAAGAGCAACCGAAAAGATTGTGAGAGCTATCCAAGGCGGAAATAATAAAAACCAGGATAAAAATGAAAGACAAAAAAAATTAAATGATGATTTTCTGCAACTTTCTTCTCACCTTGAAAAAATATTCTCATCAAAAGTCACACTCAGGATCAATGAAAAAGGGAAGGGTAAAATTGTAATTCAGTTCAATTCTCCTGAAGAAATGGAACGAATAATGAGTGTGTTTGACCGTCTCTCGTGACTTCTTAAAATAATTATCTTTACCGCAACGTTAGATTGTCTTTTATATACTAACGGAAGATTTTTATTTTGAAAAGCAAATATCATATTATAATTACAGCGATACTTACAATTACATCGGTTGCAGGTAATTTACTGGCACAGGATACTTTATCGTTAAAACTTAATAAAAAGAAAAATTTTCACCCCGAACCGACAAAAGCAACAATGCTTGCTGCTGCATTTCCGGGCCTGGGACAGATTTATAACCGTAAATACTGGAAAGTGCCACTTGTATATGCAGGCTTCGGAGGCGTTGGATATGCAGTATGGTACAATACAAACTGGTATAATACTTATATAAAAGCCTATCAGGATTTCACCGATCAGATACCTGAAACAAACAGTTATATTAAGTTAATCCGTAACATTAAACCCGAGGAGTATGACCCTGTGCTTCATCCCGGAACAGCTAACCCTTCTACTTCCGCATGGATTAAAGACCAGATGATGCATCAGATTGACTATTTTAGAAAATACCGTGACCTGTCATATTTTGGTATTGCAGCATGGTACCTCGTGTCAATTCTTGATGCCAGTGTTGATGCGAATCTTTTTGATTATGACATAGGTGAAAGTCTTGCTCTAAAAATAATGCCTTTTCAGTTTCCTTTTTGTAATTTTGTAGGGACAGGTATAAATATGACACTATTAATTAATTTCTGATTATGGCACAACGGATAATTGTACTGACAATAGTGATTCTACAAAGTATAGTTACAGAAGCAAAAATGATTAATGATACAATCATTTTACGTCCCGACAATTCCGATATGGAGCGGGTCGAAAAAGATCTCGACAGCCTTCTGAATGAATGGTATGTAAAACTGTCAGTTACGAGCAGTCCGGCCGACACAACAGCTCAGGTAATACCTGAATTTCCAGATTCAATATATACTGAGCGGATCAGTAAAATCAATTCCATAATAAATCTTAGGTATAATAATATAATCAGAGCTCACATTCATGTGTACACTGACAGGAAGAGGGATATCCTCAGGGCAATAATCGGGCTTTCAGATTATTATTTCCCTATGATCGAGGATATTTTCGAATCTTACGGTCTTCCTTCCGAACTCAAATATATGGCGGTTATTGAATCGGCACTTAATCCCAATGCGGTTTCGAGGGCCGGCGCTACCGGCATGTGGCAGTTCCTTTCCAGCACCGGCCGGATGTACGGACTTACTATAAATTCTATCGTTGATGAAAGAAGAGATCCTGTAAAGTCAACACATGCAGCGGCACGGTATATAAAAGATTTGTACAACATTTTCGACGACTGGTTGCTCGTTATTGCGGCTTATAACTGCGGCCCGGGAAATGTAACAAAGGCAATAGCACGTTCAGGAAACAGAAAGGATTACTGGGAAATTTATTACCGGCTTCCGAGGGAAACCAGAGGTTATATACCGCAATTTGTGGCTGCAACATACGCTCTTAATTATTACAGAGAACACAATATTTCACCTTTGACAATAAATATCCCGGTTGCCACCGATACCATTCTATTCAATAAAGACATACACCTTGCTCAGATATCCGAAGTAATGAATATACCTTACGGCGAACTGAGAACACTCAATCCACAGTACCGTACAGGGTTTATTCCCGGTGCATCGAAACCATACCCTATTACACTGCCTGTAACACGGTTGAGCGATTTTATTTTACTTACCGATTCTATAAGAAACTATAAGGCTGACTATTACCTTAAGAAAAATGGCGCTAATGTCAATCCGGTCTATTCTTCTTATTCTCCGGTAAATATTGCCGGCAAAACCAAACTCTATTATACAGTCAAAGACGGCGATAATCTCGGATATATTTCGGAATGGTACCGTGTCAGACTTTCCGACTTGAGGTATTGGAACGATATTTATACAAATACTATAAGAGTAGGGCAGAGGATAACTGTTTTTGTGGATCCTGGTAAGGCCGACTATTTTTCGAAAATCAATAATATGTCGTTCGCAGAAAAGCAGGCATTGATTGGGAAACCGGTTACTGTGAACAAAACGGCTGACTCTTCAAATGGATCGGAAGGAGAATATACAATTTATACTGTTCAGAGAGGTGACACTATCTGGGATATAGTCAAGAAGTTTGATGGTGTTACCGTGTCGGATGTCCTGGCCTTGAATAACATAGATAATCCATCAAAGATTCAGGAGGGTCAGAAATTAAAAATAAGAAAAAGAGCAGAATAAAAATTCCTTGGCATTTCAGAGATACTTGCCTGTTTCAATTGTTATATTCTTTAAAAAAGGAGACATTGCCCTTTTGTAGATTCCTTTCACCCAAGCGATTGCCATACCGTAGTTTGTGACCGGTACACCGGCTTTTATGGCAGGGAGTAATCGGTTATGGAGCTGGCGTCGGGTTATCATACAGCCGCCGCATTGTATTAAAAGTGAATAATCGGTCACAGGGCGAGGTAGTGAATCAAGTCCTGCCACGACATCGAACTTCAGGTTTTTATCTGTAAAATTTGATATCCACCCCGGAATTTTCGTTCTTCCAATGTCATCGCATGAAACATGGTGAGAGCAGGATTCTAGAATCAATACCCTTTCGCCATCTCTGAGTTTTGAAATTTTCGGTGTGCCTTTGATATACTCTTCGAAGTTGCCTTTGAATCTTGCAAGAAGTATGCTGAAGCTTGTCAGAGGTATGTCGGGAGGGACCAATGCATCGGCTTTGTCGAATATCTGGGAATCGGTCACTGCAAGTGCGGGCTTTATTCCGGTACGGCTAAGGAAATCGCCGGCTTCAGTCTCTTTAAGTACTATAGCTACCGCATCGTTATCGAGAATGTCTCTTATGGTTTGAACCTGAGGCAGGATGAGTCGGCCGGCGGGCGCTTCGATGTCAATGGGGGTAATCAGTAAAACGGTGTCGCCTTTATTAATCAAGTCTCCCAATAGTTCGGGAGTCTTAAACGATTTTTCTGGAATAGCTTTTTTTATTCTTTTGATAAGCTCTTCGTAGTTACGTTTATCGACCGATGAAAATTCCAGCAAATCTTTTCCGGTCAGCGATTTAATCATTGAAGCGAATTCTTCCGAAGGTCTCTCAATATCCGATTTGGTATGAATTATCAGATAAGGGATATCGTCAGCGTCGAATTTTTCGGCAAGGTCTTTTTCGAAGTTGCTCCACGTGTTGGAAGTTACGAGGAGGAGAGCCATATCTATTAAGTCGAGAGTCTTCAGGGTACGCTCTATTCTTTTCATTCCCAGTTCGCCGGAATCGTCTATTCCTGCAGTGTCAATAAATATTACAGGGCCGAAGCCGGTGATCTCGAATGATTTTTTTACCGGGTCGGTGGTAGTTCCGGCATATTCCGACACAATTGCAACGTCCTGACCGGCGAGAGCGTTAATAAGGCTGCTTTTGCCGCTGTTTCGCATGCCATATATACCTATGTGGGGTTTCGATTCTCTGCCTTTAGTCATGAAATAAAAATTTGTACAAAAATAGTTATAGAATTAATATTGTTGAAGTATTGTTATTATGCTTTTAATTCAAGTAATAATAAATTACTTGAGAAAAGAAAAAGCAAATCAATGATTCCTCCGGAAGGAAATTTTTTTTACGATTTATTAAGGAATACTTCCTTTAACCCATAGCAATTTTTTTACATCGTTAAGTTGAGTAGCAAAAATATCTTCAATCTGAGATTATTTTATTTATAACATTTACAAAAAGTTAAGTTTTTCGTAACATTCAATGCAAATATAAGCACCTTCAGGAAATGGTTTCTGCATTTCAATTCTTGCTTCATAATTATTAAAATCATGAATTCTATTTACAAATAATCCTGAGCCTGCCTTAACACTTTTACCACATTCATTGCAAATTTCTTCATCCATAATCATAATTATAAGTTGTTAATTCAAAAGTATTTGAATTACTATTTTAAAGATATATTTGTCCTATAATACTTTTTATGATCCATTTCAGCATGTTGCCAGAGTAGGTTGATCAGCAGAAAATCAATGAATATTTTATAATAAGGACTCATTGCTGGATCTTTCAGATCACTCAGAATTCTATTTATTACCTGCAGTTTTTCTCTTTGTAGTTCCAAATTTTAGCTTTGGTTCACGAAAGATTTCAAGTTGTCCGTAAGAGTTTTTGTATGGTCGTTTCAGATTGAATTGTTCAACAATGTGTTCTGGAATTGGGAGTTTACTAAGGTTTCCCGGTTCAACTTTTATTGCTCCTGAACCGTAACTTTTACCAACGAGTTTTAAATTATCTAATGTGTCGGAGTGATTTAGGGCTTGCCAAAGATTATCAATGTATTCCTGGTCGTCATAAATAGGGTAAACACAGAGAAAGCCTGTCAATGGCAATACTCCAGCTTCATTCTTGATAAACCTTGTATTTCGTCTACCAAGGTATGCAAATAGCAATGGTGGAACTTTTCTCTGTTCCATTTTATACCAAGGTTTTCGTTGTTTAATTAGTGAACGTGTATTAATCCCCATTTCTTCACCAACTTTCAAATACTCTGTTATTTCCTTTGGATAATTATCTTGCACATTTATGGACAGTAAATAAGTCGGACGATTTATCTTGTCTAATTCTTCAATATCTTGTATAGTAAAAATATTCTTGTTTGCATCCTTTGTTCTTCCGATGGCTCTTTTTAGGAACTCTTTAGGAATCCCAATATCTTTAACTTGTTGTGCAGTCAAAAAGAAAAATTCATTAGAACCTGTTGCAATACCTCGCATCACATTAGCAAAATCATTCAAATGAAATTTAAACCCATTGTTATTTTGTTCGGGGCGAGATAAACCTGTTTCAATCCCTTCCTTTAATTCACGACAAACTATATTTAAAGTGTCGAATTGTATGTTTTTGAAGTTCGACGAAATGTAATTTAATAAATCCGATGAATACGCTTCATTAGCTTTCACCCATTGAAATGTTTTTTGGGGTTTAGAATTTTTAATCAGGAAAATAATTGCATTGGTATCAACATTTGGGAATGGCGTAGCCTTTTCGTCAAATGTAATCACACACTCAATACAAAATTTTTCCGAAATCCACTTCCATAAATTATTAGCAAATTTCCCTTCGCAAGTATCGGCTGGCATTATAAATGCAAGTTTTCCTTCTTTATCCAATAGGTTTAATGCCTGGATTAAAAAGTAAATATGATAGCCTGCTCTACCGTCAATTAAATTTCCTGTTATTGAAGTTGCAATTTTCTTAAGAAGAAATTTTGTTTCTTCGTCAATTCGGTGGTGTCTTATATAAGGTGGATTTGCAACAATTGCCTTAAATTTTCTATTTGGTGGGTTTTTGATAAAATCTCTTATTTCTACAAAACATTTTTCATTGTTATAAACATCGTCAGACAAAACATTAGGGTCGATATCCGTTCCATAGAATAAGATGTTTTTCTTATTTAGCTTTGTTAATGCTTCGTAAAATGCACCCCTTCCTGTTGCAGGATCAAAAATCAAATTGGTTTCATCTGAAACATATTCCACCATTGCTTCAGCAACCCAACTTGGTGTCCAAAACTGTCCCTTGTCCCGAAGAATTTCTCTTTCGTTCCAATCGGTCGGCAGTTCTTGATGCGATTTTATTTTTCCCATTATAATTTGCTTAAAATGTTTAATGCTTCATCAGAAATTTTCAAGGAACCCCCCTCAAACTTTACATATGGCAAAATGTGTCCATTTTTATCTTCTATGGATGCAGGAACTAGCTTGGGTGTTTCAATTGCAACTCCAAGTAGATAAGCATAATGATAGTAATATTTGTAAATAGCTTTTTTGGTCGTTGCACCACCTGGTGCTTGAAATACTTGTTCTGTCGGAAGTATAAGTCCTTCATTTACTAACCGTTCAGCTTCATCAAAAGAAAGTCCATACGCTCTGTCAAAAAATACATGCCAAACATGAATAGGTACTTTATTTTCTTTTTGCCATTTAGATAAAGGTATTCGGTCTTCTTCTTTGATAATAACAGTAGGTAAAACCGTTGTTTTTGAAAATCCCATTTTACCGCCAAGACGTTTTTGTGGCTTCATAGGAGTTTTATAATCAGGCATTTTTTCGGCAATCCAAAGAGAGTTTTCACACTCGACTGCCATAATTGCTTTTTGAACAAGAGGTTGAAGTTTATCCTCCGTTATAAATGGAAGTTCTTCTTCCCCACCGATTTCGTTTAAAAAATTGTCAACAAATTCATTGTCTGAACTTTTGAAAACTAAAAGGTCTGGCCTTTTGATGTTGCCAAGTCCTGCGGCTTCCAAGCGTTCAAAGTATAATTCAAATGCTCTTATATCATTTGTTGGTGCAGTGCCACTTGGTCCGTAAGCGATTGCATAAAATTTACCTGTGTTGTTTACTGCTTCAGTCAATCGTTTTTCACTCCAAACGCCTTGTGACCACCTCATTAAAAAGTCGCTGCCTCTAAGTTTTCTTGGATTAAGACAAAAGTCAGCCCAGGTAATTTCTGTAATCCCTCTCAGTTCAAGTTCAATGTCCTCTGTTGATACTGACAAAATTCTTTCAAATGGGTGCATTTCTGTTATTATGTTATATTTAAGCTTGAAAGTTACTTTTTATTCTCGTTTTCTCGTTGGTAAAAGTTAGATTTGTATTAACAATGTTTCATTCCTTAACCGTAAACCTAAAATGTCCGTTAACCTAATCGTATTTTATAAACAGTCTTATTACCTTTTATCCTTTAAAGGTAAGAAAAATTTAAAAGTAGAGTTTGGATTGAAGTGTCTTAACCCCCTATAACTTGGACAGTTTTTTCAAAAGAATATAGAACTTCTTGTTTAATGTTTTCGGAATTTTCATTTATCAACCGATTAGCAAAGTTAGCCGTATCTTCGGATTTGTCAAGAGC
>JAGPFZ010000017.1 GCA_018056245.1 Bacteroidales bacterium
TGACACCTGTTCTGAAAAAGACAGGTTTCAAGAACGGAATGTCAGTTGGACTATGGATAATGGCTGCGGGATGTTTGTTTTTTATCCCTGCTGCCATTACACGTACATTCGGTTTATTTCTTACCGGACTCTTTATTATGGGCACGGGCCTTACACTTTTGCAGACAGCATCAAATCCCTATATAACAATAATTGGTCCACGTGAAAGTGCAGCAAAAAGAATAAGTATTATGGGTATTGCAAACAAACTTGCCGGAGCTATTGCACCTATAATACTGGCAAGTATTATACTGAAAGATGCTGATGAACTCGAGATACAGCTTGCTCAGGCCACTGACGTGGTCACAAGAACAGGCATTCTTAATGAAATGGCTAACAGGGTGATAGTGCCATATATTGTAATGGCAGTTATACTTTTACTGCTGGGACTTGCAATCAAACTTGTGCACATGCCTGAAGTTGATACCGAAGCCGAAGATGAGTTTGTAGGTGAAAAAGGAGTCAGATCGTCAATCTGGAAATATCCGCATCTCATCCTTGGCGTTATAACTCTTTTCTTTTATGTGGGAGTTGAAGTCATTGCAGGCGATACAATTATTCGTTATGGTCAGTCGCTTGGAATAAGCATGGAATCAGCAAAATACTATACTTCACTTACAATGATGGGCATGATAATCGGATATATACTGGGAATTATTTTTATACCAAAATATATATCTCAGTCAAATGCTTTAAAAATATGTGGTTTGCTTGGAATTGTGTTTTCTCTTGGAGCCATTTTTACTCCAGCTCATATAAGTTTTGTAATGCCTTTTATAGATATTACTACATTTAAACCTTTACAGCTAGTGATACCTCTAACTGTTCTTTTCGTAGCGCTCTTAGGCCTGGCAAACTCGCTCGTATGGCCTGCTATATGGCCTTTAGCACTTGCCGGTCTCGGAAAATATACCAAAATTGCATCCGCAATGCTTATAATGGCAATAGCCGGAGGCGCTATTCTCCCGCTCGTTTACGGCAAACTTGCAGTCTCTTTCAACACTCAGACAGCTTACTGGATATGTGTTCCCTCTTACCTGATAATAGTTTATTATGCATTCATCGGACACAAAGTCGGACTTAAATCTTGACAACTTTCTGAAAAATATTTTAAGAAAATTCCGTACTGAAGGAACTTTCCTCGAAGGAAAATTATATGGGAACGGCCATATCCACGATACATTTCTTGTAAAGACAGTTGAGCCTTACATTGATGATTATATTCTACAACGTATTAACAATAATGTTTTCAAAGACGTTCCACGGATGCAGGAGAATATTGAACGTGTCACAGTCCATTTACGGCAAAAAATTCAAGCTATCCCAGGTTCAGATGTCAAACGAGAAACTCTTACTTTAATTCCTTCAGTTGAAGGGAAAAGCTGGACTATTGATTCTGAAGGTAATTATTGGAGAGTTTTCCTGTTTATCCCACGGAATATGTCGTATGATATTGTTGATTCGTCTGATAAAGCTTTCGAAGGAGGGAGAATTGTCGGGAAGTTTCAAGCAATGCTTTCGGATCTTCCAGAACCACCATTGCACGAAACCATTCCTGATTTTCACAATGCTGAAAAACGCCTCGAAACTTTTTTCACTAAGATTTCAGAGGACCCGATAGGAAAAGTGAAACTGATTAACAGGGAGCGCAAATTCGTTGAGGAAAAAGCTGAGAAAATGAAAACTATTCATAATCTGGGGAAAGAAGGAAAAATACCGCTTCGAATTACACATAACGATACGAAATTCAATAATATATTATTCGATGAACAAACAGGGAAAGCACTATGTATTATAGACCTCGACACAGTAATGCCGGGATATGTTCATTACGACTTTGGAGACGCAATACGGACTGCTGCCAATACTGCGGCAGAAGATGAGAAAGAACTTTCAAAAGTAAATCTGGATATTAACCTTTTCAGTGCATATTCATCAGGCTATATGTCTGAAATAAAAAGTGTTCTCAATGAAACTGAACTTGAATATCTTGCTTTCGCACCCTTAGTTATAACTTTTATACAGAGTGTCCGTTTCCTCACCGACTACATTGACGGTGATAAATACTATAAAATACACCATAAAGAACATAATCTGCAACGAACAAGGGCTCAGTTTCAGCTGGTAAGAAGTATGGAGAGACAATATGACGAAATGAGAAAAATTATTAAGAAACTCTCCGGGTAAAAAGGAAATGGGAAGAGAATTGAATGATTGGATGATTGGATAATTGGATGATTGAATGAGAAAATGGGAAAATAATGAAATTGAATTTTTAAATAGCCTGAATAATCCGCAGAAAATTCAGGATTTTCTCGATTCTATTGAATATAATCCTGAATATGAATGCAAGTCTCCAAGGTGGGTAATAATAAGAAGAAAGGCTCACTGTTTTGAAGGAGCTATTTTTGCGGCGGCGGCTCTTCGTCTTATTGGTTTTAAACCTCTGCTTGTTGATATGAAATCATATAACGACGACGACCATGTAATTGCTGTTTATAAAATAGGTAAACACTGGGGGGCCGTAGCAAAATCGAATTTTACACTTCTTAGGTTCAGGGAGCCTGTTTATCGCTCAATCAGAGAACTGATTATGTCGTATTTTGATTTTTATTATAATACCAAAGGCGAAAAGACTCTCCGCTCCTATTCACTTCCTCTTAACCTGTCAGCATACGATGACAGGAACTGGGAAACAACGGATGAAGATCTTGAATATATAGGAGAAAAAATCGAAAAGCTCCATCATTTTGAAGTTGTAACAACTGAAATGATTGCCAGACTGAATCGTGTCAGTGAACCGGTTTTTAGAGCAGGTCTGCTTGGATCGAATGAGGCAGGGCTGTTTAAACCTATGTGAAGTAAAGGCGATAGGCAATAGGGAGAAAGGACAAATAAGCAAGAATGGAAGAAAGCTGGAACGACAGCGAAGCGTAATAACTTAAAATACAAAATCCATGGAAGAAATTAAAAGACAAATTAAGGATTCAATAGCTGTAAAACAGTCAATTCTTGATAATGAGGAGATTATTAAAAAAATAGATAAAGCTGCCCAAATTTGCGTAAATGCACTAAAAAAAGGTAATAAGATACTTTTTGCAGGCAACGGAGGAAGTGCTGCTGATGCTCAACATCTTACGGCAGAACTTGTTTGCAGGTTTGGATTCGACCGGCCTCCTTTAGCGGCGGTAGCATTAACAACAAATACTTCGGTATTAACCTCTGTTTCTAATGACTACAACTTCGACGTAATTTTTTCAAGGCAAATAGAAGCGATCGGTATCAATGGAGATGTTCTTGTTGTGTTATCAACTTCAGGTTCTTCACAGAATATAATCAAGGGAATATCATCTGCAAAACAAAAAGGTATATTTGTTATAGGATTAACAGGAATGCCTGGTGGAAAAATGGCTTCAATGTGCGATTTAATAATAAAAGTACCCTCTTCTGAAACACCCAGAATACAGGAATGTCACATATTGATCGGACATATTATCTGTAATCAAATTGAAATATCAATCTTTAAAAAATGAATAAAAATAATATTTTATAAACATTCGATAATTATCTTACCTTTATTAATTAATAATCAACATAATATAATTATAAATGAGTTCCTGTTCGAAAACTTTTTTGCAAATCTATAGAGTTTAATTATTTTTACGGCTGTTAAAATATCGGAATTTAAGATTATTAGAATTAATCCGGTATTATTATTAAATCTTTCCGGTTATGGATGTTTCAGGAAAAAGTTTCAAAGCCTTCCTCGAAAGGCAGGAAGCGCTTAAAAAGCAATACAGT
The DNA here is from genome assembly GCA_018056245.1 of Bacteroidales bacterium. GTDB lineage: Bacteria > Bacteroidota > Bacteroidia > Bacteroidales > VadinHA17 > LD21. Next base: position 3,841 of record JAGPFZ010000017.1, read on the forward strand.
CCGGCACTGGCTGAAAAACAACATTCAAAAGGTAAACTAACTGCACGGGAAAGAATTAACCTGCTTTTTGACAAAGGCACTTTTGAAGAAATAGATGCTTATGTTGTACCGGCTGTTCAGAACGTTGAATTTGGAAAAATTGAAAAAATTTATGGCGACGGGGTGATCGTCGGTCATGGCAAGATTAATGGTAGACTCGTATTTGCTTATGCTCAGGACTTTACAATAATGGGAGGGTCACTGGGCCTGGTTCATTCGAAAAAGATTGCGAAAATACAGGAAATGGCTTTGAAAATGGGTGCACCTGTGATTGGATTACTCGACTCGGGAGGCGCCAGGATACAGGAAGGCGTTGCAAGTCTTGCTGGCTATGCCTCAATTTTTCACAATTGTATCCAATCGTCAGGTATTATTCCACAAATTGCTGTTGTAATGGGACCCTGCGCAGGTGGTGCAGTTTACTCACCTGCCCTCATGGATTTTGTGTTCATGGTGAATCAGACAAGTTTTATGTTCGTAACCGGGCCAAATGTTGTAAAAGAAGTATTAAACGAAGACGTTACTTTTGACGCTCTTGGAGGTGCAGAAGTTCATGCAAAGAAAAGCGGCGTTGCCCACATGATCTATGATGATGAAGAGAACACAATACTTGCATTGAAAAAATTCCTTGCATATCTCCCATCTAATAATGTCGAAAATCCACCTACAGTTCCAGAAGCCACAACAACACCTGATGTTAATCCAAAGCTAAGAGATATTGTGCCCGACGATCCCAATAAAGCTTATGACGTCAGGGATATTATTAATCTCGTTGTAGATAAAAATAGCTTTTTTGAGACTGCCGAGCTTTTCGCACAGAGTATTGTTACAGGTTTTGCACGTCTCAAAGGCAAGACTATTGGAATTGTTGCCAACCAGCCAAAAGTACTTGCGGGTGTACTAGATATAGATTCATCCGTGAAGGCTGCCAGGTTTATACGATTCTGTGATGCATTTAACATCCCTATTCTTACGTTCGAAGATGTGCCGGGCTTTCTTCCCGGAGTTAATCAGGAACATGCCGGAATAATAAAACATGGCGCAAAAATGCTCTATGCTTACAGCGAAGCAACTGTCCCTAAGATTACTATAATATTAAGAAAAGCTTATGGAGGAGCTTTCATTGTTATGAACAGCAAAAATATGGGCGGTGACTTTAGCTTTGCATGGCCTACCGCTGAAATTGCAGTTATGGGACCTGACGGTGCAGTTGCAATACTTTATAAAAAAGAACTTGCCGAAGCAGAAAACCCTGCTGAACTCAAAAAAGAACTTGTGAAAAAATACAGAGATAAAGTGGCTAATCCTTTTATAGCCGATGAACTCGGATATATAGATGAAGTTATTGATCCTGCCGTTACAAGACAAAAAGTGATTTCAGCTTTCGAGGCACTTAAAAATAAATGGGTAAAAGTACCATCTAAAAAACATGGAAATATACCGCTTTAAAGGCAGAAGGCAAAAGGCAGAGGAGGTAGAAAGTTGTAGAGTAGAGTTTTAGTTAAATTTAACTTAAAAAACAATAATGGGAATTAAAAGAATACTTATTGCAAATAGGGGTGAAATAGCCGTAAGGATAATAAAAACAGCGCGCCAGATGGGGATAGAAACTGTCGCAATAAAAACAGCAGTAGAGCCTTCTGCGCTTTATCTTTCTTACGCCGATATTGTTTATGACAATACGGACGATGATTCGGAAATTCCTGTATTCCTTAATATTGATAGAATAATTGAAATAGCCTTAAAAACCGGAGCAGATGCTCTTCATCCGGGATACGGATTTCTTGCCGAAAATGCCTATTTCGCACAGAAATGTCTCGACAATAATATTGAGTTTATAGGACCTTCGCCTGATTCTATTTATAAAATAGGAAATAAGACTATTGCAAGAAGAATAGCCATGGCAAATAATATCCCAATGGCAACAGGAAGCCAGGGAAATATTGCAAATGAAGAAGAAGCGGCAAAAATTGCAGAAAAAATAGGATATCCTGTTATTATTAAGGCTGCATCGGGCGGAGGAGGAAGAGGTATGAGAATTGTGAGAAAACCGGAAGACATCGAGAAAATGTTTATAATAGCAAGTAAAGAAGCCGAGAAAGCATTTAATGACCCCTCCGTTTTTATAGAAAAGTATATTGAAAATCCTAAACATATCGAGTTTCAAATTATTGGCGACAAAAAAGGGAATATCCTTCATCTTGGAGAAAGGGAATGTTCAATCCAAAGAAAGCATCAGAAACTTCTTGAAGAAGCCCCATCCTGCGCACTCGATGAAAAACTGAGAGAAGAAATGGGTAATGTAGCGGTAAAACTTGTAAAAGCTGCAGGCTATTATTCTGCAGGTACAGTTGAATTTCTACTCGATTCTGATAAAAACTACTATTTCATGGAAATGAACACCAGAATCCAGGTCGAACATCCGGTTACTGAAGAAATAACAGGTATAGATCTTATCGAACAACAAATAAGGGTAGCCAACGGTGAAGAGTTGCAGCTCAAACAACAAGATGTAAAAATAAATGGATGGGCAATTGAATGTAGAATTAATGCTGAAGACGTTCAGGCAGGTTTTGCACCCAATCCCGGGAAAATTGAAAAAATATATTTCCCCGACGATAATTATGTAAGAGTAGATACAGGTGTTATTGCTGGATCAGTTATTGTACCAAACTACGATTCCATGATTGCCAAACTTATTGTCAAAGGCAAGGACCGAAGGGAAGCTATTAAACACTGTAAACTGGCTCTTGATAAAGTTTGGATCAAAGGAACAAAAACCACACTGCCTTTTTTCAGGATGCTGGTAAGGCATCCCAAATTTACAAGTGGCACGTTTACAACATCATTCATAGAAAAAGAACTTACTCAATATTTTTATAACAGCGAATACGAAGAAATGCTTGCTGCATGGTTTGCAACAAAACTCTTTATTGAAGAAAACCTGAGCGAAAACAGTATAAGTCTTAATTTGAACGAAAGTCGTGAAATTGATCCATGGCTGTTAAACAAACGAATCAGCCAAATTTAAGATAAAGACTATGGTTAATGATAACTCGAAAATTAAAAAGCTTTATGCTATTGCTTCAAGCAACAGGAAATATATTTTTACTCTCCCACTTAAGAATATTATAAAGATTGGAAAACGAAATTATGAAGTAAAGCTTAAGCACGACGAAAAGTTTGGTACATATATTCTATTTAAAAATAGAAAATATCCTGTTGAAATAATCCGTTCGAGACAAAATAAATACGAGATTCTTTTTATTGATATTTGTTATGTTTTTACCATCGAAACTCCTTTCAGTTACAAGAGGATGAAGGTGCTCAACAAACAGAGAGGTAAAAAGGAAAAAGAACTTATAAAAGCTCCTATGCCTGGCAAGATCGTGGATGTACTTGCAAGGGAAGGCAGTCAGGTATTGGTTGGGGAACCGGTTATCATTCTGGAAGCCATGAAGATGCAGAATGAAATACAATCGCCTGTAAACGGAATAGCATTAAAAATCAATGCAAAGCCCGGCACTATTGTAAACAAGTATGATGTACTTGTTGAAATTAAGGTCGAGTCTTAATTAAATAAAAATTGTCAGGCTTTTAATACTTTTATAAAAGCTCTTTAAACACTATTTTTCAGGTACTTCTTTTAAAACTTCACAAAGGTACTCAAAGAATTTCGCAACCGAAGGAATATGTACTCTTTCTTCAGGGGAATGAGGATTTTTGATTGTCGGACCAAGTGATATCATATCTAGCTCTGGATAAATTCCCCCTATAATTCCACATTCAAGTCCGGCATGTACGGCACTTACAACAGGTTCATTCCCATATTTTCGCACATATATATTTTTCATTATCTTCAATATCTGTGAATTGACATTGGGTTTCCATCCTGGATATGAACCTTCGAGCTCTACTTCTGCATCAATAAGATGAAAAACGGCTGCAATTTTCCATGCAGTTGCTTCTTTTGCCGAGTCAACAGAGCTGCGTGTAAGGTTGTAAGCTTCGAATTTACCGTTTTTACAACGAATAATTGCAAGATTATTGGATGTTTCAACCAGCCCTTTCATCGACTGGCTCATTCTTTGAACGCCATGTGGACAGGCAAATACTGCTCTAATAATACGATATTGCTCCTTACTGTTCATTACTTTTGAGGGGGCTTCGGTTTTCTCACAATAAAATGCCAGATCAGGTTCTGTCTCGGCAAATTCCGATTTATATATTGTTTCATATCGTCTCACAAAAGATTCAAATTCATTGACTTTACTTTCAGGTACAAGGACAACAGCATAGGCCTCCCGGGGAATTGCATTGCGCAGGTTACCACCTGCAGCACTGGCAATTCTTATTCCGAAATTTGCTTCAGCCTGCATAAGAAACCTGAACAGGAGTTTTATTGAATTTGCTCTTCCAGCAGCTATATCAACTCCGGAATGTCCTCCCTTTAGTCCTTTTATAACTATCATATAAGCAGCAAAACCTGTGGGAGATGGTTCCTCGTTATAATACCTTTTTGCATTTACATTTACCCCACCGGCGCAACCAACACAAAGTTCTCCTTCAGTTTCGGAATCAAGATTTAAAAGAATCTCTCCTTTTAAAAGCCCGGGTTCCAATTTGTTTGCACCTGTCATTCCTGTTTCTTCATCTATTGTGAAAAGCGCTTCCAACGGGCCATGTGGAATATCGGAAGAAGCCAATATAGCAAGCGTCAAAGCAACTCCTATACCATTGTCGGCTCCAAGAGTAGTGCCATTTGCCTTTACCCATTCTCCGTCAATAATAGTTTCAATCGGATCTCTGATAAAATCATGAACTTTATCATTGTTTTTCTGCGGAACCATGTCGAGATGTGTTTGAAGAATAACGCATTTCCTGTTTTCCATCCCAGGAGTTGCAGGTTTACGTATAATAACATTCCCAACACGGTCAACGATTGTTTCCAGGTTGTTATCCCTGCCGAACTTAACAACATATTCAATCAGCTTCTTTTCATCTTTTGAAGGATGAGGTATTTTTGTAATCTCATGGAAATAATTCCACACTTTTGAAGGCTGCAATTTTGTAATATCATTCATATCAATAATAGATTAGTTTATATCAATTTAAAAGTGATTAAAAATAAGAAAAATGTTTAAAATCAAAAATTAAAAATAACTCTTCCGATTTTGATGGTTGTTTTTTGTAACGAAAATTTAACAATGCCTGTACAAGGCTATTAAAGCCAAATTCAGATAAATATACCTATCAGAAAAATTGATTGTCTCTTTTACTTTCATTTCTTTTATATATTTGCACACGTTTTGACAAAGTGAAATAGCATTTTGTAATTGACATAACAATTAATTTTTATATGACATTTTTATATATCTTAATTGCTCTTGTTCTGATTTTTGACTTTATAAACGGATTCCACGACTCAGCCAACTCTATTGCGACAGTTGTTTCAACTAAAGTTCTTTCACCTTTTTCAGCGGTTGTTCTTGCCGCTTTTTTTAATTTTATAGCTTTTACGGTATTTCCTCTTAATGTTGCCACTACAATGGGTAAAGGTGTCATCAATCCTGACGTCGTTAACCTTACTGTTATAGCATCATCCGTTATTGCTGCTATCATTTGGAATCTAATTACATGGAGGCTTGGCCTACCTTCGAGTTCATCTCATACTCTTGTGGGTGGTCTTGTAGGTTCTGCCATAGTATGTTCGGGAGTAAGCTCAGTAATATTTTCAGGGGTGCTGAAGATAATAATTTTTATTTTCGTTGCTCCTCTGCTTGGGATGTTGATTTCTTTTATTATATCGGCAATAGTAATCAATCTTGTAAAATCTCATACGCCTTTTGGCGTTGACAAACATTTCAGACGGCTTCAGTTACTTTCAGCTGCAGCCTTCAGCTTAGGGCATGGAGGAAACGATGCTCAGAAATCAATGGGGATAATATGGGTAGCACTAATTGTGAGCGGTCTTGCATCGAAGAATGATGAAATTGCATTGTGGATCGTACTATCGTGTCATACGGCAATTTCGCTCGGAACACTTACGGGCGGCTGGAGGATAGTGAAAACGATGGGACAAAAGATAACCAAACTCAAACCATTTGAAGGTTTCTGTGCTGAGACTGCCGGCGCACTGACACTATTTGCCGCCACTCATTTCGGCATTCCGGTAAGTACAACACATACAATAACGGGATCAATTATCGGTGTCGGTGCAAGAAAAGGTGCATCGGCAGTGAAATGGGGAGTTACAAAAAAAATATTCTGGGCATGGATTCTGACCATACCTGTTTCGGCTTTACTTGGAGGAGGTATATATTATTTATTGGTATGGATTTTGTAATTTTTATAAAATAAATTTATTTTCATGAAAATAGATAACATTTTTAAGTTGTTCGTTCCAAAAGATCATGCATTCTTCCCACTTTTTAATTCTGCTTCCGAAAATCTTGTAAAGGCAGCAGAAACACTAAAAAAAATGATGAATGTTTCGGAATTTAAAGAACTTGAAAAATATAATAAAGAGATAAAGGAGATCGAGCTCAAAGGAGACGATATAACAGTTAATATCTATAATCAGCTTAATAGTTCATTTATTACACCTTTTGATCGTGAAGACATTCAAGAGCTTGCTTCGAATATGGATGATGTATTGGATTCAATTAACGGAATTGGCCGGAGTATATTCCTTTATAAACCAAAAAAAGTTATTTCTATTTATTCTGACATGGCAGGATTGATTTATGATGCATCAATTGAAATTGATAAAGCAGTACACTTATTAAGTAATGCAGGTTCAAACAGGGAAAAGATAATGAATTGCTGTAATAAGATAAAAGATATAGAACACGCTGCAGATGAATTATTTTTTGATGGTGCTCTTAAGATGTTCGAAAAAGAAGAAGACACTAAGGAATTACTCAAGAACAGTAAAATTCTCGAAATGCTTGAGAGATGCGTTGATGAAGAAGAAGATGTGACCGACACTCTAAAGGCTATACTCATCAAGATGGCATAAGCCCTGACATTTCATTATTATTGATTCTTTTTTTACTATTTCTGTTTCTTAATATTTGGCAATTCAAGCCCGTACCCTTTACGTTTGTCTTCCGCTTTCAACAAAAATCCAAAAACAAGAGCCAGTATGCCGAACATTGTAAAAATTATCATTGGAATCGTATAGTCGTAACTTGAAATTTCTACACCTTCAATAAGCCGTGTTCCTGTTATGCAATATTTATCGAGCACCCATCCAATAAGAGCAGGCACGCCCATTAAACCCCAATTCTGCACCCAGAAAATAAGGGCATAAGCAGTGCCAAGTTGTTTTTCAGGAATGATTTTTGGGACTGAAGGCCACATGGCTGAAGGAACAAGAGAAAATGCAATGCCTAAAACAATCATAAGAAATATAGCAACAGGAACCTGGTTAAGAGCCGGTATAGAAAACAGAGCATGAACGAAAATAAGAAGTGATGCTCCTATTATCATAATTGTAGAACCTTTGCCCTTCCTATCGTAAATATTTCCAAAGAATGGAGTAAGTATAATTGTACCGAACGGGAGAAGCATAGGAATGAGACCTGCTATGTTCTCATTTAAGCCGAACTTATTTACCATCAGATCGGTTGCATATTTTAAAAACGGAAAAACGGCAGAATAAAACAATACACATAATATTGCAATATACCACCAGCCTCTATTCTTCAAAATATATAAGATATCCTTTACTTTGAATGTTTCCTCTTCTGTATTTTCACTACCTAATGCTTCGGCTTCAATTTCCTGGTCGAGCTTTTTATCTTCTATAGTATAAAGAAAAAAAGCTATCATTCCAATACATAATAAAATTAGACCAATAAGAACTGGCTTCGATACTCCTTTAAGAGCGACAGCCAATGGAGCAGATGTTGCGATGGCCAAACCGGTACCGATTCTTGCGGTTGCCATTTCAAGCCCCATGGCAAGAGCCATTTCTTTCCCCTTAAACCATTTCACTATTATCCTCGATACTGTAATACCAGCAACCTCAACCCCGACTCCGAAAGTTGCATAACCCAAACCTGCAATAATTACCTGAAGTTTTATACCGAACAAACTGTGACCATCAAGACTATGAGTGGATATTGCCCAGTATTTAATAGCTGTACCAATTACCATTATTACCGTGGCAAGTTTTCCGGTAAACCTGACTCCTTTTTTGTCGAGAATTATTCCGCCAATAATCAGCATTAACAAAAAAACATTAAACCATCCATAAGCACTTGTAAAAATGCCATATTCAGAACTACTCCACGACAATTCTTTTTCGAGAAGCGGTTTAAGTGATGCCATTACATCGGTAAGATAATACCCGCAAAGCATTGTGAATGAAATAACAGCTAGTGCAATCCATCTGGCTGTTTTGGAATCACGAAGTGTTCTTCTTATTTCTTCCATATTTTAACTCACTATTTTAATTTGAGGCATTAAAAATATCAATTATTTATTATTAGACTATGTCATTGTTTTTTTTTCGCAACATTTCGGCAGATTTTTTGTTAAATACAAAATGGTTAACTTGTAATTAAGTTATCTCAGATATTTTATTTTTACTTATTTTGTTCAACAAAACGAAAAGAAAACTTGTAAATTTAATGAGCAGAAAAATTTTTTTGTCAGTAATACTGTCAGGAACTATAATAATTGCTTACGGACAGGACAAACCGGTTAAATGGTATTCGATTCAGGAAGCAGAGAGAATGGCTAAAGCTAATCCGCGCCCTTTAGTAATTGATACTTTCACCGATTGGTGTGGTTGGTGCAAAAAATTAGACCAAGAAATTTTTTCAAATCCTGTCATTGCAGAAATTCTAAATACAAAATTTTATCCTGTAAAATTTAACGCCGAAGGGAAAGACCCGGTAACTTTCCTTGGAATGAATTTTATCAACGACGGTAAAGCAGGTAAAACGCATCAGCTTGCTGTTGCTCTTTTAAGAGGTCAGCTCTCCTATCCTAATCTTGTTTTTTTTAACGAGAAACTTCAGCTTCTGACCAATGTTCCCGGGTACAGGGATGCAAAAGAAATGGAAGCTTTGCTTTCATTTTTTGCTGAAAAAGCCTATGAGAAAATGAGTTTTCAGGATTATGGCAAAAGTTTTAAAGGAAAAATACAATAAGCATTAGCAATATTTATTTACCTATAATATAATTTGCAGGAAGCTGCATTGTTTGTCCGAGTTGATATACAAGTCTTCTTGTTTCAAAAAGAGTTTCGTTTCCATACTTTATTCTTATTAGAGCCACTTCTGGGGTTCTGTAATATAGTTTATCTGATATGACCGATGCAGTTTCCTCTTCCTTTGATACAGGTCTTGCCACATAGGTTATATCCTTAATTTTTCCTGCCGGTTCAAGTTCTATAACTACCGGTAATCCGGATTTTGAAGATATATTTGAAGGGCCGCCTGAAGTTGAAAATCTGAAAATCTCAACAGGCTTTTTTATGTTTTCGTTATCAGGAATAAAAGTATAATGCATAACTCTGGTCTCAGAAGCAGATTTGCCTGCGAAGAGAGCCAGATATTCTTTTTCCATCCTGTTTATCTCATCTATTGCGGCATTGCTTTGGGGATATACATTCGCTTCTCCAGTAAGAATCATATTTTTCCCCTCCCTGAGTTCAAGAAGAGTTCTTGCGGCTCTTTCAGCAAGTTGTTCCTTGGTAAGCTGTTGCTTGCGTTCGATCAGATATGGAATTCTTATAAACATTGTGTCGAGTTTTACCATGCGGTAAGCTGTATCGCTTCGGCTTGTAAAATATTCATCAGAACCGAGGTCAGTATAGGAAAGATTCTTATCAACCATGCTTGAGGAAGAAATCAATTTTTGTTCGACATCGTATTTTGTCGGGTTAAGATCGAGAATCAAACCTGCCCGTTTAAGAGCAAGAGCATTACTCTGAACAATTGTTTTGCTTTCAATTACATAATATTCTGAAGGATCTATTTCCTCTGAAGTTTCAAGCATAATTGATTTAATTTTCCATGATTCTTTCTCTGTTGAAATAATATTTTTAAGGCCAAGCATTTCTTCTGCAAAGCTTGCGTAAGGACCCGGTTTATCAATTGTTTTCTCGAATTCTGCTGTAATGCGAAAAATTGTCATAGGTAGCGAGTAAACAAGGCTTCCATCGTAAACTGTAAGTTTATCACCCAAAGGTGTAATTATAGTTTCAGGTTCGGTTAAAATTTTTTTCGGATAGCAGGATGCAACTGCTATTATCAGAACCGGCATCCATGTTAATTTCATTATTTTTTTCGACATAAATATATTTTTTTTAATTATCGTTTGCTTAAAATCAAGTATTCTTAAAAGCTTCTCCTCTTATTCTGCAATATGCTTCACCAAGATTCTCTGCTATATCGCTTGCTATAACAGATTCCATACCTCTTTTAATGGCAGCTATGTCACCCGCCAGACCATGTATATAAACTCCGACTAATGCGGCATCGGCTGGCCGGTAACTTTGTGCAAGCAAAGATAAAATAATTCCCGTAAGAACATCTCCGCTTCCGGCTGTAGCCATTCCCGGATTACCTGTACTGTTAAAAAAGACTTCTCCGTTAGGCATTGATATAGAAGTATAGGCACCTTTTAGTATAACGATGCAATTATGTTTGACCGAGAAAGAAATCTGACACATGAGCCTTGAATAACCATCATTGGTTTTCCCGGCGAGTCTTTCAAATTCTTTTGGATGTGGAGTTAATATAGTATCAGAAGGAATCTTTTCATACCATTCTTTATTAGCCGCAATAATATTTAAAGCATCGGCATCGAGTACGAGGGGCCTTTTACACTCACATATTAATTTATAAATAGTGGATGCGGTATCCTGCGCTTTCCCAAGTCCAGGGCCTGCTCCTACAGCCGTAAACTCATTGAAATTCTCAACCGAAGTAATAATTTCAGAATTCTTATCACACTGTATCATTGCTTCAGGAAGCGATGAAATTACCGAATTAACAGATTTTGAAGGCACATGGCAGGTTATTAATCCTATACCGGCTCTGAGGGCAGCTTTTGCCGATAAAATTGCAGCACCTGTTTTAACAGATGATCCTGCTATCAGCAAACCATGACCATAAATTCCTTTATGGTCGAATTTCTTTCTTTTCTTGAGTAACCCCCTGATAAGGGATTCTTCCATAAAATAATATGGTGTCGAAGTGTCTCTTATAACATCGGGATGTAAGCCTATATCAAGAATATACCATTCGCCGGTATATATATAATTTTCAGCAAACATAAATGCTAGCTTTGGAAACTGGAAAGTAAGTGTATAATCTGCCCTGACAATTGCCTCTTTGTTATTTTTGCTATTGTCTTCTGTAAAAAGTCCTGATGGGACATCCACTGAAATTTTTATACAATGCGACTCATTAATACGTTTGATTACTTCTGCGGCAAGTCCATCCACTGGTCGGCTAAGGCCGGTACCGAATATTGCATCAATAATAATTGCATCTCTTTCAACAACAGGAAACTCATTTGAGTTATTAACCATATAAAATCTGACATTCCCTGTTTGTTCCAATCTCTCCCTGTTGATTTTCCAATCGGGCGAAACATTTTTGGAAAAAGCAATATAAAAAACTTCAGTCTCGTAACCAGATAATACAAGCATTCGTGCCACAGCAAGTCCATCACCGCCGTTATTGCCTGGCCCTGCAACCACAACTATTTTGTGCGATCTCCCGAACCGGCTCACTATCCATGAAAAAATTTTCCCTGCGGCACGCTCCATCAATTCTATGGACATTATGGGCTCGTTCTGAATGGTATATTTATCTATCTCTTTTATCTGCTGTCCGGTAAATATTTTCATTTTTTTATTCGATACTATATAAACGCAAGAATTATAAAACTCTTTTCTCCTACAAGTTATAAAAAACATTATAAGAACTCATTGTTGTGTGCCAAATAAAAGTTTACCATAAAGTGTAGACAAAAATGGTAAAATTCACTTATATAAAAATAAAATAATAGACTTATTTTATTATAATTTTTATTATAATTTTATATAACTATATATTAACTAAGCTGTTTTATATATTATATTGATTATTAACTAATTATTTATTATGAAAAGAAGAAAATTTATTTCGAATACAATTACTGCAGCAGCAGGAACAATGGTTATCCCGACAATTATTCCCTCATCAGTTATTGGGAAGAATCCGCCAAGTGAAAAGATCAATATTGGTTGGATAGGTTGTGGCAGGCAGGGAAGAGGTGACATTATGGGAACAATGAGGTTTGATTCTGCGATGGTAGTTGCGGTATCAGATGTTGATTCCAAAAGAATGGAATTAGGGAAAAAAATGGTTGAGGATTTTTACAACAAAAAAACAGGCAGCACCAGCGCCGTCACTGTAAAGTCTTATAGCGATTACAAAGAGATGCTTATTGATAAATCCATAGATGCCGTTATGATAACCACGCCGGACCACTGGCATGCACAGCCCGCTATGGAAGCGGCTCTTGCAGGCAAGGATATCTATCTTGAAAAACCTACGTCATTAACCATTAAAGAAGGACGTCAGCTAAGCGATCTCGTAAGGAAAAGGAATATTATCCTTCAGGTTGGAACACAACAGCGTTCTAGTTCCCAGTTCAGGATTGCAGCTGAACTTGTAAGGAGCGGAAGGATAGGCAAACTTCATACAGTTAAAATAGGGTTGCCTGGAGACCCTCCCGGGCCTGAAGCTCCAGAGATGCCGATCCCTCCAAACCTCAACTATGATATGTGGTTAGGATCAACACCGGTGGTTTATTACACTGAAATGCGTGTACATCCACAAAATAGTTTTGACCGTCCCGGCTGGCTCAGGTGTGAACAGTTTGGCGCCGGCATGATTACAGGCTGGGGTCAGCATCATTTCGATTCAGCAGCATGGGGAATGGATACGGAACTAACCGGCCCTATATCGGTGGAAGCTGTTGCTGAATTTCCGAAATTCGGACTCTGGGATGTACATGGTGATTTTATGGCAAAAGCCGAGTATAAAAACGGAGTCACAATGTACACCAGTGGCGGATATCCTAACGGTGTAAGATATGAAGGCACAGATGGCTGGATCTTTGTAACACGCGGTACCTATAGGGCAACAGAAAGTGATCCTATACCACAAGGACAAGCTAATCCACCTCTTTCAGCAAGTGATCTAAAAATCATGGCTCCCCTCGGGCCAAATGATGTACACCTTTATGAAAGCACCTCACAGCAAGGCAACTGGCTCGATTGTATCAAATCGAGGAAAGAACCAATTTCTCCAGTTGAAATAGGACACAGAGCATGTACGGTTTGCCTGATTACCCATATTGCAATGAAGCTCGGAAGAAGACTAAGATGGGATCCTGATAAAGAGATTTTCATTAATGACGATGAAGCTAATAAAATGCTTTCACGGCCGCAGCGCAAACCTTACGGCACTGATTATATCAAAATGTAATCTGTATGAAAAATGTAATCTGTATGAAAAAATTTTTTATCACTTTCATAGCTCTCGCCGCGACTCTTATTAGTGAAATACCTGCTGACGCAGCTAAAATTACTGCTGTCAAAGTCGGTTCCAAAATCAACGTTACTATTGACGGAAAATTTTTTACGAGTTATATTTTCCCAGACGATGAGAAATATCCTTTCTTCTTTCCTGTTAACGGCCCTGCTTCGGGAGGATCTGTAACTTCAATAAGAAATGCAGAATATCCTCATCACAGCTCGCTCTTTTTCGGGTGCGATCTTGTTAACGGGGGTAATTGGTGGCAGGAAGGACTTGAAAGAGGAAGGATAATATCCGTAAATGCCGAAATAATAAAGGAGGGAGGCGACACTGCAATCATTTCCGACGAATGCATCTGGAGCCGCCCCGGTGCCGTTTCGCCGATAAAAGATACACGCAAATATATTATAACAGCTCCTTCTCTGGGTTTGTATCAGATTGAAGTTGAAATAGTTATGGAAATGCTTACCGATGTTAGAATCCAGAAGACTAATCATTCGCTTTTTAGCGTAAGAACCGCACCCGATATATCTGTAAGGAACGGAGGAACTATGGTCAATGCTGAAGGGTTAAGAAGTGAAAAAGAGACGTTCGGCAAGAAGTCGGCATGGCTCGATTTTTACGGGAAACGGGGAACATCCGTTGAAGGCATTGCCATTTTACAACATCCGTCAAATCCTTGGTATCCTGCCCCATGGTTTACAAGAGATTACGGATTCATGTCACCAACTCCCATGTACTGGCCTGAAAATAACAAGGATATTTTCATGAAAAAAGGTACTGTGCTAAATCTGCGTTATCTGGTTCTGGTTCATTCAGGGGATTCTCAACAGGCAAATATCAAAGAGATATTCGAACAATACAGCAAACGATAAACATCAAATTGTATTACTAAAAGTCGCAATAAGAATATTATAAGAAACGACTGAAAAATTCAGTCGTTTCTTATTTAAATTATATCACTTCAGCTCGATTATTTTTTTCAAAATACCAGGCTCACTCTTTTCGATATCTTGCATTGGAGAACAGCCTCCAACTGATATTAAAAACTTACCGGGCTTTATCACTCTTTTGTATTCTTCATCAACAAAAGAAAAATCTTCGGGAGTAAGTTTAAAAACTACGGTCTTGCTTTCTCCGGCCTTCAGGTCTATTCTTTTGAATCCCTTGAGCGTCCGAAGAGGCACAGGAACTTTTGCGGAAAGATTGGATATATATAACTGAACAACTTCTTCTCCATCCCTTTTACCAGTGTTTCTGACATTTATGGAAACTTCAACCGGTTCGCCTGTTTTAATTGTCTTTTTAACCTTCATTTTACTATATCCGAATGTGGAATAGCTTAATCCATAGCCGAATGGATAAAGCGGTTCTCCTGTGAAATATCTGTAAGTACGGTTTTTCATATTGTAATCTTCAAAAGGTGGAAGGTCTTTTACCGACTTATAGAAAGTAACCGGCAGTCTTCCTGCTGGATTATAATCTCCAAATATCACATCTGCTATAGCCTGGCCTCCTGCCTGGCCGGGATACCATGCTTCGATTATTGCAGGAATATTTTCCTTTTCCCAGTTAACGGCAATAGCGCTGCCATTTAGTAATACCAGTATCACCGGCTTGCCAAGTGCATGAACTTTTTTTATGAGTTCCTGCTGGATATCAGGCAAGTCGATACGTGTCCTGTCGCCTCCCTTGAAGCCTTCCGCATTAACACGCATCTCCTCACCTTCGAGACGCGGAGTAATACCCATGCACATAATAACTACATCGGCAGTTTTTGCAATGTTAAGAGCCTCAGATATCATTTCGTCCGATGGTTTCTGACCAGGCATCCCTTCAACCCAGTTACAGCCACGCGCATATATGACTTCCGAATAACCTGAAACTTTTTCCCTGATTCCTCTCAGAGGAGTAACAGGATCGGAAGGCGTTCCGTTATAGTTACCAAGCAAAACAAATGTTTCGTCGGAATTTGGACCAATAACTGCTATCTTTCCGATATCTTTTCTCAATGGCAGAAAGGCACCTTCGTTTTTAAGAAGCACTATAGATTTGCAGGCAGTTAAGCGAGCAAGGTCTTTATGCTCCTGACAGTCATTTATACTATAGGGTATGCTGGAATAAGGTACAATTTCGGGTGGGTCAAACATACCGAGTTTCATTCGTGCCGTAAAGAGTCTCTTAACCGACACATCAATTTCCTGTTCTGTTATCAATCCTTTTTCTACAGCCTCTCTGAGGCTTCTGTAAACCGATGCACATTCAAGGTCGGTGCCCGATTTTACAGCCAGG
The DNA here is from genome assembly GCA_018056245.1 of Bacteroidales bacterium. Lineage (GTDB taxonomy): Bacteria > Bacteroidota > Bacteroidia > Bacteroidales > VadinHA17 > LD21. The sequence continues at coordinate 19,725 of JAGPFZ010000017.1, forward strand.
GCAGCAGCTTCGGCAGGCGTTCCCACTATCTTATGACCTCTGTATATATCGCTGATAGCACCGCAGTCGGAAACAATATATCCTTCGAAGCCCCATTCATCCCTTATTATACCGTTCAGCAGGTAATTACTGCCGCAACATGCCTCGCCGTTATATCTGTTATATGCACACATCACAGAATATACTTTTCCTTCTTTAATACTCATTTCAAAATGAGGAAGATAAGTCTCAAGCAAATCTCTTTTATCTGTAACCGCATCGAACGTATGACGTTCAGGCTCAGGACCGCTGTGCACAACATAGTGTTTGACCGTCGAAATTGTTTTGAAATATTTTGGATTGTCGCCTTGAAGTCCTTTGATAAACTGAATTGCAAGTTTTCCGGTCAAATATGGATCCTCTCCATAGGTTTCCTGCCCTCTTCCCCATCGGGGATCTCTGAAAATATTAATGTTTGGCGTCCAGAAAGTAAGACCCTGATACCTTTCTCTCGAATTGTTTCTTATAAATTCATGGTGCTTGGCCCGGGCTTCATCTGAAATTGCCGTTGAAACACGCAGGAAAAGCTCTTCATCCCATGTCGCTGCAAGTCCTATTGCCTGTGGGAAAACAGTTGCAAGACCAGCTCGTCCCACTCCATGAAGACACTCGTTCCACCAGTCATATTTCGGTATTCCAAGCCTTTCAATGGCCGGGGCGGCATTCATCATCTGGCTTATTTTTTCTTCAAGGGTCATTCGTTGAACAAGGTCGTTAACTCTCTCTTCAACAGAAAGAGACGGATTCAAAAAGGCGTATTGAAAACCTGATTGTGATGAAGCAATGCAGGTGCTAATCAAACAAGCCGTTATAAATCCAAAAAACTTCATAAAGTTTATTTGTTTCATAAAAATCTGATTTAAAGAACTTCCATATAAATATAGTGATATTTTTATAAAATGTTTTAAGAGCAAATATTCAATGCGGGAATATTATTATCAATTCATAAATTTTCTTCTAAAAAGTATAGAATTCATATTTTATCTGCCATTCGAATTTCTCGCCGGGCTTAACTGAAATTTTGATAAACGGTTCAGGGCATACGGTTGTTGGCGACGACCAATATGCCAGCCTGACTAAAGGACGGTCGCAAGTAACTCTCATACCTGCACGTGAATTATGATTTTCTATTCTTATATCATAATCGGCTGGAGTGTTCCCATAACCTTTCAGATCAGTACAATAAACTCTTTCATCAGGTGACTGGTTCTTCAAGTATACAAGTTTATTCTCCTGTATAGCAACTACTCCTTCAAAGCCCTTATCCGAACACTCCGGATTAAAAGTAAAAGTAATAATGTATCCCGGTCCAACAGGCTGTTTATCAATTACAGGAAAGTTATGATTGTAAACTGTTGTTTCTACAGGCAGTTTTCCGGTATTCAAAAAAGAATGTGAAATTATCATTTCTGGTTTACCTGATACAAGGTAAATCTGTTTCTCATATTTATAGGAATATTCTTCGTCTTTAAGAATATGAGTAAATTTTACACTTCTTTTGTTGCTATTTATTAGCCATTTACCATGATTTTTTACTGGATATAGTCTGAAATTTGAATAAGGTTTTTCATCCGGTTTTTGGAGCATTCCAACCCCTATTTTCAAAAAGGTTTCACCTGGTTTTGCTTCATCGAATCCGATTTGTCCGAATTCTTCAACCGGACCTATTACAGCATCATGTGTTTCAGGGTTATAATTTTCGAACCACTGTCCAAAAAAGGTATGTCCTTTATATTCGAGGCTTGCCACAATACCTGAGTGATCAAATCTTGTACCTCTGTAGTATCCTTTCTCATTATCAGGAAGATACAAAATTGCATTAATAATGTCGTTAGTAATTTTGACATTAGGAACATCTGTCTGGGCTGTTAAATATAAGAAGCTCATGATTAAAACAGTTGATAATAATAATTTTTTCATATTTGATTTTGTTTTAGTCGTCTGTAGATGCAGTTTCTATCATCACACAAATTGCAAGTATAAAAATTAAACCTTACTTTTTTGCCAATTCCTATTATTCCGCTTACCGATTTAAGAGGAATCATTAATGCTGAGTTTGTCAGAGTAATGCCGCAATAATTGTCTGGAATAAGGCTGAAGAGTTTATCTTGTTCTGAAACATCCCAACCGCAATATCCAGGGCTATAACGATTTGTTATTAACATTCCTTCAGCCGCCATCATTATTTTGAGTTTTTCCTGCATAAGGTCGGCGCCTGCTTCAACTATTTCACTTCCCACAACATCAAAAACATAACCTTCAAGTAAATTTTTTTCTTCAATGAGTTTTTTTGATCTATCACTTAATCTCGAGCCTGCTGTACAGGCAAAGACGGCAACCGATTCCGATTTCCAAAGTTGTGAAATAATGATTTTCCCGGGATGAAAGTCAATACCTTCAATTGTCATAACCCCCGATTCCTTATTTATTTTTATGTTGGAACAGATAGCTAATTCGGCTTTAACATCGGATAGTTCGGATGCTTCTGAAAGCACTTTATCAATTGATTTCAAAAGAAACTCAGGACTATCTTCTCTCTCGCAGTCAAGAAGTTTTAAAATCCGGGAAGGATTGATTTTCAGCTCACTATAATCAAACCTGAAGGTGTATCTTTTCATTGTATTAGAATTAATTACCCGGTTATTCCTGATTCCCTTACTATTTTTTCAACCACATCTTCATATCCCATAGTTGTTAGATGAATTCCGTTTACTCCCTGCATCTTCCTGACGGCAGTTATCAACTCGAGAGCGATGGTGATTCCTTCCTCATGAGCAGAATTTCCTGCTTTTTCCATTCGTCTCAAGATTTTATCGGGCACAATTACTCCTGGTATTTCATTATTGAGATAATTGGCCATTTTAAGGCTTCTCAGAGGAGCTATACCTATTAGTATATATACTTTATTAAGAATGTCACGTTTATATAGTTGTTCGAGCCATCGTTGGACACCTTCGCTGTCAAAAACAAGGTTTGTCTGAAGAAACTGAGCTCCGGCATTAACTTTCTTATGTTCCCTTAAAGCCTGATATTCGGGTTTTGAAGCAAAAGGCGAAGCTGCAGCACCCAAAAAATAATCCGGCTTTTGCTTTATTTCACGTCCGTCGAGATATTTTCCTTCATCTCTCATTTTTCTAAGAATCCATAGCATCTGAACCGAATCTGTATCGACAATTTCCATACTACCTGCAGGGGGTGGCCCAATGACCGGATTATCACCTGTGATGCATAATATATTTCTTATACCCAATGCATTAGCACCAATAACTTTCGACTGGAGGCTATAACGGTTATTATCGCGTGCGGGAATTTGAAGAACAGGCTCAGTTCCAAGTTCTGAAGCCACTTTACAACAAATGATACTTGCCATCCTGGGGATTGATGAAGAGTTGTCAGTAAAATTTATAGCTGACACATAAGGCTTTACTGTTTCGATGCTTTTTCTTAGCCGGTCTGTCCCGGCATGTTGAGGCGGAATAATTTCAGTTGTGAAGACGAAGTCGCCCTTCTTAAGTCTTTCTTCGAGAAGACTTACAGGTTTAGTATAAGAAGGGGAATGATACAGAGAATCGCCGTTCCACCATTCAGGCTGACGCACAGGACGGAATACATTTTCCCATGTTTCCCTGCGGTGTTCTTTATCCCTATAAAAAAGACTGCTGAAAAAATGTTTGCTACCGACAATTTTTACCTGCTTAACAACATCGCCCCATGTTTGTGTTCCAGCCTTAAGCCAGTCGAGTGGAGGCAAAATTTCCATCAATCTCTCCTGCCGTTTCATTTTCCACGACCTTTCAAAAATCTTATACCAGATACAAGGCCTTGTTTTATCAACATAACATTTTTCGGGTGTCGAGCCTCCACAAGGACCGTTTCTAAGTCCTTTGGGACATTCCATAGGACATATAAATGCAGTTTCTTGCAGAAGGCAATTGCCGCACATTCGACATCCGAACATAAATCCTTTGACAATCCTTTCGGTTGAGGCAAGTAACCTGCGCGAAAATTTTTCCTTTTTAAATGGATAAAATGGCGGTTGCCATCTCCGTCCGGGTGTAAATAACGACATACCTTGTATTAATCATTTTTACTTAAAGATTCGGCTTGCCTCAATATATCTCATGGCATAATCATCCCTACCCAGAATAAGGTCAATTGCTCGAATAATTGCGATTATTTTCTCCGGATTGGCAATCGGGCATGTAAGTCCTGCACTAATCGCCAGAGCGGCAAATGCAGAATTAAGATGTTCTCTTCCGGGCAAACCAAAAGAAATATTACTTAACCCAAGAGTAATATTATGTTTCAGTTTATCGTGGACTAGTTTTATGGTTTGAAGAGTAATGATGCATGCACGGGGGTCAGCGCTTACTGCCATGGCCATTGGATCAATAATAATATCTTCTTCAGGTATTCCGGCTTTAACAGCCCTGTTGAGAATTTTTTCCGCAATCGCCACTCTTTTTTCTGGTTCATAAGTTATACCGTTTTCATCCATCACCAAGCCTATAATTGCCGCTCCATACTCTTTTGCAATAGGTAGTATAACGGAAAGTGATTTTTCCTCTCCGTTTACCGAGTTGATAAGACATTTACCCTTTGAAACTTTCAACGCTGCTTCAATTGCATCTGGATTAGGAGAATCAAGGCAAAGAGGGATATCAAAGTTATTTTCAAGTGCTATTACTGTTTCGGGAAGAAGTTTTTCGTCATCCACTCCGGGATAGCCCACATTCACATCCAGGACATCCGCAAAGGCATTAATCTGAGCCCTGGCCAGTTCCAGAACATAATCAAATTTTTCTTCCTGTAGTGATGCGATTAACTTTTTTCTTCGTGTAGGATTAATGCATTCACCTATTATAATAGCAGGACCTTCAGTGTTTATAGTAACCTCTTTAGTTTTTCCTCTTAGAATCGTAATCATGCCGACATTCTCGATATATGCGTATTCAAATAATTAACGGCACCCTGAGGGTCGGGTGAATAAAAATCGGCTCCAATTTTACGGCAAAAATCCATTGTGACTGGAGCGCCTCCTACAAGTATAATACGCTCAGGTTCTTTCTCCTTGATTTCAGCAACAATCTTTCTCATATTCTCCATTGTTGTAGTAAGAAGTGCTGATAATCCTACCACGGCATGGGGATGCTTCTCGATTGCTTTCTGAAATTTATCGACCCCCACATCAACACCTAAATCAATTACTTCCCATCCGGCTCCTTCAATCATCATTGCCACAAGATTTTTGCCTATATCATGAAGGTCGCCAGTAACAGTGCCTATAATAAAAGTACCTTTTCGTTTTGTTTCTCCCGACAGGAAAAAAGGTTTCAGATGCTCCATGGCGCTGCTCATGGCTTTTGCCGACATAAGCATCTGAGGAACAAATATTTCCTGACGGCTGAATTTATTTCCCACATTAGTCATTGCCGGTATAAGAGCCTCTTCCAATATAGCGGTTGGGCTTATTCCCGATTCGATAGCTTTCCTTGCCAGCTCATCGGCACCATCCTGGTCTTTCATGCCTTGTGGATAAGGAGAAGCTTTGTTGATTTTGCCAACTTCAACACAATATAATAGTCTCTCAAGTAAATCGTTCATAAAATCCTGAAGATTGGAAAGTAAAATAATTGTCCAATATAATAAAGTTTCTTTAAACCATCAAAAATCAACCGTTAGAGAATAATATTTTAACAGCAGATTAATAAACCCGTGGCCAGTGTTTCGGATTTTAATGCCTTGGCCTTATTGTCCAGCTTGCCGTAATTCCCATTAATTCAGCATTGCTCGTATGTGCTTTCATAAAAACTCCTGCAACCAGATTATTATCTATTTTATAAACAAGCTCATATTTCTGGTATACACTATGCCTTGCCTTATAAGGCGCATAAACATATAATCCAAGATATTGAGTGAAAATAACTTTTCCCATATGAAAGTCCTGGCCTGCAGTGACAGCAAATCTTTTATAGTCAATCCCTGTTTGCTCTCTTCTTATTACCTCTTTAATAGCATTATCTACAATCAATTCGACTCCTGCATTTAATGAATAAAATGTTTTTAATTTTTTAAGCCCTCTGGCATAAATACCCAATGAAACACATCCTTTCTCAGGAAACATCTCGGTTTTATCAATAACTTTATAGGATAAAAGAGAACCTGCTAAAAAGTATATTCCTGGTTCTTTGATTTTGTTATCAACAAAATATTTCTTTTTCAATAAAGGTAAAGGATTTTTATAATATTCTAATCCTGCCGCTAATGTTGGGAAATTCATTCCGTAATTAGGTTGTTTAATACCGCCGTTTGAAATATGATTGTAGAACCCCGACAGAGTTAAATACAGATGAGGTGAAATTTTGTATTTAAATCTTGTACTGACGTATAATGGAAAGCTTATACGTGTAGAAAAAAACTGGTTTTCAGGGTTATCATTTTCATCATAAAATTTTGTATGATAAGATAATCCCACACCTCCTCTCACTGAAAAAATATATCGTTTGCCTGAAGCAAGTATAGGTTCGGCAAATCCAGTAAGAATAAAAGCTCCACCCAGAACTTTCGGATTATTAAAACTGAAATAGCCTGTCTGAAGGCCTGAATACCAGCAAGTGTTAAAAATCTTCCAGCTATTATATGAGGTATGGAGGCGTCCTAAATCAAAAATAAAGCCATAAGGTTTAGTGTTTGAAATTGGTTTAACAATTTTTGTGTGAGGTATAATAAAACCATAATGATTATTAAAGCCATAATATGGGAAATTCAGACTGTCGGCCTGAGAATAGCATACAGTAGCATTCAGAATAAGTATTCCCTTTATTAGATTATGTTTCATTGTTCCGCAACCAGAAGAGTGCTAATTAGAAAACATAAAAAGCAAAGAGTTATTATATTAGCTTCAGACGAATATTTTTAATGGCCGCGGTTGTACACCACGAGGCTATGCCAAATGGTTTTGAAAGTTCCACTTCAGGTCTTAATGAAAGTCTTTTGTTTCCGATAGAAAAATCAACTACTTTTTCATTATCAATCCATGCTTCGATTTTTTCTTCGGTTGTTCTCACTTTTATATTATACCATCTGTCATTCTCAAAACTCATAAGTCGGGTTGTCTCGTTTTCTGAAGCATCCATACCGTCAATGCAACTTAGTCCGACAACAGTTCCCCCCCATCCTCCGACAATAAGTGTGCAATATTCTTTTCCGACAGGGAATGTCATTCCGCAGAAGAAATCATTTCCTGTAATACGCATTGCTTCAAGTGAAACCTCATAATTTATTTCAGGGAATTTCTTTTTGTAAGTGATTCCTGTGCAGCCTTCTCCCATTCCGAGAATAATCTGGCCGCCTGAAACTTCAACAGGACCTTGTGGTCCAAAATTTGTTATCTCCCATCCGTCAAGGGTTCTCCCGTTAAAAATATAAGTAGTGTCAAGAACAGGGATATTTTCTTTATTAATTTGTTTTTTTTCTGACTTCCTTCCGGTACATGCAGTTGTAACCAATAATATTATAATAATGTTATATAATGCTCGCATTATAAATATCTTACGTTTATCAATCAGATTACTTCAGAAATATCTCAATAACTGGTATTTCCACCGGAGGTTTTAGAACTGGAAGTTGTAATCCAATGTTGTTAGTACCCTGAATGACGCTATATCTTATTTCTGAAGCATCGTGTAGAAATTGAATATATTTTACTTTATCTGCTATTCCGGCGATATTGATTCTATTAAGTGGGTAAACCAGCAAATGGACATATAAGCTTTTTTTTGAAGGATTATATGTCAGAACGGTATTAGCAGGAGTTATAAATTCAGCAGGGGCTTCTGTGCAATAATATATTGAGCGACTATTGAATTTCATCCAGTCGCCCATCGCTTTAAGTCTCTCCTGAGCCCTATAGTCGAAAGTACCTCTTCCTGTAGGACCTACATTCATAAGAAGATTTCCACCTTTACTTACCGATTCTATAAGGAGTTCTATAAGTTGTTCAGGGCTTTTCCATGTATACTCATCACGATAATAGCCCCATGAGCCGGAAAAAGTCTGGCATGTTTCCCACGGAATTTTTTTGCCATTATATTCCGGCCACTTTTCGACTTTAACCTGTTCGGGAGTCGTAAAATCCCAGCCTCCCCCTACATCGCGCAGGTCGAGGAGTGTTAGTACATTTATAATCAGTGTATTTTGAATCCCACATGCAGAATCCTTCATGATGTTTTGCAGTCAGAACAACATATTTCATACCTGCTTCTTTTGCAATTTTCGCCCATTCGCTGGGATTATAGAGATCCGGATTGAAATGATCAAAATATTTCTGATACTGTTCATTTGTCATTCTTTCTCTGTTCTTGACCCATTCATGACGGGCTGGAAGAGCATAAAGGCCCCAGTGTATAAACATGCCAAAACGTGCATCGGTCCACCATTTCATGCGCTGCGCTTTCTGTGCCTCTGTCTCTTTTGGCAACTGCGCCAATGAAAATTGAGGCATAAGCAATAATAAAATTAAAATACCGATTGTCAGAGATTTTGTTTTCATAGAAAACGTTTTTATTTAGTATAATGTAAATATATTAATTTTCTCCCGCTCTCAGTAAATTTTCTATGAAATTTTCTATGTTTATCATAGAAAAACACATTAGATAAGGGCAGAAGACTAATTCTTTTTATTTCCTGTATATTTCTCTATAAATGCTTTCATCTTCTCAAAATGAGAACCTTCCCAGTAAATCTGGCCACAACCCGGGCATTGCAGAAAAATGTCAAAGTGTTTTCTTGTTCCAGGTAAGAGCTTCTCTTCTATTTCAGACTTCGATACATATTGGAGAACAGAATTACAACCCATGCAACGAGTAAACGGCTTGATCATATCTTTTAAATCGAGTCTTTCAATAACTTCTAAAAATTGTGATTCCGGATGTTGTGACCTTATCCAGTATCCATGAGTTACTTTCTTATTCTTAAGCAGTCCTTTGTCGCGTGTAAGAATTATTCTTCTTTGTGAAACAGAGATGTTTATTATTTCTTCATCGTCATAATCCTTTTCATAGAGTGAATCGAATCCGCATAATCTGAGATATCTTGCTGTTTTCCCCAGATGAACGTCGAGAATGAATTTTGGGTCTCTCATGGGTTTCTCCCGAAGATGAGTTACGCTGGTAATATTAAGACTCTCAAAAACCGGATAAACCGATATTTTGTCTTCGTCCTTGATTTTATACGAAAAATCTACCGGATTGCTGTTTACGAGAATCATATCAATTTCAACATGCGGAACACCAATAGCTTCAATAGCATCCTTTACCGACTGATTGCCGCTGAAAGAATAAGGGAAACTGATATATTTCTTATCTGATGGAAGAAAATCGTTCAGCTCTTCATAAAATCTGAACCATGCTTGTTTTATGACAGGTTGTTTCATATTCTGCTGGTCAATATTTCCTCAAGATCGTTGTCTTGAAGTACAACAGGATTATTTTTAATTTCAGTTTTATAGCAGATTTTTTTTACATCATCTACTTTAACGTCGAATTTACCAAGCAACGGCATATTTAGTTTTTCAGTAAGCTCATGAAGAAATGCAATGAATCCGTCAATATAGTAATCTCTGCTTTTATTTTCCTCCACCAGGCACAATCTGCCAAGTGTTTCATATTTTTCGAGTGCCGAATTGTTAAAACGCTCTCTTCTTAGAATTCTCACATTAATCTCATTTGCTTTTGCCATAAGCGTACCGCATATAATTCCATGAGGAATTCTATACATGGCTCCTATTGCTGATGCAAAGCCATGCACAACACCGAGTCCGGCACTGGTAAGGCATATTCCGGAAGTAAGAGCTGCGAATGACATTCCGCTTCGTGCCTCAATATTATTTGCATTTTGGTATGCCCCAATAAGTGAAGATTTAACGGTTTTAATACCCTCTAATGACAGAACATCGGTATAAACAGATGCTTTGTTTGAGAGATAAGCCTCCACAAGCTGGGTAAAGCAATCCATTCCGCTCCACGCTGTTACCTCCTTCGGACATGAAATTGTTAGTTGAGGATCAACTATGGTCACGTCGGGGACAAAATTATCATGTCTTAGTGACTTTTTAAATCCATTTTCTCCAACTTCGGAGATCACAGCATTATTAGTTGCCTCGCTTCCGGTACCTGCTGTAGTAGGAACGGCGATAAATGGAATTTTTACGCCAGGGTGTTTTTCCCGCCCTACTCCTTCAAGATACTCCTTTAACGGTTCCTTTATCGGCAGCATGGCAGAAATTGCTTTCCCTGTGTCAATCACGCTTCCACCGCCGACCGACACAACAACATCAACCCTGTTATCTTTCAGAGAGTCAACAACATTATCCACAATAGCAGGAGATGGTTCGCCCGATACCATAACATGATGAATTTCAAAGGCTCTATTTTTTAATTCTGAAAATAACGCTTCGCCAACATGCGACTTAATAAATGATCTGCTTCCAGTAACAATCAAAGCCGAGTTACCATATCTTTTCGCAATATCAATAAGCATATTAAGCTTGCCTGCGCCAAAATATATAAGCGGCAGGCGTGCAAAATTAAAAGCACTTACCATTTTGTTCTGTCATTTGGTAGAAGAATATTATATTTTACCCCCTTCCTTGGTTCGGCCATCATATTTTCTACAGCAGCCCGCCATGTTCGATAATGAGAAGTCTCTTTATGCGCTGCAGCCGACTCTTCAGATTCATAGGCTTCATATATCATAAACATGGATAGGTCATCGGCCTGCTGAAGGAAATCGAACCGCAGATTGCCAGGTTCTTTCACCGATTCAAGATGGTTGACAGTTGTGGCTTTAATGAATTCTTCAACCATATCGGGCTTTACATGAACATAAACACAAGTTACTATCATAATAAAAAGTTTTTTTTGTAAAGTTAAACGAAGAAATAATAAGTTCATCATTTCTTCATTTTTATTCAATAATTTCGCAATGTGATAGTTGAGACGAAAAAATAGTTGAGTAGAAAAAATGAAAATAAAAAAGAAAATAATTATGGCACTGTCAGCATTTTTAATTGGTATTTCTACAATGAACTCTTATTCACAGATAAATCCGGCAGTGAACGTTGATTCAACTCAGGTACAGAAAAAAACAACAACAAGCAAGGCTGGGAAAGGGGCTGAACAGAACCAGGAACAGGAAAAAATACAGAACCGGGAAAAACAGAAAAATCAACAACAGGTTAATAGTAAAGAAGAACCTGTGAAACAGGTAAGAAATGCGCGTCCTGACATGACAAAAACGAAAGGGGCACGCCCCCCCGAAATTATCAGACCAAATGCTGCTCCCCCTAAAGGCATGGGTAAACCGGGTGGTGCAATGCGCCGCGGTGGCAGATAATATACAATTTATAATTTATATGATATTAAAATTTCAATTGAGAACAGCTAAAATTCTATTAATGATTTTATCATTATTTTCACCTGTAATTAAGGCTCATAATACATCTCAGACTTCTGAGATAAATCCTGATTCAACATCCGTAAAAAATAGTGCGACTCATTCCTTGTTTGTCGGCGCTGGTTATGGAAGCAACATGATTTATCTTGGTTCGACAATATCACAGGATAAACCATTCGAATATGCATCAATTACTTACGGACTGAACAATTCATTTTACATCAGTGGTTCAGCAACTCACATTACAGACATTAATCCGTTTGCAGCAATATACACAATTTCTGCCTCATATAGTCACACATTTAATTCATGGTTCGATCTGGGAGCAGGAATATCAAGGTATAAAGTTCCCCGGACTCTCGAGGATACATTATTCAGTAGTTTCATGTATGGTGAAGCAGACTTCGGAATAGACTGGAGAATCCTTTACACTAAACTATGCGTTGGCGGTATATTGGCAGAAGAGGATAATATGTATTTCCAGATTAAGAATTCAAGATATTTTCAGACTCCTGAGTTTACACGAAAAAAGTTATATGTTTCATTCGATCCATATATTAATCTTATTTTCGGCACTCTTACAAAGTCGGAGACAACAACCGGAACTGTTGTGAACATTAGTCCACCCTTCAGGAAATATGGAAATTCCGGTACACATTCCGCTACAACAAAAAAATTCACAAATGTATTCGGATTAATGGAACTTGACATGGGAATTCCGGTATCATTAAATTCTAAAAAATTGACTATTGAGGCTGAACCTGGTTATATTTATCCTGTTTATGCAGATGTTGTTTATCCGGGTACTAAAGGATTTATTTTCCTATTAAGCGTTTTCTTCAGAATATTTTAAATTTCGGAAATGAACGTGTTGATTGTTGAAGATGAAAAAAGTCTTGCACAGGAAATTGCTGCATTTCTTGAGAAAGAAAATTTCCTTTGCGAACTGGCTTTTACAGGTATGGAAGCTTCAGAAAAAATAGCTGTTAACCTTTATGACTTTGTACTTCTCGATCTTGGACTTCCCGATTATGACGGGCTTGATCTTATCAAAGAAGCGAAAAAAATTGAGAGTGAGGCCTCATTCATAATTATAACAGCCCGCGGCGCCGTTGAGGATAAAGTCAGAGGACTAAATCTGGGCGCTGATGACTATATTGCCAAACCTTTCGCCCTAGTGGAACTTCTTTCAAGGATTAATGCTATTGCAAGGAGAAAATTCAATATCGGAACAAATGATATCAATATAGGAAAATTTCTTTTGCAGGTACAACCCCGGAGACTTTTCTGCGAAGGAAAAGAAGTTGATCTAACAAAAAAAGAATTCGATCTTCTTCAGTACCTCGTGCTTAATCATGATAAGGTATTGACACGGCAGCAACTTTATGAGCACATCTGGGGAAACACACTTGACGATCAATATGATAGCAATTTCATTGACGTCCATATAAAAAACCTCAGAAAGAAACTTAATGTTTATGCAGCTACACCATGGCTCGAAACCGTACGAGGAGTGGGCTACAGAGTAATAATGGAAAATAAAAATCCTGCATCAGAAAAATGATAAGATTGAAAGTCAAACTTGCCCTTTTTAACCTCTTCTCCAAACTGACGGTGACTGCTATATTTATCATTTTTATGCCATATCTGATTGGCAGAATAAATCTCAGACAAATTGACAATGATCTGATTAAGAAAAGAGAAGAGGTTATTTCAATAATTTCTGAAATAGGCATCGAACCTTTCATCGAGGCTGATTCAACTGATACGTTCGGAAATTACAATATACTTAAAGAAGAATTTATAAGCATTGAACCGAATTTAACCGGTGATGAAATTAATCAGATTGATGTATCAAAAAGATTGATTGATGATGATATTATCGAATATAGAGTCTTAAGCTACTCTCTCGTGATTAACGGAAAATCATATATTCTCGAGGTAGGAAAAAGTCTGGAAAGTATTTCTCAAACAAATAAAAACATAAGGAACGTTATGCTGATATTTCTTTTTTTCATTATTACCGTCACTTTTCTCACCGACTTTCAATATACCAGAAGATTATTGCGCCCTCTTGATTTTATTATAAACAAGATTAAGACTATAGCCACTCCTTCAACATACGACAGGACGAAAATAAAAACCTCCACAACTGATTTTGTAAGGCTCGATGAAACATTGACCGAACTTATGGATCGTATCGAAAAACTTTTTGCCAAAGAAAAAGAAATTGCCGTAAATATTTCACATGAATTAATGACACCTCTCTCTGTGCTCAGAAGCAAGCTTGAAAATATTATGTTAACAGAAAATCTTGAACCTGAAATTGAAGTTAAAATAGAAGAATGCCTTAAAACACTCTATAGACTTCAAAGTCTTATTAATTCGCTTCTTCTTATTGAAAGGATAGAAAGCCGGCAATATCTTCGTAATGATACATTTCAGTTAAGAGATGTTCTTCATGAAATAATCGAAGAACTATCTCCAATAGCAACGGATGCCGGAATAAATATTAATCACCAGCTCCCTGAGCCACTTGAAATACATAATGCAAACAGGTCGCTTATATTCTCAATGTTTTACAATGTAATTAACAATGCCATAAAAAATACCGGAAAAGGAGGAGTTATTAATGTAGAAAGTATTCCAGACAAGAATATTTTTACTGTTTGTATTTCCGATACTGGTACGGGAATGACGGAAGAACAGATGAAAAATCTTTTCACACGCTTCAAAAACGGAACAAAAAACAAAGGCAGCGGTACAGGTATTGGTCTCGCAATAACAAAAACTATAGCCGATTTTCATGATATTTCCATATCTGTTGAATCACAACCCGGTAAAGGCACAAAATTTTCTTTTATTTTCTCTAAGAATTCATAATTTCTTCATCTTCATCTTCTTAGTTTTACACCATAATAAATTTAAAAACTTAAAATAGAAAGCTATGAAAAAGTTATTATTTCTTACAGGGATTGCACTTACGATAAGTGCAGCATTGATGGCACAAGCCGGAACAGGCACACAGTCTGAAAACAAAAATCAAGCTCAGACTCAGGTTCAGAATCAGACTCAGGTTAATAACCAACCACAGGTTCAGACACAACAAAGGCAAAGATTACAGGATCAGACCGGTAACCAGGACCAGACCAGAAGAAGAGATCGTATTCAGGATCCTTCAACACATGGTCAGACAGTAAGCCAGACTGCAAAAACAACAGAATCAGGGCCTGGTAAAGGAGAAATTGTAAGTGAACAGGCCAGAAACCAGGGAGAAGCACAACAGCTTCAAAATCAAAATAAAACTTCTGTTAAAAATCAAAAAGGGGCTTCGAATAAAAATGCAAAAGGCAATACAAACCGTAATACAATGAAAGTACAAAAAAGTACAGCTCCGGGACGAAAATAGCAATTAATTATTTTTGTAAATAAACTAAAAAATACCCTGGATAACCAGGGTATTTTTGTTTGATTATTTTTCATCTGGTTAATCTATACCGACTAAAAATATTTAGTGATAAAAGGCTTAAGTGAATTTAATTTAAATTTTTTAATATTACTTATCAGTAGTGTCCGACTAAAATAATAAAAAAAGGGGTACTCCCCAAAGGTTTCCCCCAAAATGTTGTACTTTGGTTTTTGCTTAAATCAAATACAACATGGGTAAAATTAATGAAATAAAATTTATCGGACAGCCGATTTTCAAACAAATAATGAATTTGGTGGAAAAAGTTGACATAAATGGGTTGATACGCAGGCATGAGAGTGATTATTATTACAAATCATTTAAGACCCGCACACACCTTTTTACGATGCTGTTTGGGATATTAAGCCGGTGCGATTCGATGAATGAGATATGCGAAGGGCTTCGTGCAATGAGCGGCAAGCTTAATCATTTGGGTATGGGACAGGCGCCAGCCAAAAGTACTGCATGTGATGGATTGCGTAACAGGAGTCATAAGTTTTTTGAAGAACTCTATTTTACACTGGTAAAACATTATCATAGTTTTTTGTCGGACAGCCGAACTTATGGTTTGACTTTTAAAGAGGTACTTTTAATTGATTCCACAACAATCCGATTGTTCAGTGATATATTAAAAGGTGTTGGGCGTAACCCCAGGGGAGACGGGAAGAAGAAAGGCGGATTAAAGGTTCATATGTTAATAGATGCTGTACAATCGGTTGGCCGGTTTATTAAAATTACAGCTGCCAAAGTTCATGATTCACAGTTTCTGAAAAGTCTGGAATTAATTTCTCACAGTATGGTTGTTTTCGACAAGGCGTATAACTATTATCAGCAGTTTGCACTTTGGACTCAAAATCAGGTATATTTTGTTAGCCGTCTGAAAAGTAATGCTGTTTACACGGTGATTGAGATTAAACGTACTCATTACCGCAAGAAAGGGGTTGCAAAAGTACTAAGTGACGAGATAATTGAGTTGGAATATCATCCTGAAGATAAAGCCGGGAATATACAAACCAATATTACCAATAAGCTACGTTTACGGAAAGTCTGTTATCAGGATGAGCGTAACAGATATTATGAGTTTCTGACAAATAATTTTGAAATAACTGCCGAAGAAGTCGCATTCCTTTACAAGAAAAGGTGGGGGATTGAGATATTATTCAAGAAAATGAAACAAAATTTTCAGTTGCATTATTTCTACGGAGAGAATGAAAATGCCATTTATACTCAGGTTTGGTGCACATTAATAGCTCAATTGCTGTTAACGGTGATACAGAAAATAGCTCAAGCCAAAAAAGCTTTTTCAGTTGTTGCATCCCTTGTAAAAATTCATTTGATAAGTTTGCTGGATGTATATGCTTCTACTGAGAAGCACAAACAGGAGTTATAACACCAGGCATATTCCTCCAGGCTTACAATTAAGTCTTAATTTTAACGGGGGTGGCTTTTAAAAATAAAATTATTATACTTGTATATCAAATGTTTACAAACAAAAAATAGAATTCTAAATTATTAATCGGATAATAGTGTATTAATATATTTGATTAGCAAAAAGGAAAATTATCAAACCATAATTCATGAAAAAATTTTTAAATGTACTCGGAAAACTACTTCTTGTAGCGATAATCATTCTGATTATAAGCATATATTCTAACCTTAAGGACAGAAACAGACATTACAGTGCTGATATAAAAATTATCAGCAACGAAGAATTGCCTCTTCGCGCAGGATTTGCAGCCGTCAAAATTACACCCGATGTGCCTGACAGATGGACAGATGCTGATAATGATGCAACTTATAACCCCGACAAAGGTGATACTTTTACCGATTTAAACGGAAACGGAAGGTTCGACCCTGTATGGATTGCCGGATTTCATAATTCAAGAGCGGCAAACGGAGTTCATGATGACCTCTGGGCAAGGACATTTGTAATTGACGACAGTAAAACCAGATTGGCAATTGTAGCTCTCGATGCCATTGGATTTATGAATAATGAAATAATTGATGTGAGAAAAAAACTTGGACCTGAAACTGGAATAAATTATCTAATAGTCACATCTACTCATTCACATGAAGCTCCTGATTTGCTGGGCCTCTGGGGAAAGACAAATTTCAGAAGCGGCGTCGACAGAAAATATGTTGAATTCGTAAAACAACAGATTCTGACCTCGGTTGAAACTGCTGTCATGAATTTACGCCCTGTCCGTCTTGAGGTATCGGAAGATTACGAGGGAGCTGCTCATTTAATTGCTGATACACGCCTGCCTCATGTTTTCGATTCAGGGCTCAGAATTATCAGGGTGGTTGACATGGAAACAGGAAAAAACAACGGAACCCTTGTTTCATGGGGAAATCATCCTGAAACTTTATGGAGTAAAAATCTTATGCTCTCATCCGATTTTCCACATTACGTAAGGGAGTTCGTGGAAAACGGCATTTACAGAAACGACAGTCTGATAGTCACAGGAACCGGAGGAATTTGTCTGTATGTCAATGGCGCAATTGGCGGACTGATGACCACTAACCCGGATATTACAGTCAGGGATCCGATAACAGGGAGTGAATTCAGTGAACCTTCATTTGAAAAGGCAGAAGCTGAAGGCAAACAGATCGCAATGCTTGTTTTGAAAGCAATGGAAAAACCGTCGGTTACTATTGAAAAAACAGGTATTTCAATAATATCGAAGTCAGTTATACTACCCGTTCACAATCGTCTTTTCAGGCTGGCTGC
This sequence comes from Bacteroidales bacterium, assembly GCA_018056245.1. Classification (GTDB taxonomy): domain Bacteria; phylum Bacteroidota; class Bacteroidia; order Bacteroidales; family VadinHA17; genus LD21. The sequence goes on from JAGPFZ010000017.1 coordinate 37,415, forward strand.
TGCATTGGGTATTTTAGACAGGGGCACGACCGGGTGGATGAAGATGCGTTCAGAGATTTCGGCTTTCAATATCGGACCCATATCCTTTGTTGCTATCCCTGGTGAAGTTTATCCTGAAATTGTTAATGGCGGAATTGAAGCCCCCGAAGGACAGGATTATGATACTGAACCTGTCGAAGTGCTTCCGGTAAGGGAGATGATGTCGGGTCAAATCAAGTTTGTATTCGGACTTGCAAATGATGAAATAGGGTATATTATTCCAAAAAGCCAATGGGACGAAAAGGAACCGTTTGCATACGGGAGAAATAAGCCTCAGTATGGAGAAACAAATTCACTGGGACCTGAGACAGGACCGCTAATTCATTCAGCGATAAAAAAGATGATTCAGGAACTGAATAATTGAAGTTAAGTGTTTTATTGCCTGCCTTTATGGCTATACACGATGGATATAGTGAAACATGTGAATGACTTCTGCCAGATAAAGATGATTGAATTCTTTAAAAGGTATTTATAAATTTAACAGGTGGCAGAAGTTGAAAAAGGATGATTAACTATGCATAGGTGTGAAAGACAAATTATTCAATAAACATTTTTTTATTTGTTAAGCATGAATTCATTATATTTATAAGATAATAATGCCAATCTTTTATCTGCTTATGCGTTTCAGTTTAAAACTTGAAGCATCAAATGGTAATGTAGCATTGCCCCTCAACTACCAGTATGAGTTGTCGTCGTAGATCTTTCATACCATCAATAATTCCGACAATGACTTTGCACGCTGGCTTCATGAAACTGGTTACTTTAACCGGAACAGAAAGTTCAAGCTTTTCACGTTTTCCCGGCTAATACCCGAAAAATACCGGATATCAGGTGACAGGCTGATCATAGACTCCCGGAATACAGGATTGATTGTAAGCTTTTATGTATCTGAGGCGGTAGACCATTTTATCACCGGTCTTTTCAAAAATCAGCATTTGAAACTGGGCGATTTGATTTGCCCATCTTTGTATAGTTCTTATAATCGTACCATAGTGGAATTGAAATCGGTAAAGACAAAGGTAAAACAATTAAAAAATTCACTTATAATCGTACCATAGTGGAATTGAAATAACATTAACAAGGGAGTGGATCAATTACAGACTTATTGGAGAAAATCAACAAAATCATAAGTAAATTTTCGATAATTTCGCCACGTTTTACCGGTATTAACGTGACATTTTTACATACTATGCATAATTATAGCAAAGTCATTTAAACAAGTCATAAATAGCCTGAGGTTGTAAAAAGTATGTAAAACTTAATATAAAACAAATTGGAGAATTATATAGAATGATTATAAATCGAATAGTTTAATACTCAGAGTTCCTCAGGATGTAATGTATCGTAACTATCATTTTGTTTTCTGTTGTAGCTAGAGGGGGAATTACCACCGGTGATTCCCTGCAGGGTAACTTAACAAGGAATAGCCCTGCCACATTTTTTGAGGTTAAGGATTTTTTGTTTATTGTTCTAATCGAGCAAGCTCATCGCCCAAAAACAAAAAACCCTGCGTCAGCCGTAAGGCTGGCCAGGGCTATTCCTTGTAGCGAGAGGGGGAATTGAACCCCCGACCTCATGATTATGAATCATGTGCTCTAACCAACTGAGCTATCTCGCCTTTTAGCCTCGGTATCCGCCAATGAAATATGGCATTTAGCGTATAGCGGAGAAAACAAAATTTTTTAGGATTCAAATATAATCACTAAACCATAAAATTACAATCAGGATTCTTTGTTTAATTATTTTTTTTAAATTGCATGTTATATAAATTTTTAAAAATGAGGGAAAAATTTGACCTCGAATATACTCTCAATTGTTCGCCAAGAGTATTATTTCAACGTTTAAGTACTCCGGAAGGCCTTGCTGAATGGTTTGCCGACGATGTAACAGTTGAAGGTGATGTCTTTACTTTCAAATGGGGTAAATCAGAATCAAAAGGCCGCCTTGCAGCATTGAAGGAAAATAAACTTGTCCGATTCGAATTACCTGAACGTGAAGAAGAAGGATCAAATTATTTTGAGTTCAGAATAACTGTACAGGAACTAACAGGCGAATTGGCACTAATAATTACCGATTTTGCAGAACCAGATGAAAAAGAAGATGCAATTCATCTCTGGGACACGCAAATAGCCGATCTGAAACATATTCTTGGAACTTAATAAATGTTCAAGGGCACAAAAGTAGTTTACCTTCTATTTCTTCCTCAAATAAATTTTTTAAGCATTATGGATATAATCCTGCAAGTTTCATAAGTTCAGCAATTTCCTTCTAATTAATTTATCCGTTCTCTTCTTAATTTATCCGATCTCTTCAGTAATAATAACTCGAGTTAGTAGTTCAGCAGTTGAACTTCCATAAACCTTATTACAAAAATTCCGTAATTTTGCAATGCATTTATTTAGAACAATGAAAAAACTCGACATATTTGTGGCAAAATCATTTATTGGTCCGCTGATTCTTACTTTTTTCATCGTTCTTTTTATTCTCCTGCTCCAGTTCTTGTTTATGTATATTGATGACCTTATAGGCAAGGGATTGGGATTGAAAGTTATGGCCGAACTTCTTTATCACTTCTCCCTTACATTTGTGCCAATGGCTCTGCCATTAGCCATACTTCTTGCTTCCCTTATGACATTTGGAAACATGGGGGAATTCAATGAACTTACAGCTCTGAAATCATCCGGAATACCTCTTCGCAGAATAGTTGTGCCAGTTATAATTATTGTGAGTATCCTTTCAATAGTCTCATTTTTCTTTTCGAATAATATACAACCCTACTCTTACCGTAAAGCAAGAACACTATTATATGATATAAGGCGCAAACGCCCGGAACTTAATATTCAGGCGGGAACATTCAATAACGACATTGACGGATTCAGTATAAAAGTTACAAGTAAAGACCCGGCAACAAACAAACTTTATAAAATACTCATATATGATCATCGTAATAAAAAAGGTAATGCATCGGTAACTTATGCCGATTCGGGCTTTATGAAGATAACACCCGATGAATCGGGCCTTGTTTTCACCCTATATAATGGTTATTCTTATAACGAAATGACAGAGGATAATCCCTCGGTAAGCCAGAAAAAATATCCTTTCCGGAAAGACCATTTTAAAGAACAGACCATGATAATAAATCTCAGCGGATTTGAGCTCGAGCGAAGTAGCGAAGACCTTTTTAAATTTAGCTCTGCCACAAAAAACATTTCAACACTATCTTATATAATTGATTCTCTGCATAATATGAATGAAACTAAAATTAATTCCTATTTAATTGAATTCAATACTTCCCAACTTTATTCACAACGAAATTTTTATGTGCCAAATGTAACTGTTAGCATTCCCTCATCAAACAATAATCTCCCTGTTTTTAAACCTTGGGCTATTTTTGATACCCTGAGTTTGGATTTGAAAAAAGATGTGGTTTCCCGTGCAATTGAATATGCAAGATTCGGTTCAAACTATGTAACTCAGAAAAAAGAATTCATTCATAATGATATAAGAAATTTGCGAAGTTACCAGATAGAATATCATAAGAAATTTACTTTATCGCTTGCTTGTATCGTGTTTCTTCTAATCGGTGCACCTCTTGGTGCAATTATCCGTAAAGGCGGGCTTGGAACTCCTGCGGTCATATCAGTACTTTTCTTCGTTGTTTATTACATTATTTCAATTTCGTTCGAAAAACTTGCAAGGGAAAATCATATAGATATATTTACCGGCATGTGGGCAGCATTCATACTCCTTTTCCCTATCGGTATATTTCTGACATGGAAAGCTTCGACCGATTCTTCAATATTTGATGTTGAAACATATACTCTTTTCTTTAAAAAAATTAAAAACAAGATATTTAGGTTTGCTTTCAATGGAAAATATCAGGATATATCTGAGGAACAATAAAATATATGCCTGTCTGAATGAAACATGACTGTTTCTTCTAATCTAAAAGAGTAACGGTTTGCTTCAATTTTTGAATTATTTTTTCTCAAGGATATTCATTCGACGATAATTTATTCTTATGTGTAATTTTGGACAATATTCCAGTTAATTTTTCTAACTTTGCATTCGCTTTTCTTTAAAAGAAGCATAAATATTTGCTTATTTATTTCGGACTTTCTATTGGGCTCCGAAAAGTGGATATTTAATTTATGGCAGGCTTTTTGAATTATTTTCCTGCCGAATAGAAAGAGTCCCCGATAAAAATAAAAAATAAATAAAATGGAAGAATTCAAATTTAACAGCATTGAAGAAGCAATTGAGGATATAAAAGAAGGGAAACTTCTTATTGTGGTTGATGATGAGGATAGAGAAAATGAGGGAGATTTTATTTGTGCCGCTGAACTCATTACCCCTGAGATAGTTAATTTCATGGCAAAATATGGACGTGGACTTATATGTACTGCTTTAACCGAAGAAAGATGTGATGAACTCGACCTTGACCTGATGGTTGGAATTAATACTTCACTGCATGAAACACAATTTACAGTGTCGGTTGACTTGATCAGCGAAGAAACATCTACGGGTGTATCTGCAAAAGACAGGGCACTGACAATCAAGGCTCTGATAGATCCCAAAACAAAACCATCCGACCTCGGACGTCCAGGTCATATTTTCCCGCTTAAAGCAAGGTCAAAAGGCGTATTGAGAAGAGCTGGACATACGGAAGCCGTAGTTGATCTTACAAGGCTGGCAGGGTTGAAAGAAGGAGGCGCACTCGTTGAAATTATGAATGACGACGGCACTATGGCCCGCCTTCCGGAACTTATGGAAATGAGTAAAAAATTCGGAATAAAAATCATTTCTATACGCGATCTTATCACTTATCGTCTTCAAAGAGAATCTATTATAGAAAAAGGTGAGAGAGTTAAACTCCCGACTACAAAAGGTGAATTTGAGTTTATCCCATTCAGACAAATAAGTAACGGACTTGAACATGCAGCACTCGTTAAAGGTTCATGGTCGAAAGATGAACCGGTTCTTGTAAGATTACATTCTTCATGTTTTACCGGCGATGTGTTTCATTCATTGAGATGCGACTGCGGGCAACAACTCGACAAAGCTATGGAAATGGTCGAAAAGGAAGGAAAGGGTGTAATTATTTACCTGAACCAGGAAGGAAGAGGGATAGGGCTTGTTAACAAAATCAAAACATATAAACTTCAAGAAAATGGACTTGATACTGTTCAGGCTAACCTGACTCTCGGTTTCAAAGAAGATGAAAGAGATTACGGGGTTGGCGCCAGTATAATGAGAGAGCTGGGCCTCGGAAAAATAAGGCTTATTTCAAATAATCCTGTCAAAAGAGCAGGGCTCGAGGGATATGGAATAACTATTGTAGAAACAATACCTCTTGTAATACCACCCAATCCCTATAATGAATTTTATCTAAAAACCAAAGCCACAAAAATGGGACATAATATATCATGTTATAAACAGGGTATAAATAAATAATACGGAATGAATAACCCTCGAATTCTGTTCATGGGAACGCCAAAGTTCGCTGTGGCTACACTCGGTGCCCTGCTAATGAATGGATTCAACGTTGTCGGAGTTGTCACAACACCTGACAAACCGGCAGGAAGAGGGAAAAAATTAACCGCCTCCCCTGTGAAGGAATTTGCAATATTAAGCTTATTACCTGTATTACAACCAGAAAACCTTGAAGATCCGAATTTTGTAGAAGAAGTAAAAAATCTGAACCCTGATCTTATCCTCGTTGTTGCTTTCCGTAAAATTCCGGATGTTATTTGGAAAATTCCTACAATGGGAACAATCAACCTCCACGCCTCACTTTTACCACATTATCGAGGAGCAGCTCCTATAAATCGCGCTATCATAAATGGAGAAACAGTAACCGGACTTACTACTTTCCTGATAAACGGTGACATCGACTCGGGTAATATTTTATTACGGGAAGAAGTCCCGATATTACCCCACGAAAATGCAGGTGATCTCCAGGAAAGACTTATGAAAAAAGGAGCTCTATTGGTTATTAAAACACTCGATGGGCTTATCAATAACACAATCACTCCTGTTCCTCAGTCATATTTTCTTAAGGAGGGAGAAAAGCCAAAACCAGCACCCAAAATATTTCCCAACGATTGTATTATCAACTGGAATGAAAGCAGCCAAACGATAAATAATCTCGTGCGTGGACTTTCTCCTGTTCCCTGCGCAAGAACTTTCATAAAAAAAGACGAGAATTCATTCATGCTTAAAATATATCAAAGCATACCTGAAGATGAAGAACACTCTTTAAAGGCGGGTGATATTATCTCAAATAATAAAGACAGTTTAAAAATTGCATGTGGAAAAGGCCTGCTTAATATAATAAATCTTCAACTTGAAGGAAGAAAAAAAATGAGTGTTTCAGAATTTCTTCGGGGCCTCAATATTTCGGAATACAGAATCGTTTCTAATAAACCGGCATAAGTTTACGTAACCAGAGCTTTTGCCCGACAACAGGCTCAGTACCTTCCTCCATCCTGTTCATGTAGTACAGTTTTTTCAACTTAATACCATAGATCTGTGAAATAGAATACATGGTCTCTCCTTCTTTTACAACGTGATATTCTTTCCCTAATTCCGCTTTGTCACGCTTTGGCTGGATATAAAGTATCTGCCCTGGCTGAGGAATAAAATCCGGAGAAAGTTCATTATATTTACTCAATTCCCATTTTAAAAGATTAAGCTCTTTCTCGATGCTCTCTCTTGTATCTTCCTCCTTAACAACAATATACTTTATTCTATTATTTTCCATCACCCTATCCGACGATTTTTCTCTAAAGTCATAAGAATTATGCTTTGCAGAAATTGTATTTTTTTGTAACTTTATTGTTTTGGCGGTTTTGTTGTTTACAATTTTATTGTCATCTCTACCGGAAAAATTCGATAATGCCTGCCGATCATACTCATAAAGAGAATACTCCTCGATTTTTCTTATCAATCTTTTGTCGTAACCTGGATCAGTTGCATAGCCTGCTTCCTTCAATCCTCTGGCCCATGCTTTGTAATCGGTGGGATCAAGATTGAATAAAAAGCTATAACGCGGTGTGGCCTTCAAAAAATCAGAATGATCGCGATACGATTCTTCGGGGCTTCGGTATTTCCTAAAACATTCATTCCTTCTGTCGTCATTGTGCCTTATTGTAGCTCCAGTCCATCCGTTATGACATTTAATGCCGAAGTGATTGTTACCCTCAACAGCAAGTCTGCTTTGTCCATTTCCTGATTCGATTATTCCCTGAGCAAGTGTTATACTTGCAGGAATGCCTGTCCTTCTCATCTCACTTATAGCTAAATCCTTATAGGTTTCAATGTATTCGTTTTCAGAAGATGGCTTTAGCGAAGTAGAAACATTTACACGTGAGGCTCTGCATGAAAAAAGAAAGATTAGTAAAAAAATCAATAGTGAAATTATAAAGCCATTCCTCATTCTTTCTTTTTATTTTAATCAAGTTATAGTTTTATCACTTCAGCTTTCTTTACATTTTACTTCAATATAAAATATCAGACCTTATTCTCTTTAATAATCAACTGGAATCCGGCGCCATGAATATTTTTAATAACAAGGTTTGGATCATCTGATAGATATTTCCTAAGTTTTGTAATATAGACATCCATACTTCGTGCTGTAAAGTAATCGTCATAGCCCCATATTTTTTTCAAAGCCATTTCTCTTGGAATTAGTGAATTAGGGTTATTTGCAAGTATTTCAAGAAGTTGTGCCTCTTTAGGAGATAATTTTATTTCTTTTTCTCCAGCGTTGAGAATTCGCA
>JAGPFZ010000099.1 GCA_018056245.1 Bacteroidales bacterium
TGTGTTTCTCTTTTTGGTGATGGTGCTATGAATGAAGGTTATGTAATGGAAGCATTAAATCTGGCAGCAGTTTTGGAGTTACCTATTATCTTTGCCTTAGAAAATAACAACTACGCTATGAGTACTCCTTTTTCTTATTCCTGCCGAGGTAAAATAGAAGATAGAATACACGGATTTGGATTGGACTATTATCAAACTGAGGCAAAAGATGTTGAAATTGTCTCTGATCAATGCAAGGATTTAATTAGTTTCGTTAGAACCAAGAGAAAGCCAATTTTTATAGAATTTAAAACACATAGATTTTCCGGGCATTCAAAAAGTGATAAAAGAGAATATGTAGATCCGCACTTAGATGAGTATTGGCATAAAAACGATCCCTTATTAAGATTGGAAAATAGATTAGAGGAAAAAATGGTAAAAGAAATAAAGCAAAAGGTAGAAAATATGATTGAAGAATCATTAGCAAGAGCAATGCAGGATGCAGATCCGGTTATTGAAGGAAGAAAAAATGAAAATCTATGAATGCAAAATACCACAAATTGATGTAAATGATAAAAGGATAGTAGTTAATGATTTCAGACTTAATGATGGTAGCTATGTAAATCAAAAAGAAACGATATTATCTTTGGAAACGGCAAAAGCAATCAGTGAATTTTACACTGAAGCCAGCGGTTTTATAGCTTATACAGCTGAAGAAGGGGATGAATTAACAATTGGAGATATAGTAGCTGTAATTTTTGATAAGGAATCGGAAGCAAAAGAATATGCTCAATTGTTGAAAGAAGCAAAAGAAGCACAAAGGAAAAAGTATAAGGCAACAGCCAAAGCGGAAAAACTGGCTAAGGAATTGGGAGTTGATTTGGAACAGATAAAAAAAGATGGTATAATCAAAGAGGCAGATGTGAGGGATTATTTTAATAGCAGGATGAATTCATAATGAATATTGCAATTATTAGAAATGCTTCTCTTTTTTCTATCTATTGTAGTGTTCCGGAATATTCTATTGATAATAATGAATTTGCCAAAAGTGTATTTGAAGAAGACCTTTCCTCAACTATAAACGCTTTAGGAGTTCAAAAAAGGCATATTTGCAAAAATAGAGAAACCACTTCTTTGGTTTTAGCTACTGACAGTGCGAAGAGAATGTTTGAGGATTTAGAATACGATAAATCTAAGATTGGAGCTTTAATCTTTGTTACTCTTACACCTGATTGTCTGATGCCTAATAATGCCAGTGCTGCTCACGAAATACTTGGATTGGACGCAAATTGTGCAGCTTTTGATGTAAATCATGCTTGTTCTGGTTATATATATGGTCTATGGCTTTCCTCATTGATTTGTAGTAACTTGCAAAAAGATGTACTATTACTTGATGCGGATACTAATAGTTATTACACTTCCGAAAGAGATAAATCCACGGGCTTACTTTTTGGAGATGCAGGTTCTGCCAGTTTAATCAAATATGATGAACAAGCATTGCCCTTACAATTCTGTTTTTTTACCGATGCTAAAAAGAGAGATGCTTTAACTATTCCCGGTTTTGGCTTTAAATATCCTTTAACAGAAGATAGCTTAAAGTATAAGCTCTTTCCAGATGGCGGAACGCGTAGATTTATTGATATGTATATGGACGGTGAAAGCGTATTCAACTATGTGGTCTCTAAAGTTCCTAAACAAGTAAGAGCATTCTTTGATGAAATAGAAATGGAACCAGAAGAATATATGGGCTTACTTCTTCATCAAGCAAATGCTTTTATGCTTAGGCAAATGGCAAGAAAAATTGGCTTTGAAACAGATAAAGTCCCTTTTTCTATTCAGGAATTTGGCAATACCAGTTCTGTAAGTATTCCACTAACTATAACTTTTCAAAACGACAATTATCATTTCTCAGGGCTCTATCTTATGGTGGGAATGGGAGCAGGCCTTTCTACTGGTATCGTATCCATAGATTTATCCTCCCTCCAAAAGTTAAATTTATTTTATGGAGATTATTAATGTTAAGCTTGCAAAATAAGAATATTATAATTACAGGTGCCTCATCTGGAATTGGAAGAGAATGTGCTATTTTAGCCAGTAAATTAGGGGCAAGAGTCATTTTAATAGCCAGAAATCAAGAAAAATTAGAGGAAACTCTTTCTGCTATGAGTGGAAATGGTCATATTATTATTGCCGGCGATGTTACTGATTATGAGAAGTTAAAGAATAGCTTAACCGAAATAATAAACATAGATACAAAGCATATTAATGGGATTGTTCATTGTGCGGGCAGAGAAATGACCAAACCATTTTTTTTAACTAAAGCTGAACATTTTCGGGAGTTGTTAGAAGTTCATCTAATTGCTGGATTGGAAATTATCCGATTTTGTAGTAAGAAAGATTATCTACCGGAGGATGGGGCAAGCTATGTATTTATTTCTTCTATAATGGCGGAATTGGGAAGTGCAGGACTTTCTCCCTATTGTGCAAGTAAATCAGCTATTACTTCTACTGTTAAAGCATTAGCTTTAGAAATGGCACCCAAAAAAGTTAGAGTAAACTCGGTTGAACCAGGTTGTGTTATGACTGATTT
>JAGPFZ010000048.1:0-6505 GCA_018056245.1 Bacteroidales bacterium
AACTCAGGCGTTCAGATACGGAGCGAGAGCAGGCCGGACTATCAGAACGGACGAGTACATGGATATCAGATAGAGATGGACCCGTCGGAACGTGCATGGTCGGGCGGAATTTATGATGAGGCACGCAGAGGATGGCTTTACTCGCTCGAAAGAAACCCGGCAGGTAAAAAAGCCCTTAAGGTGGGCGAATGGAACCATTACCGTGTTGAAGCTATCGGAAACTCAATAAGAACATGGGTAAACGGAATACCATGCGCCGACCTTGTGGATGATATGACGCCATCAGGCTTCATAGCCCTTCAGGTGCACAGTATTGGCAAAGACTCTTCAAAAGCAGGGCTTCAGGTTAAATGGAAGAACCTCAGGATAATAACCACAAATCTCGATAAGTATAAAACTCCTTATACCCCTGTCATCCCACAGATAAGCTACCTCACCAATAAGCTTACCGACCGTGAGAAGGCCGAAGGCTGGAGACTTTTATTCGACGGTCAGACATCTGCAGGCTGGATGAACGCACTAACCGGAAAATTCCCGGATAGCGGCTGGGAAATAAAAAACGGAGAGCTTATCGTCAACCCTGCTACTAAAAAACCCGGAGGAGGTGGCGACATTGTGACAGTAGATAAATTTGGAGATTTCGAATTGATAGTTGATTTTAAATACACCAAAGGCGCAAACAGCGGTATCAAATATTTCGTTGACACCGAGTCGGAAGGCGGTAAATATGCTTCAATAGGCTGCGAATATCAAATTCTCGACGACAGAAACCACCCCGACGCAAAAGCAGGATTCGAGGGAAACAGAACCCTCGCCGGACTTTACGACCTGATTGCACCGAAGAACAAACGCGACAACGGATTCGACCAGTGGAACAGAGCTATGATAATAGTGAACGGCAATAAAGTACAGCATTGGCTGAACGATAACCTTACAGTAGAATATGAAAGAGGGACACCCGAATGGAAAACACTGGTCGCAAAAAGCAAATTTAAAGACATAGAAAACTTCGGTATGGCAAAAGAAGGAAGAATTCTCCTGCAGGACCATGGAAACCTCGTATCGTTCAAAAATATAAAAATCAAGGCAAAAAAATAGAATTGCCAATTTCCGATATTCAAGAATAACAGGCTTATGAAACAAAGCCATATAGGAGCCTTACTGCTTTTAACTCCCTGCCTGCTACCGGGATGTAAAAACAATGACCGGATTGTTCCTGAAGAAGAGAGGCCCAATATTCTTATTGCCATGGGCGACGATATCTCCTGGCCGCACATGGGAGCATACGGTACATCATGGATAAAAACTCCGGGATTCGATATGGTTGCAAAAAACGGAATTCTATTTTGTAACGCCTACACTCCAAATGCCAAATCCTCTCCTTCACGTGCATGCTTCCTGACAGGAAGGAACTCATGGCAGCTTGAAGAAGCAGCTAACCATAATCCATATTTCCCTACAAAATTCAAATCGTTTATCGAAACACTCGGCGAAAAAGGGTATTTTACAGGTTACACTGCCAAAGGATGGGCACCTGGAGTAGCTCTCGACAGCACAGGAAAGCCGCGCGAACTTACCGGTAAAGCTTTTAATATAAAAAAACAAATCCCTCCTGCCAGTGGAATGTCGAATAACGACTATGCAGGCAATTTTGAAGAATTTCTCAATTCAAAACCCAAAGGCAAACCTTTCTGCTTCTGGTATGGGTCGAATGAGGCTCATCGCAAATATGAATATGAATCGGGGATTAAAAGAGGAGGAAAACATCTCGAAGATATTCCGTCAGTATTTAGTTTCTTACCCGATAATAAAATTGTCAGAACCGACCTTCTCGATTACGCTTATGAAATAGAATATTTCGACAGCCATCTTGTAAGAATGCTCAATTTGCTAAAATCTAGAGGTGAACTCGATAACACTATTGTAATTGTAACGGCCGACAACGGAATGCCTTTCCCACGTGTTAAAGGACAGGCTTATGAATATTCTAATCACATGCCTCTCGCAATAATGTGGAAAAAAGGAATTAAAAACCCTGGTCGGAAGATTTATGATTATATCAGTTTTATTGATTTTGCACCTACTATACTTGAGGTGGCTGGTATAAGCCAGAACGAGAGCGGGATGCAAAAGATAGAAGGAAGAAGTTTTGCAGATATCTTCCGGACAGGCAAAAACAAAATTGTGGACAAAACGCGTAATTATGTACTTGTAGGAAAAGAGAGACATGATGTAGGACGGCCCGATGACCAGGGTTACCCTATAAGAGGTATCATAACCAACGGCTTTCTCTATCTGAAAAATTATAAACCGGGCAGATGGCCTGCTGGCAATCCCGAAACAGGTTATCTCAATTGTGACGCTAGCCCAACAAAATCGTGGATACTAACTCTTAAAAGATCAGAAAATGAAACAAGATATTGGGAACTATGCTTTGGAATGAGAGAAGATGATGAATTATACAATATCGGTAACGACCCTGATTGCATGAATAATCTTGTTAATAATCCGGGCTACAGTTCCGTATGGCAGAATCTAAGTGAAAAAATGTTCAATTTGCTCCTTCAACAGGATGACCCGAGGGTGCTTGGCAAAGGTGATATTTTCGACAAATATCCTTATGCACAGGAAGAAACTCGTAACTTTTACAACAGGTTCATAAATGGAGAGCTCACAAAGCAATCGGCTGGATGGGTTGACTCGACCGATTTCGAACCTTTGCCTGAAAGAAAGAGGAAATGAATAAAGGATAATTTTTTATAAATTTCAAGTTAAACTAAACCGAAATCCAATCTACTTATGAATCCAGAACCAATAAGAACAATTGCAGCAGTATTGATGCTGTCAGCTTTTTTTATGGTCGAGTCGTGCAAAGAGAAAACCGGCGATCCTATAAGTTTACCAGATTTTAAAACACTATCAGCAGAGTTCAAAGAACCACCTGCGGAATATACAACTTCACCGTTCTTTGTTTGGAACGGTGAAATAACACGTGGCGAAATAGATAATTTCCTCAATGAATTTTATAAGCAGGGCATAAAGCAGGTTTTTGTGCATCCCAGGCCCGGACTAATTACGGAATACCTTTCCGACGAATGGTTCGACCTCTTCAAATATACTGTTGACCGTGGTAAAGAACTCGGAATGAAAGTCTGGATTTATGATGAAAATTCTTATCCAAGCGGGTTTGCCGGAGGTCATGTTCCGGCTAACATGCCCAAGTCGTACAACCAGGGTCAGGGCCTCAGGATGATCAAAACAGAGACACTTCCTGATACTGCAGATAAATTTTTTATTATTCTTAAGGAAGCAGACGGTTCATTCAAAGATATAACCGGAGCCTTAAAGGAAGAAGAAGGAAAAAACGGGAAATATTATCTTTTCTGGAAAACTTACCATGAGAAATCGGGATGGTATGGCGGCTTCTCGTATGTTGACCTTCTTGTTCCGGGTGTGACTCAAAAATTTATCGAGCTAACGATGCAGGGATATGAAAAATATACAGGCCAGGAATTTGGCAAAACTATTCCCGGTACATTTACAGATGAACCTCATATTGACTCTCCTGGAGGAATAAGATTTACCCCAGATTTGTTCGATGAATTCTACAAAAAATGGAACTATAACCTGAATACAAATCTTCCATCGTTGTTCGAAGAAACCGGCGACTGGAAGAAAGTGAGACATAATTACACACAAACGCTGCTTCAACTTTTTATAGACAGATGGTCAAAACCATGGAAGGCATACTGCGATGAAAAAGGGCTTAAGTTCACCGGACACTACTGGGAACATGAATGGCCTAATATGAGGCATGGAGGCGACAATATGGCAATGTACGCATGGCATCATGTTCCTGGCATAGATATGCTTTTCAATCAGTTCGATGATTCTTCCTCAAGGGCACAGTTCGGCAATGTGCGTTCAGTTAAAGAACTTGCCTCTGCCGCAAATCAGGCAGGAAGAATTAGAAAACTGAGCGAAACATACGGTGGTTCAGGATGGGACCTTACATTCGAGGAAATGAAACGCAACGGCGACTGGGAGTATGCTCTTGGAGTAAATCTTATGAATCAGCACCTTACATTTTTCACCATGGCGGGAGCAAGAAAGTACGACTACCCCCCAACTTTCGACTATCACGAACCATGGTGGGATAATTATAAATTGCTGGCCGACCATTACACAAGGCTGTCGCTGGCACTATCGGCCGGAAAAGAAATAAATGAGATACTTGTTCTCGAACCCACAACCACAACATGGATGTACGACTCATATATCAAAGCCAATAATAAACTAAATGTTATAGGACAGGCCTTTCAGGCATTTGTAACAACACTCGAAAAGAAACAGGTGGAATTCGACCTCGGGTCGGAAAATATTATAAAAGATATGGGGTCGGTGAAAAAAGGCAGATTTGTTGTCGGGGCGTGCTCATATCATACTGTTGTAATACCTCCCATGACGGAAAATCTCGATCTGCCTACTTTCACTCTTCTCAGAGAGTTCGTCACAAAAGGAGGCAGACTTATTTTGTTCTCATCTCCCTCTATGGTTGACGGAGCGGAAAATACCGAGCTGAAAGAATTTCTCAACAGCGAAAACAATAATATCATCAAGCTCACCGAACTAAGTGATAAAGGATTATCAAACTATTTTGAAAACAAAGCCGTCAGAATCAATATTACAGAAGGGCAAGGCCTTTATCACCACACACGGACGCTGAACGACGGGATACTTGTATTCCTTGCCAACTCGAATCCAAAAAATAGTGTATCAGGTACACTTAATATTCCAGGCATTTCAGCAGTTGAACTGAACACTCTCAATGGAGAAATAAAAAATTATCCTTTTGTTAAAAAAGGAAATGGTGTTGAAACAACGTTCAGTTTGTATCCAGCCGGAAGCCTTCTGCTTTTCTTCCCTGCTTCTAATGCTCCCGATTTCCCTGGTGTAAAGGAAACCATAAATGAAAATGAAACTGAATATGAAACTGAAATTGCATCTTCCACTGGAATAGTTATCTCTCGCGACAAACCAAATGCTCTTACAATAGACTTCTGTGATCTGGAACTGGCAGGGGAAACTGATAAAGATATGCATGTTTTTGATGCTGCCGACAAGGTTTTCAAATATTACGGATTTAATTCTGGAAATCCATGGAATCACTCGGTTCAGTACAAAAAGAATATAGTTGAAAGAGATACTTTCGGCTCAGGAACAGGTTTTACGGCAACATACAGGTTTACATTGAAAAATCTCGAAGACAAGTCATCCCTGATGGCAGTAGTGGAACGTCCTGGACTATGGAATGTCACTCTTAACGGAACGGAAATAAAGCCTGAGCCTGACCTATGGTGGCTCGACCGTGAGTTCAGGGTGTTTCATATCGGCAGTATGGTAAAGGAAGGCTCGAACGAATTGAAGCTTAATGCTTCACCCATGAAAATACATGCAGAGATAGAACCGGTTTATATCGTCGGTGACTTCTCAGTCGAACCTGCGGAAAAAGGATGGATTATCACACCGCCGGCAAAAGCTCTCACAAAGGGCACATGGCTCAATCAAGGCCTTCCTTTCTATTCCTGGAGCGTCACTTATTCAAAAGACTTCAATCTCGATACAGTTAATGGAAAATATTACATAAAAGTATCCGACTGGAAAGGAAATGTTTCCGAAGTATTCGTAAACGGCAAAAAAGCAGGTGTAATAGCATTGCCTCCTTACGAGGCAGATATAACTGCATTCATTTTGGGTGGAGTTAACAAGGTCGATCTCAGGATAACCGGAAGCCTTAGAAACCTTCAAGGACCTCATCACAATAACCCTCCGTCAGGAATCTCATCACCATGGAGCTGGAGGAATGTTAAAAACTATCCTTCAGGAAAAGATTACAAACTTTATGACTACGGATTATTTGGTGATTTCATACTCATGAACAGGAGATAAACTCCTCATTCAGGCAAAGCCTGACTCGTCGTCCGGAAAAACAAAACCTCTGGCTTCAGCCGGAGTAGTAATTTGCCAGTGCGGAGAGAGGGGGATTCGAACCCCCGGTATAGTTTCCTATACGGCAGTTTAGCAAACTGCTGGTTTAAGCCACTCACCCATCTCTCCTTATTATTCTCTTTATTATTTTCTTTTATCTTTTAAATCCACTCTCCCGGCAGTTTATCCGCCGACTGGCGGATGGTTTAAGCCACTCACCCATCTCTCCTTATTATTCTCTTTATTATTTTCTTTTATCTTTTAAATCCACTCTCCCGGCAGTTTATCCGCCGACTGGCGGATGGTTTAAGCCACTCACCCATCTCTCCTTATTATTCTCTTTATTATTTTCTTTTATCTTTTAAATCCACTCTCCCGGCAGTTTATCCGCCGACTGGCGGATGGTTTAAGCCACTCACCCATCTCTCCTTATTATTCTCTTTATTATTTTCTTTTATCTTTTAAATCCACTCTCCCGGCAGTTTATCCGCCGACTGGCGGATGGTTTAAGCCACTC
>JAGPFZ010000048.1:6605-11032 GCA_018056245.1 Bacteroidales bacterium
TAAATCCACTCTCCCGGCAGTTTATCCGCCGACTGGCGGATGGTTTAAGCCACTCACCCATCTCTCCTTATTATTCTCTTTATTATTTTCTTTTATCTTTTAAATCCACTCTCCCGGCAGTTTATCCACCGACTGGCGGATGGTTTAAGCCACTCACCCATCTCTCCTTATTATTCTCTTTATTATTTTCTTTTATCTTTTAAATCCACTCTCCCGGCAGTTTATCCACCGACTGGCGGATGGTTTAAGCCACTCACCCATCTCTCCTTGATCCCTTTTATTCGCTATAAAAGCATGGCAAAAATATAAAAACCTGCTTTAAGGACAAAATAATTTTGTTACTTAAGACCTTTCAACAATCCAGCCAAATATCTAAAATTTTCATGAGTTTCCTCATCCAGATCTTCGGGCTTGATAATTCCCGATTTAATATCGCTCAGCAGGCGACTGAGAAGGAAGTTACGCGGAAGATTCTTATCGGCAATATAAACCGAATTAGGAACAGTAATCCCCTCTCTTGTTTTAAGCACATGGTTTTTAAAATCTAAAGTAGATAAAAGGTCTTCGGCATTTATGAATCTGCGATCAGTTGATATAATGAAATCACTTTGGTCTTCTTCAATTATAAATATGTTCTCTTTTAAAAATTTTTCAAGCCCTTGCTCATTCTCGTTACCGAAAAGGAGAACTGCAAATTTCAATCCCCATCCAATCATTATGTTACACATTAAAGGTATTGACGAAGCACCTGTCGAGGGAATAATACATATTTTTCCTTTAAAACCGGTCACGTTCATTACACATGAAAGCATATAGAAGGTACCTATATCGTTGACTATAAGGTTTATTTTCCCTGTTGAAAATCCTTCTGTCATAATAGGGTTCCCCATTATATTCTGAAGAGGTGTAAGTGTATCAGGCGATGCCGAGGAAAGCTTCAACGGGTCGAGTACTCGAGTGGCACTTTTAAAATTATTAAGGTTATCGCGTTGAACGGCAAGCACTCGATGAAGCTTATTTATATCAATAAGTTGAGGGGAATGGGTTGTATAAATTATTTGCATTTTATCTTTTATATCTTCAAATACTTTCAATACATCTTCCTGTGCCCGCGCATGAAGGCTTATTCCGGGCTCGTCTACAAGCAGAACCATAGGTTTTTTACTACGGATTGCTGAGGCTTTCAGCTCCATATAAAAAGAAAGAAACCATCTTACACCGCGGCTTCTCTGTTTCGGATAAAGGCGTTCGCCTTCGTCCTTAACCCAGAATTCAAGATAAGGTTTCCCTGCTTTATCACCATAGTTCAGACTATAGTGTTCAAGTTCGAATTGGATTTTTATTTTATCATTTCTGCTTACGCACTGTTGCCAGAAATCCTGGAAGTTTAAAGTAATAGTATTATTGAGATTTTCAATTTTTTGTTTAAGTATTCTACTCGATGGTTGCTGAAAAAAAGAATAATCCAGTTGTGCCAGAGTAAGAAAATTTCTGGCTGCCTTGTAACCTTCTACCTGTTCATTTCCGGTAATGATATCTTCAAGGTCTATTCTGTTTGGCAGGAGACTTCCGAAATCTTCGAATAGTTCTATAACCGGAGAAAATTCGAAATATTTTCTACCAAGCATCTCTGTAGTATACTGCGACTTATATCTTTTAATTGCCTCCTCTGCAAGTTGTTCAGCTTCAAGTTCATTACGTCCTTCCATAAGGTAACCGCAAAAAGCAACGTGTGAATCGAGTTCGGACATTATCTTTTCCTTTTCGAGCCGGGTATTACGATATTCATTCAATACTTTTGCCCACTCAGGATCCTTATTTTCTCCCATTGGTACCAGAAGGAGTGTCATTTTCTGATGATACTCTTCAAGTCTTGATAAAAGTGTAAGAAGTTTCCCCTCAAGCTCTTCAAGTCTCTTATTAAGAAAATTATATTGTTGTCGCGCATTTATTATTTTTCCCTTGAGGCTCAACTCTTGTTTCAATCTTTCCTCCTCACTTACAATTTGATCATAAATTCGTTTTTGGTCCGGTGTAAATTTAGCTGTAATATCCTGTTCTGATTTTCTTAAAAATCTGTTTATTATACTCTTTCCTGATTCAGGATTAACATTTTTCACCAGTTTGGTTTTCTTCGACAAAATATCAGAAAGCTTATTTTCTAAATTCCTTATAAAATCAAGTTCCGATTCAAATTTCAACTTTACTTCATCAAGGTAAAGTCTCCATGCATTTTCAAGCGAGTCGAGATATTCGCTTATTTCTCCGCTGACTTTTATCACCGACGAAAAATCGGCCAGCCATGTTCTGGTTAATTCCACATGATTAAGCCCAGCAAGAAGTTCTCTTAATTCTGTTCCCGGGTTTTCTGTAACCTCAAGAAGCCAACCGGGTTTAACGGAAAAACGGCAGGATATTTCCGGAAGAGAAAGGTCGCTCCTTAGAACATCTTCTGAAATGACTCCTGTATAGAATGCTCTCAAACCTTCAAGAATAGATGTCTTGCCCGATTCATTCTGACCAATCAAACAGGTTATGTTATCAGGCGAAAGGTTCTGCCATTCTGTGTCGACGATTGAACGGAAATTCCTTATTCTGAAAGCATACAGTTTCATTTCCATCAATTTACAGTTTAAATCCAAAAATAAGCACATCGTCAACCTGTTGCATATTCCCTTTCCATTCAAAGAATGCATTCTCCAGAAATTCTTGTTGCTTATTCATATCTTCGTTGGAGGATGCAATTTTGAGAATTTTTCTAAAATTATTATTCTTTAACTTCTTATTTGTTTTTTCTCCAAACTGGTCAGGAAAACCGTCGGAAAAGAGATAAAATTTGTCATCAGGTTGTGTTTCAATAACTATATTTTTAAAAGCGCGCTCAGCAACAGGAGCAAGGCCAATCGTCATGAAATCGGGTTTATATTCTATCAATTCTCCGTTTCTTATCATTACCAGAGGTCGGTTTGCACCGGCAAACTGCATTATATGGGTTTCTTTCTCGATAATACATAATCCTATATCAATGCTATCCTTTGTTTCTGCTTTTTCGCCGGTTTGATGAAGCGCTTTCATCACTCGTTCTCGCATCATATTGAGTATCCTGTTTGCTTTAAATGATTCATTCGATTGCAGTATTTCATTTAAAAAATTTATTCCAAGGATGCTCATTAGAGCACCCGGAACTCCATGCCCCGTACAGTCACCCGCAGCAATACATGTGTAATCTTTGTTAGAGAATGCATAATAAAAATCTCCACTTACAATATCCCGGGGCAAAAAGACTATGAAATAATCCTTCAGAAGCCCTGAAAGAAAATTATTATCGGGCATCAGTGCATGCTGTATCATACCAGCATATCTCAAGCTTGCAAGATATTCATCCAGAGCCTGGGAACCTGACTGCATTAATAAATTGTTCTGTTGTGGCTTATTGCCCGGCATTCACAATTAAATATTTATAAAATTATAAAAATACATTAAATCAAAGCGTACACAAGATATTTCTTTAATATATAGCGACATTTTTATAAGATGTACAAATATGAGTAATAATTAATTATTTGCTTCCTTTTAAGATTTAGTATTAATATATTATCTTCTTACCAGAAGAGCCACATTTTCAACATGATGTGTCTGCGGAAACATATCTACAGGCTGCATTGTTTCAACCCGGTATTTTTCCGACATAAGGCTAATATCCCTTGCCTGAGTGGAAGGGTTACATGAAACGTAAACAATTCTCGACGGAGCGGCTGAAAGAAGCGATCTGACAACTTCACCGTGCATACCTGACCGGGGCGGATCAGTTATAACTATATCGGGATAACCATATTTATCAAAAATACCTCCTGAAATCATCTCCTTAATATCTCCTTCAACAAACCGTACATTAGAACTGCCGTTGAGGGCGGCATTGACTTTTGCATCTTCGATTGCCTCAGCGATACATTCAACTCCTGTCACACTTGCCGCATCTGTAGAAATATAACATGCAATGGAGCCTGTACCTGTGTAAAGGTCATAAACAACTTCTTTCCCTGTAAGGAACGCCATTCCTTTAATTGTTTCGTACAGTCTCACTGCCTGAAGTGTATTGACCTGATAAAAAGATTTTGGCCCAACCCTGTATTTCAGACCATTCATATTTTCGATTAAATGCTCCTCTCCGTAATAATGAATAGCTTCCAGGTCACTTATACTATCGTTTCTCTTTGTGTTTATTACATAAAAAAGAGATATTACTTGCGGAAACTCTTTCTTTATAAAATCGAGCAAGCCCTCTACATGCTTTTTATCATACTGGCTGAAAACCATTATTACCATTATTTGTCCATCCGATGAATTTCTTATGATAAGGTTTCTAAAAAATCCAGTGTGGTTTTTCACATTATAAAACGGAAGATTCAATGCCATGGCATAATCTC
>JAGPFZ010000049.1 GCA_018056245.1 Bacteroidales bacterium
TCCTGGCGTATGCCTCTTATCTTAATCCTGTTTGGATGAGTTATTTTAAGCAATTCGTCCACTTCGTATGATGTATAATATCGTAGTGTACGGCCAGGGTATCCCAATATCATAGCAAAATCACCCTTATTGAGTTCTTTAATTGAAACCGGCAGATAATATCTTGGCTTTAGAGGGATATTATTCTTGGAATAAGGCGCAGGCCTTCCATCGGGAGCAGTATAAACTCTGAACACACTGAAGTCGCCTGTATGACGTGGCCATTCCCAGTTATCAGTGTCATGCCCGAACTTGCCGATTGACGAAGGAGGAGCACCTACAAGCCTGACATCATTATACCTTTCATATACAAAAAGATAAAACTGATTGCCGTTATAAAAGTTTGAAACAATAGCATTATACCATGTCCCTTCCATTGCTTTTTTCTGTATTGCAAGCCGTACTTCGTTTATAGCATTATTCCTTTCAGTTTCATTCATGCCGTCTTTTACCGCAGCAAGCACCTGGTTTGTAACATCTTCAATACGGATAAGAAATGTCACCGATAATCCAGGATTTGGCAGTTCCTCTTCCTTTGACATGGCCCAGAAACCGTCTTTAAGATAATCGTGTTCTATGGAACTATGTTCCTGAATCTGGTCATAACCGCAATGATGGTTTGTAAGAAGAAGACCCTGTGGTGACACAATTTCAGCAGTGCAGCCACCTCCGAAAATAACCACAGCATCTTTCAGACTTGCCTTGTTTATGCTATAAATATCTTCGGCTGAAAGTTTCAAACCGAGTTCGGTCATTTTACCCATGTTTAATTTTTCCAGAAGTGGTAGAAGCCACATTCCTTCATCAGCACGAATGCCTAAATTTATGCTTGTGATAAGTACGACAAGGATAAATAAATATTTTTTCATGATTTTAAAAATGTTGATTTTAAACAATTCAAATATACTTTTAAAAAATAAAAATCTAACTAAAAATCAATTTTCATCTGACTTTCAAAAAGAGTGAATGACTTTCTGTGATAAGGTGAAATTCCGTAACTCCTTATTGCTTCACGGTGTGAAGCTGTTGAATAACCTTTGTTCTTGTCCCAGCCATAAACAGAATATTCATTATGGATTTTCATCATATAATCGTCACGAAAAGTTTTTGCAAGGATAGATGCAGCAGCTATCGGGAGAAATAATGAATCGCCCCGTATTATCGTTTTATAATCAATGTTCCTGTACGGATAAAACCTGTTACCGTCTATTAAAATAAATTCCGGTCTAACACTAAGTCCGTCGAGAGCTATATGCATCGCTTTAATTGTGGCTCTGAGAATATTCAAAGTATCAATTTCACGATTATCTACAAAAGCAACGCTCCATGCAGTAGCTGAAGAGATAATCTCATTTCTGAGCTTTCCCCTTATTTTGGGAGTTAGTTTCTTCGAATCATTGATAAGATTGTTTCTGTAATTTTTTGGAAAAATAACTGCAGCAGCCACCACAGGCCCGGCAAGGCATCCTCTTCCTGCCTCGTCACACCCTGCTTCCTTCAGGTTACGGTAAAGATACGGTTTAAGCATTGCCGCTGTTTACTTTTATATAATGTGTATTCTTATTTGTTTTCATGCTTTATGAATAATACAATAAAAGATTGCTATAAAAAATTAATGCTCATTTACAACGTAGTATCATAATAAATTAAATACAAATATTTCGTTTTTAAAAGTAAAAAGTAAATCAATATACCACAAAAAATTTGTAAATTTTATCTGCATACTTTTCTTGTCATTTAAAGAGATTAATTTTATGACTCTAAGTAAGAAATCGTTTATCTTTGCATACTGAAAATTAATTGCGGTTTATAACTTTATAAAATTATATGATTACAACCGACCAGATAAATTCTCTCTCAGAACGCCGCGACGCGTTAAGGAGGTATCTTTGACGTGGAAGGTAAATCAGGAGAAATTGCAAAACTCGAAAATGATACACAGAAACCTGAATTCTGGCACGAGCCTAAAAAAGCTGAATCAATACTGAAAAAAATTTCTGATCTTAAATTCTGGGTCATTGAAGTGGAAAAAATTTCAACTGCTTATGAAGATCTATTAGTGCTCATGGAATTTTACAAAGAAGGTGGAGTTTCGGAAAAAGAGATAGAGAGCCAGTATAATAAATGCCTCCTGCTTATTGAAAGCCTCGAACTCAAAAACATGTTGAGAAAAGAGGAAGACCAGATGGGCGCAATCCTTAAAATCAATGCCGGAGCCGGCGGAACGGAAAGCAACGACTGGGCTTCAATGCTGTTGAGAATGTACGTCCGCTGGGCCGAAAGAAACGGATATAAAGTCAAACAACACGACTTCCAGCCAGGAGATGAAGTGGGATTAAAATCGGCAACAATAGAAATTGACGGCGAAAAAGCTTACGGTTACCTGAAAAGCGAGAACGGAGTGCACCGCCTTGTAAGAATTTCCCCTTTTAATGCACAGGGTAAAAGACAAACCACTTTCGCTTCAGTGTTTGTCACTCCCCTGGTGGACGATAATATTGAAATCGCAATTAACCCAGCGGATATAACTTGGGAAACTTACAGGTCGAGCGGTGCAGGCGGACAAAATGTGAATAAAGTCGAAACAGCAGTACGACTCCGCCATCACCCCACCGGAATAGTTATAGAAAACCAGGAATCACGCTCTCAGCTAATAAATAAAGAAAATGCCCTTCGCATACTGAAATCACAACTTTATGAGATCGAACTGAGAAAACGACAGGAAGAAAAAGCAAAAATAGAAGGTCAGAAGAAAAAAATAGAATGGGGATCACAAATCAGATCTTATGTAATTCATCCTTATAAGCTGGTAAAAGACCTCAGGACAGGCTATGAGACTGGAAACGTTCAGGCAGTCCTCGATGGTGAAATTGACGGTTTCATCAAAGCCTATCTTATGAAGTTTGCCGGAAAAGAACAATAATGTTATGAAAAATAGAGTAGTTACATCCTTTTTTCTTATCCTTTTATCGCCATGTTTCTTAACAGCTACACTTGATGTAAATGCTCAGGAGAATATAAATTTTTCCTCTCCGGAAACCTGGATACTTGGATATTTCACCCCTCAACAGCTTTCGGCAAAACCACATGCCTTATGGTTTGTGCCGGAATTCGATAATTATCAGTATGATGAAAATGTAATCGGCAAACTTCTTAACTTCGATCTCAATGACGTTTCAATAAAAGTCATAATGGGTACATGGTGCAGCGATAGCCACAGAGAAGTGCCACGATTCATGAAGATTTTAACTGCAATTAACTTTCCTTTAGAAAAAGTCACATTTATCGGAGTTGACCATAATAAGTTAGCACCTGTTGACAGTTATGATACACTTCAGATTGAACGAGTTCCTACATTTATCTTTTATATAAAAAATGTTGAAGCCGGACGCATCATTGAGAATCCACGAACGTCTTTAGAACAGGATATTCTTAATATCCTGAAATTAAAAGAATAAAAAATCTTTTGTTATGGAAGAAAATAAAAAAACTTCAGCCCATGCGATTGGAACAGCAGCACTTATAACAGGAATAATCACTTTTGTGCTTGCAGTAATACCATGTGTGGGTATTATTGCAATAATTCCCGGAATAATTACAATAGTACTCGCTGTTATAGGCCTGACGCAGGCATCGCGTGATAATGCGCCTCTTACATTGCTGATTTCAAGCCTTGTAATAGGCGTCGTGGCTTTTTTGATCTCTTTCTCACAGATTTTTGTAACAACCAGGCTGGCACGTCATACTGATAAATTTCCTCGTGAGATAAGGGAAGCAATAAAAGATATTCAGGATGACCTTATTAAGGACCTCGAGGAATCCAAAGTGAATATCAGGATTGAAAGCAACGGGGAAGTTGTGGAGATAAAGGCTGGAACGGAAGATAAGGAAATTAAGCTTAAACAGCTCGAGGAACTGGAAAAATCAGATAAAACAAAAAATGATACAGTGCCAGATAAATGAGCTTTACCGAACATTTTTTTTCTGCATTCCGTAAAGAAACCTATATAACTGTAAATTTATCTCTTGCAGTTATTATACTTATGATATTTATTTATTTTGCTGCTTTCTCTCCTGCAAAGAACAATTATCCTGTTACCTGCATTCACGAAAAACTTACCGGCGAGCCCTGTGTCTCATGCGGTCTTTCTCACAGCTTTTCACTCATTATAAAAGGCAGAATTACAGAAGCATATAAATGGAACTCTTACGGAATGAGAATATTTCTTTTTTTTCTCGGACAGTTGATTTTCCGCGTTGTGTTTTCATATTATTATCTTGCCGCACAAAGCATTCGTAAACAGCTTGTTATTTATGATATTACAGGCTCGGCTTTTCTGTTCCTTCTATCATTTTACCCTTTCATTGATTATCTGTTTTAAGCCGGATTCTGCTAAGGAAATTATTCATTCTCACCTAACATTTCATAAATCAATTTAGCTTCGAATCCCTTCGAGGCTGCAAATTTCATCAGCTTGCTTCTAAGTTCAAAATCGCTTTTTGCCTTTAGCGTTTTTCTGCGGTTCTCCATTAATTTCCGGAATGTAGTCCGATATTCCTCTTCATCAATGGCTGAAAGAGCATCTTTTATGGTTTCTTCATCAATTCCCTTCATCCTGAGCATCACCGCAATCTTTATCCTGCCCCACTTGTTCTGCCTGAATTTATCCCTTGCAAATGACGAAGAGTATCTTTTCTCATCAATGAACTTGTCGCGTATAAGCAACCCGATTATCTTCGAACTCTCTGAAGAATCAATACCCCATTTCTCAAGCTTCGTCTCAATATCGCGACGACATAATTCACGTCTTGCACAAAGTGTCATGGCTTTTTTAAGCGCATCGTTCAATTTATTGTCATAATCCATAGTAAATTCCTGTTATAATCCTGTCTTTATCGTTGATGTCTTTTATTAATCTGATATCTCTTATATATGAACAAGCCATAAGAGATTTTATTTTCATTCCCATTTTTTCGTGAATCTCAAAATATATTTTACTTCCGAAAGCCATAAACAGATGTCTCTTTTCAAGTATTGATCTGTAAAAAACAAGAGGGTTATTGTCGGGCACAAATAATGCTTTAGCCGGCTCATAGTTCGTTATGTTGATATGCATATTCTTTTTCTCACTTTCAGGGATATAGGGAGGATTACTTACGACAATGTCATATAATGCAGGTAAATCCCATAGAGGACTAAAGATATCGGCCAGAAAAAATTTCACCTTTACATTATTCAGGTTTGCATTTTCTCTTGCTATTTCTAGGGCTTCATTCGAGATATCCATAGCATGTACTTCGGCTTCAGGCATGTTTGCAGCCAATGCTATAGCTATCGTGCCCGGCCCTGTGCCTATATCAAGAATCTTTCCTTTAAAGTTACAGTTATCTCTTACTATTAGGTCAACCAGCTCTTCTGTTTCCTGACGTGGAATAAACGAATGGTCGTTCAATTTTATGCGGCAGTTATAAAAATCAGCTTCACCTATTACATATTGCACAGGCTTTCCGGCTGCAAGGTCATTACATATTTGTTCGATTTGAACTTTTTTCGTTAAAGGAATTTCGTAATCAGGATTTTGAATTTGACGCAACCTGTTCAGATTAAAAAGTGTCTTAATAATAATTTCGGTAATTGCAGCGATTTCGGCTTCAGAATAAAGATTCCCAAGCCTTAATAGAAAATATTTTTTCAGATCGCTTATTGTATTAATTTGAGTATGCATACTCCAAAATTACTATTTTAGCATTTATGGAAGAAGAGAGAGACAAGATATATATGAAGAGATGTATAGACCTGGCTGTGAAAGCAGAGGGTAACACATATCCCAATCCCATGGCAGGAGCAATTGTTGTATATAATGATATAATTGCAGGCGAGGGTTATCATCTCGAATCCGGCATGCCTCATGCTGAGGTGATTGCAATAAATTCTGTGACAGACAAATCTGTTTTAAAAAAAGCTATACTTTATGTATCGCTCGAACCTTGTCCGCACTACGGAAAAACAGCACCATGTACCGATTTAATAATTTCTTCGGGTATTCCACGTGTCGTTATAGGTACAAACGATACAAGCGACAAAGTGTCGGGCCGGGGTATAGATATGCTGCGCAAGGCAGGGTGTGAAGTGGTTTCAGGAGTTCTCGAAAGCGAATGTAGAAGGATTAACAGGAGATTCTTTACATATCATGAAAAAAGGAGGCCCTACATCACTCTAAAATGGGCAGAAAGCGCAGATGGATTTATGGATATCGAACGGCCCAACGATGCCTCTGTTGAACCTAATTGGATAACCGGACTTTCTGAAAGAGTTGCCGTACACAAATGGAGAGCATCGGAAGAGGCAATACTTGTAGGAGGAGAAACAATCAGAAAAGACGCCCCCAAATTAAATGTAAGGTATTGGAAAGGCCGTGATCCTCTAAAAATAATACTAAGCGGCTCATGTAATATCGGAAATTATCTGTCTGAAAATAAAACAAAAAGTCTGGTTTTTACGTATAAATATAATAAAGACCTCTCGTCTGAAAACGCAGAACAGATAGTTATGAAAAATAAAGATATAGCTGCTGAAAAAATATGCGATGTTCTTTATCAAGAAGAAAAACAATCGCTTCTTATCGAAGGGGGAGCAAAAGTCCTTGAACATTTTATCTCACTCGGCCTATGGGATGAAGCAAGAATATTCAAAGGCTTCAGGATACTTCACAAAGGAGTAAAGTCTCCATTTATACAAGGCGAGGAAGTAGGAAAGTTGCGATTCTCTTCGAGCGAACTTAAACTGATTTTGAATAAAAATACCTAATTAAATACCTTATAATATTCAATATTATCTTTAATTTTGAAGTTATGTAGAATTGGAACATTTAATAAAAAGATACCGATATGAAAAGGAAAATTGTAATATCAGTTATGTTGTCGCTTCTTGTAATAACGGTTTCGTTCGGACAGAGCGGAAAAAAATTTTACAAAACCGGAAACCAATTTATGGCTGGTATGAAATATGATGATGCAATAGTTCAGTTCACAAATGCTATTAATGTTGAACCTTCAAACAGCAATTATTACGTTGCCCGTGGAAATGCTTATGAAATAGTCGGAAAACTGAATGAAGCTTTTGCCGATTTTGAGAAAGCTCTGTTTTTCAAACCAAAGGATGTTAAAACTCTTATAAGCGCAGGTAGGGTTTGCAATAAACTTGGCAAATATGGTGAGGCTCTTAATTACCTGAACCGGGCCAAATCATTAGACAAAATGAATAAAACACTTTATCCTGAAAAAGTAATAACACTTCTGGGCCTTGAATTATATGATCAGGCGCTAAAGGCTTCAGATACAGCTCTGATTATTAAAGAAACCGCACAGAATTACTATTACCGTGGTAAAATATATGTTAAATTAAACAATTCTGCACTGGCTGAAAAAGAATTAAAAAAAGCTATTGCAAAAGATAAAAACTATGCTGAACCGCGTATTGAACTTGCCGATCTTTATTTGAGAAATAACAGACAACAAGAAGCCCTTGAACAAATCAACATGGTACTTGCTAATAATCCGAGAAATGCCGAGGCGTATATAATAAGAAGCAGGATATATAAAGCCAACCTCGATTATCCTAATGCTATAAACGACATTTCAAAAATTATTCTTATTGATCCGGAGAACCCAAAATATTATTTTATAAGAGGTACATATTACCAGGAGTTCAATCAGCACATGAATGCTATTGCCGATTTTTCGAAATACATCTCTCTTAAACCCGACGACCCGGAGGCATATTTTGCACGCGCAAAATCATACGAGGGCATGATGAACTATGAAAAAGCAATAGAAGATTACGACAAAATCACTCTCCTCTCGGAGTTCGATGTCAGGGCAAGAAAAATGCTCAAAGACGCTCAGTCGAGGCTTTACGAACTCAATAGGGAAAATGTGCCGCCTGAAATAAATATCGTTTCACCTGTTATAACTTCTGATAACAAAATGGAAATAAAAGGAAATGCAATTAATGTTACAATATCAGGCAATATAAAAGAGAAGAGTAAATTAGACGAACTGCTTATCAATAATCAAAAAATCCTGTTCGGAGAAAAGAAAAATGATATAAGCGAGTTCATAGCCATAGTTGATGTTTCCGACACCAATAAAATAACTATTTCTGCACGTGATGAATATAATAACCAGAAAACACTTGAATTTGACCTTGTCAGAACTGAGATTAATCCACCTGAAATATCCATAATAGTGCCTTACACATCCGACGACGGCCAGATTTATATCGAAAATAACTCACCAAGGCTTGCTATCGAAGGTAAAATCACAGATGAAAGCAAAATCAAATCAATTTTTATTGAAGGAGTAACTGCAGGTTATGCCATTAATGATCTCAATCCCTCTTTTACAGCTACAATTGACATTCTTAATAAAAATAAGATAACTGTTATTGCAGAGGACATTTATGGTAATATGAAAGAGGCCGAATTCAGACTCAACAGAGAAGGTTCTATGCTTTCCTCATCAAACCCGATGGGAAAGACATGGGTGGTATTTATAGAAAACTCGAAATACACTTCCTTTGCACCTCTCGATGGCCCGGTGAAAGACATAAATATGATGACAAGAGCCCTTGCCAATTATCAGATACATCAGATTGTTTATAAGAAAGACCTTACAAAGGCTGAGATGGAAAAATTCTTTTCAATAGAACTTCGCGACCTTATAAAAAGCAACCAGGTCAAGTCACTGCTTATCTGGTATGCCGGACACGGCAAATTCATCAACGATGTAGGCTACTGGATTCCTGTAGATGCAAAGCGCGACGACGAATTTACCTATTTCAATCTCAATACACTCAGAGCATCAATGGAAGCATATGTGAATTATCTCACTCATACTCTTGTTGTAACAGATGCCTGCGAATCAGGGCCAAGCTTTTATCAGGCAATGCGTTCCGATTTAACAATCAGAAGCTGCGATGATTATACTGCAACCCAGATGAAATCGGCACAGGTTTTCTCATCAGCAGGCTACGAACTGGCTGTTGACGATTCACAGTTTACCAGAACATTTGCCAATACACTGGCAAATAACCCTAAATCATGTGTTCCGATAGAAGAAATCGTAATAAACGTTACAAAAGCTGTTGAGGAAAATAATCAGCAAAAACCTAAATTCGGAAAAATAACCGGACTGCGTGATGAAGACGGTACTTTCTTCTTTATTGCCAAATAATTACAAATGAATATAATTTCCCTCCTTTTCAGTAAAAGGAATGGCAGGATAATTGTCCTGAGTGCACTGATAATATTTATTTTTACCGCTAATTCCGGTGCTCAGAACTTTTTCTTTGATAAATATAATGTTGAAAATGGACTTGGCTCCTCGAAAGTATATTCAATAATACAGGATAAGAACGATTTTATCTGGCTTGGCACTGAAAGCGGTGCCACAAGGTTCGATGGAAATAAATTCGAAAACTATAGCAGCATACATGGCCTTGCAGCAGGAGGAGTGAAAAGCATCTGCCAGGACACGCTCGGACGGCTATGGTTCGGTCACCTGAATGGCGGAGTCAGTTATTTTGACGGAGTGAAATTCATAAGAACAGAATTCGATTCTCTGAAGGTTAACAGCGATATAACAGCTATATGCCAAATAGGGAAAGAACTGTGGTTTACTACTTCTGCAAACGGTGCTTTCAGAGTTCCCTTTCCTCCAACAGGTGACACTTTGCTCAAAGGAAAACATTATACCGGAAAAGAAGGACTTAGCGATCAGATTTTTAACATGTACATTGACAGAAACGGAAATCTTTTCTGCATTACCGATGCATTTATAAAAAAGTACAACCCCGAAAAAGATTTCTTCGAAACTTATTCCCCACAAGGTCTTACAACATACTTTAATGTTGTGGCAATGTTTCAGGATTCTAAAGGCAATTACTGGTATGGACTTCATAACGGTGGATTATATATACAAGATGCCGCCACCGGAAAAATGAAGATTTACGATATCCTTAACGGACTGTCGCGCATGTTCATTACTTGCTTCGCTGAGGACTACAGAGGAAACGTATGGGTTGGAACATGGGGAGGCGGTATCACAGTCTTCCGCGACAGTGATATAATTGTCTATAACAAGAAAAATGGTTTGGATGCACTGAACATTCATGCCCTCTTTGAAGATAAAGAAAAAAATATACTTATTGCCGATCATTACGAGGGACTTAGTATTTATAAAGGAGACCATTTTATTACATATAACACACAGGAATTCCTTCCAGACAATAATGTTTGGGCTATATCATGCGATAAGTCAGGTAGATACTGGTTTGGCACAAATAACGGGATTTCTATGTTCAATCCTTCCAAGACAGGCACGGAACAGATCACCTTTTTTAATGAAGCTACAAAAATGATAGGCAATCCCATTAGATTTATTGTTGCAGGCGAAGGTCCGGATATGTGGATTGGAACACAGGGATATGGAATTTACAGGTTCGACCTGAATACCGGTAAATTCAATTTAGATCTTGAAGTCAATAAAATGCTTCCTATCGATCGTGTGGTAA
>JAGPFZ010000018.1 GCA_018056245.1 Bacteroidales bacterium
CAATAACAGAAAAAAAGCAGATTATATTTTAAATTCCATTAAAGCAGGGCTCAATGTTCTTGCCGATAAGCCTATGATTATTACTCCGGAGGATTTCCCTAAACTTGAAGAAGCTTTCAGCATCGCCAACGAAAATGGTTTGTTGCTTTATGATATTATGACCGAAAGGTATGAGGTAACTACAATTCTGCAGAAAGAACTTTCAATGAAAAAAGAGATTTTCGGCGACCTTCTGGAAGGCACCCAAAAAGAACCGGCAGTGACAAAAGAAAGTGTCCATCATTTTTCCAAAATTGTATCAGGCGTGCCTCTCTTACGTCCGGCATGGTTCTTCGATGTGGAACAACAAGGGGAAGGAATAGTGGATGTTACCACTCACCTCGTTGATCTGATACAATGGGAATGCTTCCCTGAAGTAATCCTCAATAAGAACGACGTTAATATGACATGGGCAAGAAGATGGCCTACAATAATCACCAAAGAAGAATTCAAAGGGGTTACAGGCTTAGATGAATTTCCGGATTATCTGACGAAAGACATAAAAGACGGCAAGCTGAACGTGTTTTCAAACGGCGAAATGGTCTATAGCCTTAAAGGAAAATGGGCAAAGGTATCGGTAGAATGGCATTATAGTCCGCCGGAGGGCGGAGGCGATACTCATTTCTCAACTATGCGTGGTACCAACTGCAACCTTGTAATAAGACAGACATCGGATGAAAAATTTATCCCGACTCTTTATATCGAAAATATTAAAGGGCCAATGGAAGAGTTTACTTTGAAACTTAAAAATGCAATTGCTTCACTGCCTTACGATAGTATTACATTTGATAACCTCGATGGGAAGAGGCTCAGAATAAATATCCCCGACAAATATAGAGTTAGCCACGAAGAACATTTTGCACAGGTGATGGAAAAATTCCTTGAATACTTGAAAACAGGTTCACTTCCTGAGTGGGAAGTTGCAGGGATGATTACAAAGTACTACACTACCACAAGTGCGCTTAAGAAGGCGAAAGAATGATTCCAGGTTAAAACAAACTCTTGAAGTTTTAAAAATTAAAAAAGATCTTCGATTACCATCGAGTACAAATCTTCGAGCTCAATACCAGCGGCAGCCGCTTGTTTTGGTATGATACTTTCAGCACTCATACCGGGTACAGTGTTGATTTCAAGGAAAAGAGGTTTATCATTTACAATAATGAAATCAACTCTTACAATGCCCTTACAACCAAGCAAATCGTTGATGGTCGAGCTTAACCGTTGCACTTCACCGGTAAGTTTTTCATCGAGCAGTGCAGGGGTGATTTCATCCGACTTACCAGGTGTATATTTCGATTCATAGTCGAAAAATTCATTTTTCGGTATAATTTCTGTAACCGGGAGAATGATCTTTTTTTCACCTGTTTTGACAACCCCGCAGGCAACTTCGCGACCGTCCATAAATGATTCGACAAGTACCTCATTGCTTTCGGCAAATGCTTTTTCTATTGCAGGGATGAATTCTTCTTCTTTTTTCACCTTAGATACTCCGAAACTCGAACCACTGTCGTTTGGCTTTACAAAACATGGGAGTCCTATTCTATCAAGAATAGTTCTGCTATCAATTTTTTCGCCTTTTCGGATCAGATTGGAATTTGCCATTGGAATGCCATACTCTTTGAGATAAAGTTTTGTTGCATGCTTATTGAAAGTAAGAGCCGAACAAAAAGCGCTGCAGCTTGTATAAGGTATTTTCAACATATCAAAATAACCCTGCAGAAGACCGTTCTCGCCAGGTGTGCCATGAATTGCAATAAAAACCGCGTCAAATCTTAACTTACGGTCGTCGAGCCTCAGCGAAAAATCATTTTTATCAATGCTGAAACAACGGCCCTTTGAATCTTCCCAATACCAGCTATCTCCTCTTATGATAATTATATAGGTATTATATCTCGAGGCCAGCGCTTTCCTTACTTCTGCAGCGCTATTTATAGATACGCCATATTCCGGCGAATCGCCGCCTGCCGCTATTCCAATAGTTCTCATTAATTAGCTTTAAGTGGATACAAATGTAAAAAGAATTGAAGTATATGAAATATATCCAGTTCATAATTCACCGCTGACTGCCCTGATTTATACAGAATTAATCGAATATTCGTTGCTAATATCTTTTTGTCTGGTAATCTGAATGTTATCTGAATAATATAAGACAATATAAATAGCGGGAAAACAGATGATTGGAAATCTGGAGTTTTATTCTACTTTTGCAATGAATTTAAATTTATTGCAATGAAAAAAGGCTGTATAGTTGGACTTATAATAGGTTCAGTTTTTGTGTTGTTTATTCTTATTGCTCTGCTATGGGGTATTAAAGTTTACAACACTCTTGTTTCCATGAACGAGGCTGTTACAAGCCAGTGGGGCAATGTAGAAGCACAATACCAGCGCCGTATGGATTTGATACCAAACTTTGTAAACACTGTAAAAGGTGCCGCCAATTTTGAACAGCAGACACTTAATCAAGTTATTGAAGCGAGATCAAAAGCCTCATCCGTAACGATCGATCCTTCTAATCTGAGTGAAGAAGCTATTGCAAGGTTTCAGGAGGCACAGGGAGAAGTAAGCTCAGCTTTAAACCGGCTAATGGTAGTTGTAGAGCGGTATCCTGATATAAAGGCAACACAGAACTTTAGAGATCTACAAGTTGAACTCGAAGGCACTGAAAACAGAATTGCCGTTGAGAGACGGAAATTCAACGAAGTTGTGCAGGCCTATAATGCTTACCTGAAAAAATTCCCTCAAAATATAATTGCCAACATGTTTGGATTTCGACCGAAAGGTTACTTCGAATCGGCAGAGGGTGCTGAAAAGGCACCTGAAGTAAAATTTTAATACTGGCAATTGTGATGAAAGCTTCATCGTTTTTCACAAAGAGCGAAAAGAATGCCATCCTTGAAGCTATAAAGGAAGCTGAGAAGAATACATCGGGCGAGATAAGAGTTCATATAGAAACTCATTGCAAAGAAGATGTTCTTGACAGGGCTGTATGGATATTTAAGAAGCTCGGGATGGATAAAACACGCGAAAGAAACGGAGTGCTTTTTTACCTTGCAGTAAAAGACAGGAAATTCGCCATAATAGGCGATGCAGGAATAAACTCGAAAGTACCTGAAGGCTTCTGGAACCAGATAAAGGAAATAATGGAAAAGAATTTCAAGGAAGGCCGTTTTGCCGAAGGCCTCTCGGAAGGTATCAGAATGGCAGGAGAGAAGCTTAAAGAATATTTTCCCTACAGTAAGGACGATATAAATGAACTTAGTAACGAAATATCTTTTGATAAGACAGAAATAAAGAAGGAGAAATGAAAGTTTTCAATATAAAACATATCTTATCTTTTTTAATTATTGGGTTTCTCCTTCAATGTGCTGTTTTTCCACAGGATATACCGGATAGACCCTATCCTCCAAGGCTCGTAAATGATTTTGCTGGTTTTTTGAAAAGAAGTGAAGCTGAGGCACTTGAGAGAAAACTTGTTGCATTCAACGATTCCACTTCCACTCAGATTGCAATTGTAATAGTGAAAGACCTGGCAGGTTATGCTCCTTCCGATTATGCCCAGAGGCTTGGAGAGAAATGGGGTGTTGGTCAGAAAGGATTGAACAACGGCATTGTAATTCTGATAAAGCCTAAAACTGCCGATTCACGTGGTGAAGTGTTCATTGCTCCAGGTTACGGCCTTGAAGGTGTAATTCCCGATCTCGTATGTGCTGATATTATTGATAATGAAATACTACCGGCATTCAACAGGGGGGAATATTACCTCGGCCTCGACCGCGCAACGGATATCCTTATGTCGCTTGCTTCCGGTGAATTTTCGGCCGACCAATACATGAAAAAAACAGGCAGAAAGTCCGAATCTTTTTCGGCTGGAGCAATAATATTCTTGATAATAATATTTTTTCTGTTGTTTCATTCAGGCCATTCAAATTATAATGATATCTCGACTCGGCGAAGTGGTTTACCTTTATGGTTGTGGCTTTCTATGATGGGCTCCGGAGGAAGGTCGCGTCGCGGAAGCTGGGGCGGTTTTTCGGGAGGAGGAGGCTTTGGAGGCGGCGGCTTCGGAGGCTTTGGCGGCGGTAGTTTCGGCGGAGGTGGAGCAGGAGGGAGCTGGTGAAAATTTCATACTTCTCACTTCATCATTCTTTGCTCGATGTTCGATATTCCACATTCCTTGTTCATTATTCACTCTCCTCTTCCTACAGTGTACTCTCTCCATCTTTCTATAACATTTTTCATATCGTCGGGCAACTCTGAATCGAACGTCATCCTTTCCCCTGTGGAAGGATGGTCGAACGAAAGTGTCTTCGCATGAAGTGCCTGACGTGGAAGAATCTCAAAACATTTACTGACGAATTGCCGGTACCTGGCGAAGGTTGTACCGCGAAGTATTTTATCCCCTCCATATTCATTATCATTAAACAATGGATGTTTTATATAACTGAAATGTGCTCTTATCTGATGAGTGCGTCCGGTTTCAAGCCGGCACTCAACCAGCGACACATAGCTGAAGCTTTCGATAACTCTGTAATGCGTTACAGCCGGTTTGCCATGGCTCCCGTCGGGGAAAACCTGCATTATCTTCCGGTCTTTCAGATTCCTTCCGATATGACCTGTTATTGTTCCTTCGCATGGATTCGGTATACCCCATACGAGAGCATTGTATATCCTGCCTGTTTTATGGTTAAAGAACTGGCGCGCGAGCTTATTCTGAGCAAATTCATTTTTGGCTACAACAAGGATGCCTGAAGTGTTCTTATCGAGCCGGTGGACAAGACCCGGACGTAGCTCCCCTGTCCTGAAAAGAGGCAGGTCCTTGAAATGCCATGCCAGAGCATTGACAAGGGTGCCGGTATAATTTCCGTATGCAGGATGGACAACTATACCTGCTTCCTTATTTATAACAATAACGTCGTCATCTTCGTATAATATATTTATGGGGATATCTTCAGGAATAAGCTCGATATCTCTCGGAGGCACAGGCAAAAGAATTTGAATGATATCGCCGGGTTTAACCCTGTAATTAGGTTTTACGGGTTTTCCTTTTACAGCTATATTTCCCGCAAGAGCGGCATTTTGAATCCTTGTCCGGGATGTGTTTTCTATTCTTGCCGAAAGATATTTGTCTATTCTTAACGGTGATTGCCCTGAATCAACGGTAAAACGATAATGTTCATAAAGATCCTGTTGTTCTGTCAGTTCTTCTTCGCTCATAACCGGTTTATCTTGAAACAATAAACTTTGCAACCCCAGTCTGTTTATTGCCGGCATTGATAATCAGAAAGTAAATCCCGGCCGGCAGTGATGAGATATCTATTCTTTCGTTATAATTTTCTCTTATGACAGTCTTTCCCTGAAGGTCTATTATCGTCACCATTGACCCTGCAAGGGGGAAGAAATCTCCAGCTTCGATATATAAATAGTCCATAGCAGGGTTTGGCCGTATTTTTATTGTATTATTATTGAATCGCACCGTCCCGACAGCGGTTGGTTTTATCGGCGGACCGAAAACAGGTCTTATCATAATTGTACCTGCCGCCTGCGAAACATTCCATTCTCCGTTCAACCAGTATAACTGCCGTCCTTTATGAGGAGTGTTCAGGTCAATTCCTGCGTTGAGAAAAGTTTCAGACCTTTGCTTCCATCCAATAAAATATTCACCGGTTATTTCCAGTGGAGTGGTAAGATAGTAAGTATAAAACCCGTTTATATCTTCTCCTGGTTGGACAAGCATTTCCTCCTGAGTATAAATAATATCCCCTGGTTTCCCATTGTCATTGTTCCATATCATAAGATCGAAAGCTCGCTGATTTGCATTCTCATAACTATCGTTAAAACATATTTTAATTGCCCTGAGTGTGTCAGGCATGAACGATTTGTACTTGTATGCCAGCATTGCATTGCGAGAACCAAGACCGTTAATCCCGTATCCTCCTTCGGCTGTACCGTCGTCATAGGCAAAATCTCTTCCGAAGAGCTGGTAATATATTATTGTGTCGTTCTGTTTTCTATCGAATACATCGGTGATAAGGCTACATTTGATCCTGAAAAGTGCTGAATCGGTTCCGGTTGAGTTGAATGTATATATTAGAGCAATGTTGTCCCTGACGTCAGAGCATGAATCAATGTTGACCGCTCCTGCTGAAAACTGTTCTGTATCATTCTGCCAGATATCAGTTATTTCAAAGTTGCGGGTAACATTTCTTTTAATGGTGTCATTATTTCTGTAACTGATCGTTATAAATTCTCCCATTTCCGAAAGAAAAACCTTTCTGAATTGTTTCCAAGGCATTTGTTCGAATGTTTTCAGGACTGACCTTATAGGGAGCGTAAAAGCGACATCGGCAGGTATCGTGTCAGCACTGTTGCGGTTTTTGTCGAGCAATATGTAATCTATGTTCCACTGGTCGCAGTTCCCGGCTATTGATGGGTCGGAATAAACTGAACTAAGTGAGACATAGTTAATAAATCTGAATCTGAATCCTTTCTTGAGAAATATCGGATTATCAATTTTGATAATAACAGCCTTGAACTTGTCGTAAGATGTTAATGGAGCCTTCCATATTGAATGCCACTTCTGTTCATCCGATGCCCAGAACTGAAGAACAAGACTGTCTTTTTCTTCGGGAAGGTCGGCTATTCCGCCAGGTTCATAAAAAAAACTAAGGCAAATACTATCGGTAGGGTTGTATGCAAGATTAATAGGATTGGAAGTAAGCCTGTCGGCTTCAAATACATAAGATGAAGCCGTCTCATATAGTTTACCACAGTTGTCGAGCGCATCAAAAGTGGCAAAGCCTGCAGATATCTGCTTTATAGAAAAAGTATTGTTTATAAATGCAAAATCGTCCTGCCAGCGACAGGAGTCAGGGAAAATATTGCTGTCGGAGAAATCATCGAAAAAAGGAATTTCAAGAGTATCGGTGTGCATTTTACCTTTCGTGGATTCCGATTCAGGTTTCTGCCTGCTTATTTGAATATTTTTAAAAAGGCCTGTTACAACTTCCTGGGCAGGTAAAAAATAGTTGCCGATAATGAAAAATAAAGTGAACAGGAAGCTCTTTTTGTACATAGAAAAATGAAATTATCTCATTTATTGCAGAAAACTGACGCCCAATGTATCTGATATACTAAAAAGTGTCGAATCTACCGGAAGCTTCGAAGAATCTGTTGTAAGCCAGATGTACACTGCTGAGCCAAGTTGAAGTGTTACATTTTCTTTATATTCAGGATTTTGCTTGAACACAAATGCCGATGTCGAATCTTCTTTGCTGGTTACGGTGTTGTCATAAATGTATGTTCCGATATTAAGAGAAGCTTCTTGTACGGTTCTTCTTGCCTGCTCATAAGTAAGACCAATAAGGTTTGGGACAGGAGTCCTTTCATTACTGAGTCCTTTTCCAAGCACCAGATCAATTACCGCACCTTTCTGGATAGAATCGCCTTTATGCAGCTCATGTCCGTTATGTAGTTGTTTGAGCACAACATCTACCGACAGGTCCGGAACATAATACAACTGACCTGGTTCAAGCCCGGCTGTTTGGAGAACAGCAAGTGCCTGTCGTTTTGGAAGACCAACAAGGTCAGGTACTTCAACCATCTCTGGATTAAATGCATTGATTGTCAGAACTATACGCCTCCCTTTTTTAACCTTATAACCAGGTTTAGGATTCTGTTCTGCAATGCATCCTTTTGGGACAGTATTTGTATAAACCGAGTCAATAATCTGATAGCGAAGTTTATGTTTTTTTGCAAGAGAAGCTGTCTGTTCAATGGTTAATCCACGAAAGTCTGGTACAGGCCGCGCTTGCCCATGACGGGTATAAATATTAAGCCATAAAAGAAATATAATAAGCAAACCGACTAAAATAGAAAAAGCAATTGCCAGATTTTTAAAAAAAATTTTACTTAGAAGGAACTTCTTTAAACTCATAAAATTGTCTCAAATAATAATTATAACGACTAAGCAAAGATAAAATTATTTATATCACCATTCCTTTACTATGTTATAAAGGGAATCGCGTTCAACAGGTTTGTATCCAGCATTGCGGATAATTGTACAGATTTCGTTAATGCTCATTGAAGGATTTTTTTCTTCGGCACCTGCCATTGAATATATCTTTGTGGTGTCATTAATTGTTCCGTCAAGATCATCGGCACCGAATGAAAGGCTTATCTGAGAATGTTCTTTTCCCAGCATTGGCCAGTACGTTTTGATATGCCGGAAGTTATCGAGATAAATTCTTGCAACTGCGAAATTCCTCATGTCTTCGAGTAAATTTACTTCGCCTTTTTTATATAAAGGATTATTGTTTTTCCTGTATTTGAGCGGAATGAAAGCATTGAAACCTCCAGTTTTGTCTTGTAGCTTTCTAAGGCGTTCCATGTGGTCAATACGATGTGAGTAATTTTCAATGTGTCCGTAAAGCATTGTTGCATTCGAATAAATTCCAAGATGGTGAGCAGTTTCATGTATCTGTAACCATTTCTCAGAAGAAGTTTTTCCAGGGCATATTTTATTGCGTATTTCATCTGCAAAAATCTCGGCACCTCCACCTGGAATTGAACCGAGGCCTGATTCTTTCAGCATATTGAGCCCTTCTTTAACAGTAAGGTCTGATCTGGAAAACATGTAATCAAGTTCTATGGCAGAAAAAGCTTTTATATGGATTGATGGCCTGATAAGTCGTATTTTATTTAACAGCTCGCAGTAGAAATTTATATCACGATCAGGATGAACGCCTCCTGTAATATGTATTTCTGTTATTTCGTTTTTGGCTAAGCTTTCGACAATTTTAATCATATCGTTTATGCTATATTCCCATCTCTCATTGTTACCGGGTTGGCTGCGAAATGAACAAAAAATACAATTGTTGATACATATATTAGTAGGCTCGATATGAAAATTACGGTTAAAATATACCTTATCATCGTTTATTCTTCTCCTGACGGATTCGGCAAGTACTCCGAGCAGAGGAAGCGTTGCCTTTTCGTATAGGATTATCCCTTCATCAGGCATTATGCGTTTTCCTTCCAGCACTTTATCAGCAATGCTGTTTAGAGTTTTGTCATTAATATGATTCAGTAACTCTTTCATTCAGTGCAAAATTATGATTTATTCAATTTGATCCGACTTCATTGTTTATCTGTTATTTACGAATATTACCTTTCAATAATTTTTTTCTTCTTACTTCATTATTCCTTGTTCGATATTCAATATTCAATATTCAATATTCAATAAACTTCCTGAATAAAGTATTCCTCGCCATTTAACAAAAAAGGGTGCTTTTTAAGTGCACCCTCGATATTGTATTTCTAAAAATCCTACTTTGTTATTTTTTCATCTGATACTGTCAGTTTTTTTCTTCCCTTTGCCCTTCTGGCCGAAAGCAC
Organism: Bacteroidales bacterium; assembly: GCA_018056245.1. Taxonomy (GTDB): domain Bacteria; phylum Bacteroidota; class Bacteroidia; order Bacteroidales; family VadinHA17; genus LD21. The sequence continues at coordinate 9,433 of JAGPFZ010000018.1, forward strand.
TCTGCGGCCACCAGCAGTGGACATTCTTTCCCTGAATCCATGTTTGTTTATCCTCTTTATCCTCGATGGCTGAAACGTTGGCTTCATATTATTTTCCTTATATTATTATATATCTGTTCTTAATGAGAGTGCAAATATATTAATTTTTTAAATAAGCGGAAACATTTTTTAAAATATTAAATTATTATCCTGTCGATCCTGTCGGTTTATACGAAAAGCTCTGTAATGAGTTACAAAATATTCACTATCAATGCATCAGTTAGCTCAACACTCTGAGGCGAAAGATTGGACGAAAGGGAGAATTAAGAGAAATAAGAATGAGAGAAAAAGGGAAAGGGAGGATGGGAGGGTGGACGATATATCAGTATACTGGCATATATACCACGTACTTACCCCTGAAATATGGCTCACTGAAAAAATTGCTTATTTCGAAGATTTTCGTTTTACTCATGTATTTTCCAAGTTCCTTGTTTAAATCACCACCTTTCAATGTAATTATGCCATTTGGCAAAATATTTTTTCCTCCTTTAAGAATTTTTCCTTTTGAAATTCTCACCAGATTTTCGAATGTTGTAACTGCTCTGCTTACAACAAAATCGTATGTGCCCTTATGTTCTTCTGCTCTTTCGCATACTGGCTCGACATTTTTCAGGTTTATTGCACCGGCTATTTCGGACACGACTCTTATTTTTTTCCCGATTGAATCGAGAAGTGTGAAATGTGAATCAGGGAACATTATTGCAAGCGGTATTCCCGGAAAACCTCCTCCTGTTCCCACGTCGAGGATTTTCGTTCCGGGCACAAAGCTAACTACTTTTGCTATTGATAATGAATGGAGTAAATGATGAATGCAGAAATTATTTATATCTCTTCTGCTTATTACATTTATTTTGTTATTCCACTCTCTATAGAGCGTTTCAAGCCTGCAAAACTTTGCTTTTTGCCTTGTGGTAATTTCCGGAAAATATTTTTCCAGAATTTCATCCATTACCTTTCTCCGGTTTTATTGAGGATATTATTTAAAAGGCTTTTTGCCCTGAAGAGTTGTGCCTTAACGGTTCCTACAGGAATATTGAGTTTTGAGGATATTTCTTCATAAGAATATTCCTTGAAATAGCGAAGTTCAATAAGCTTTTTATAACGTGGCTTCAATTGGTTCACCACATTATATAAACCAGCAATATTTTGTTTATTAATCATTATTTCCTCGGGGTCGGGTGTGTCGGATTGAAGAGTTGATTCGTACGAATCATTTTCCTCATCATGTTCCTGGTTAATTACCTGAGGGGTTTGTTGTTTTTTTCGCAGGAAATCGATGCAATTGTTGGTGGCTATTTTAAAAAGCCAGGTGCTGAAAGCAAAATTCGGTGTATATGAATTGAGGCTTTTAAATGCTTTTCCAAACGTTTCGATAGTAAGATCTTCAGCATCAGATGTATTATTCACCATTTTCAGGAGCATGAAATAGATTGAATCGCGGTAACGGTTAAGCAAAGATGCATAGGCCTTCTCATCACCAGCTTTTGCCCTTTCAACAAGCAATAAGTCCTGCATGGCCTTTTCTGAGAATTCCTGCCCGATTTTATTTTTTTTCATTTCCATGCTTTATGGAGACTTTTTTCTCGAAGTGTTCCCGAATATAATATAATATTTATTAACGGTGAAAATACATCAAAAATTAGTATAAAAGGAAGAAGTCGTTTTTCATCAAGTTTTTTCCCGATAGTATAAAATGTTGCAAACATTATGGCGAGCCTTAAAATAAATATTCCTGCAACGTATTGCCACAGAGACATATCCAGGATAAGCCATATAAATGTTATATAGAATATTAATCTCGACAGCGGTTCGACGACAAGCAATATCTTATGTACTAATTTGTAATGTCTTGCAGTAGTCATATGTCTAATCCTCCGGTTAGCCCATTCGTTAAGATCCTTAGCAGCCAGCGATCTTGTATGAGCATCTTTTCTGAATTCTACTTTTACCGATGATGCACTTGCATTTCTGTTAACAAAGAGGTCATCATCGCCTGAGGCAATATGATTATATCTTCCAAATCCTTTATTTCTGAAGAAAACTTCTTTACGGTAAGCGAAGTTTCTGCCCACAGCCATATAAGGTATGCCTCGTATAGCCATTCCGAGATATTGTATTGCAATAAACATTGCTTCATAGCGCTGATATCTGTTCAGGAACCCTTTCTCAGCGATGAATCCGCCATAGCCGAGAACAAATTCGGTTCCCTCTGAAAAGCCTGACGCCATTATCCTCAGCCATTTATCCGATACTGGATAACAATCGGCGTCGGTAAATACGAGCAGTTCATTCGATGCTGCTTTTATCCCTATGAACTGGGCAAACTTTTTTGAATGGGTAAAACGCGGGTCTTTGTTGATTGTTGAAATTTTAAGGTTTTGATATTTTGAAAGCATTTCACCGAGTACCTGATATGTATCGTCTTCTGAGCAGTCGTTCACAACTATGACCTCAAAGGAAGGATAATCTTGTTCAAGTACCAAAGGAAGAAAGCGTTTAAGATTGGCCGATTCATTTTTTGCACATATAATCACTGACAGAGGCGGCAGTTCATTTCGCGGTGAATTATTATGTTTGTAAAAAGCAGGTGCCAGATAAAACCACAAATAGAAAAATAATTGTATTGCCGCAGCAATGCAGTAAAGAAAAAAAATCAGCATTGGTACATTGAAGTCCAAAATGACACTTATTATATTAATCGGTAGCAAAAATAATATGTAACGCATTAATTTTTCCGAATAGTTTTTAACAAAGGGCATAATTATTGTAACATGCGTGTAAAAAAATAATAAATATTTTATATGCTTGAAAGGAAGGTTTACCTTTGTGCACTATTTTAAATTGTGGATGTTTTCTATTACTGCGAGAGATATTAAGAGCAAAGCAAGGGCTGGTTTTTTGAATACGGTGCATGGAAGTATTCCCACACCAGTTTTCATGCCCGTAGGTACAGTCGGTACAGTCAAAGGAATTCTGCATCGCGACCTTACCGATTTGATGGATGTAAAAATTATTCTTGGTAATACCTACCATTTGTATTTAAGGCCGGGGACGGAAGTGTTAAGATATGCAGGCGGTCTTCACCGGTTTATGAGCTGGGACAGGCCTTTGCTGACCGACAGTGGCGGTTATCAGGTTTATTCACTCAGTAAGATTAGAAAAATAAATAACGATGGCGTTATATTCAGTTCTCATATTGACGGTTCGAAACATCTCTTCACACCTGAAAATACAATTGATATACAGCGGGTTATTGGTGCAGATATTATGATGGTTCTCGATGAGTGTACACCTTATCCTTGTGATCACAAACAAGCTGCAAGGTCACTCGCCCTTACAAATAAATGGCTTGAAAGAGCAATTAAAAGATTCAACGAAACAGAGCCTCTATGGGGCTTTGAACAGGCTCTATTTCCTATTGTCCAGGGAAGTATATGGGACGACCTGCGTCGCCAGTCGGCCGAGAAAGCCGCTTCAACAGAAATGAGCGGTATTGCTATCGGCGGACTATCGGTAGGAGAACCTGTAGAAGAGATGTACAGGATAACAGGAATTGTAAATGAGATACTTCCGGAAGATAAACCTCGTTATCTTATGGGAGTGGGAACACCTGCAAATATACTTGAGTCTATAGCTCTGGGTATTGACATGTTCGACTGCGTAATGCCCACCAGAAACGGACGTAATGGAATGTTGTTCACATATGATGGTATAATTAATATACGTAATAAGAAATGGTATAATGATTTTAGTCCGATTGATTCCGAAGGAGCAACTGAGATAAGCCGGAAATACTCAAAGGCTTATCTTCGCCACCTATTCATCTCGGGAGAGATGCTCGGAGCCCAGATAGCAAGTATGAACAATCTTTCTTTTTACATAAGCCTTGTGGCAACGGCAAGAAAAAAGATAGAAGAAGGAACTTTTTTGGAATGGAAAGAAAAGACGGTAAAAAAAGTTTCACAAAGGCTATAGCCGATTTGAAACTTAAAATAATAGATATATATATCATCAGAAAATTTCTTGGGACATTTTTCATTTCACTTCTGATGATAGTCCTTATTGCAGTTGTATTCGATTTTGCAGAGAAAATCGACGACTTTATGGAGAGAGACGCTCCTGCACAAGCTATTATATTTGATTATTATTTGAATTTTATACCTTATTTCGCAACGCTCTTTGCACCTCTGTTTGTATTTATTTCTGTAATTTTTTTTACTGCCAAGATGGCTGTTCATACCGAAATAATCGCCATACTAAGCGGGGGAATGAGCTTCAAAAGAATGATGTGGCCTTATTTCCTTGCATCACTTGTGATAGCTCTATTTACTTTTATACTTATGAATTTTGTCATACCAAACGCCAACCTCAAAAGACTGGATTTCGAAGATAAATATTATAAACCTTCGAGGGCAAGGCGAGGACAGATTGTAAACTTTCACCGACAGGTATATAAGAACGAAATGATGTATATTGAAAAATATAATCCTGAAACTCAGACAGGCCTGAATTTCAGCCTCGAAAGATTCAATGACGATGGTCAGCTCGAATCCAAGTTGATAGCTTCAAGAGTAACATGGGATTCTGCCACTCACAAATGGAGCGCCTGGTCATATTATATCAGAGATATTAAGGATGGAAGAGAAGAGATAAGAAGCGGAGTGAAGATTGACACTACTCTTACAATACGGCCTGAAGATTTTTCGCGTGATCCTAAATATGTAGGAACCATGAAGTATAAAGAACTGAACGATTACATACGACTTCTGCGTCTTCAGGGTTCGGAAGAACTGAAACTTTTCCAGATTGAGAAACAGAGACGTATAGCCGATCCTTTTTCAGTATTTATTCTAACGCTTATAGGCGTTTCACTGTCATCGAAGAAAATGAGAGGAGGAATCGGTATGCAGATTGGAATAGGACTCGCCCTGAGTTTTTCATATATTCTTTTTATGCAATTTGCATCACAGTTTTCACTTAGAGGAAATTTAAGCCCTACTATTGCTTTATGGATTCCCAATATAATATATCTAATAATTGCACTTTTCCTTTACAGAGTTGCTCCAAAATAAGTGTTCGGTTGATAAGCTCTTAAATAAAGATTGTCTATGAGATTTTTTATTTGCAATCCATTAAAGCTGAAAAGAGATGGATTTCTTCATATTAAGAATGGAAAGTGAAAAAGGGAGAATGAGAGAATCAAATAACGGCAATTTCTAAAGCGGGCCGGAATATATTTTCAGACGATTAATTTCTGTCGGGATATTTTCTGGCTTATTTCTGAATATTCCATAAACTGCCGAACCACTACCCGACATAGAGCTGTAAAGAGCACCCATATTATAAAGAGAATTTTTGATTTCTCTGATCTCAGGGTGTTTTTTAAATATTATTTCTTCAAAATCATTAATAATCAAATTTTTCCATTCTTCAATCGGCCGACCGTAAAAATCAGGTAGTTCTTTTTTGCGTTGTACTGGTTTGCAATTCTCATACGCCTCACCTGTACTTATATGAACTTGTGGCCATATAATCAGAAGATGATAATTGCCAGACACCGGCGGTAAAGTGGTCATTATTTCACCCTTTCCTTCCGCATAAACAGGCGAACTTTTAATAAAGAACGGACAATCACTTCCCATTCGTAGTGAAATCTCTATAAGTTGATTATCGCTTAAGTTCAGCTTGAAATAATTGTTCAACAGTTTGAGAAAAGAAGCCGCATCAGAAGAACCACCTCCGAGTCCAGAGCCATGAGGAATAGCTTTATGAAGATGAATAGCCAGATTTGGTATCTTAAAAGTTTGCCTGAGTACCGATAAGGTTTTCATAACTGTATTTTCATCGTAATTTATCCCTTCAGTATAACCCGACATGGTCATATTATCAAATCCCATATCATTTGCAGGCACTACAAATTCAAGAGCATCACATAAACCGACAGGATAAAAAATTGTCTGGATATTATGATAATTGTCAGTCCTCCTGGCAATTATCCTTAGTCCTATGTTTATTTTCGCCTGTGGAAATGTTATCATCCTGTCAATTATTTTGCATAAAAATACGCATAAGAATGGTATCTAGGGAAAAATTAAGAGGCAAATTTTCTTATCAACAATTTTTGAACAAATTTTGTTTGTAACAAAATCTTTTAAGCAATTCTAATTGTATTTTTCTAATTAATACCTTTGAAATAGTTGCCGCAGATATTTTATTTTTAATAATAATTTGTTAATCAATATATTATAATTAATGGCAAAACAAAGAACAGGATCAAAGCCAGCCACATTACCTTTACTCGATATAGGCAGGGTTCCTCCGCAGGCAATTGACATGGAGGAAGCTGTTCTTGGGGCATTGATGCTTGAAAAGGAAGCGGTGATAACAGTGCTCGACATCCTGCGGCCTGAAAGTTTTTACAAAGAGTCGCATCAGAAAATATTCTTGGCAATAGTGAGTCTGGCTGAAAGGGATTTGCCGGTTGACCTTTATACTGTTACCGAGGAACTGAGGGCAACAGGAGAGCTTGAAAACGCCGGAGGTCCTGTATATCTCACTCAACTTACTTCAAAGGTTGTCTCTGCGGCTAATGTGGAATATCATGCAAGAATTGTAGCCCAGAAATATATTCAGCGAGAACTAATAAGAGTTTCGTCTGAAATACAGGCAAGATCTTATGATGATACTTATGATATTACCGAACTTCTTGATTTTTCGGAAGATGCTATATTTCAGATTGCCGAGGGGAATATTAAAAGAGAAGTAATTCCGGTGAATGAAGTGATTAAGGAAGCCATTTCTGAAATTGAAGCTGCAGGGAAGAGGGAAGATGCCCTTGTGGGAATACCGTCGGGGTTTACTAAACTCGATAGGTTGACATCGGGATGGCAGAAGTCGGAACTTATTATTATTGCCGCCCGTCCTTCCATGGGGAAAACCGCATTTGCACTTACTATGGCCAGAAACATGGCAATAGACCACGGAAAGAAAGTTGCTATTTTTTCGTGCGAGATGTCGGCCGTACAACTTGTTAACAGACTGATTATTGCGGAAACAGATATGCCGGCTCAGAAGATAAAGAACGGAAGACTGACGGAAGAAGAATGGCGTCAGCTCGATTCGAGGATAAAAAAACTTGAGCAAGCACAAATTTACATCGACGATACTCCGGCAATAACTATTACCGAACTGAGGGCAAAATGCCGCAGACTGATGGCTCAGCATAAACTCGATATAGTCATCATTGATTATCTTCAGCTTATGACAGGTCCTCAGAATTCAGGAAGCCGCGAACAGGAAGTAAGCAATATATCGAGGTCGCTGAAAAGTATTGCAAAGGAACTCGATGTACCTGTAATAGCCCTTTCGCAGTTGAATCGTTCGGCTGAACTTAGAGGCGGATATAAGAAACCACAACTCTCCGATTTAAGAGAATCGGGGGCTATAGAACAGGATGCGGATATGGTTGTTTTCATACACCGCATGGATAAATTCGGAATATTTACTTATGAAGACGGCACCTCAACAAAAGGGATAGCCGATATCATCCTTGCAAAGAACCGCAACGGTCCTGTTGATGAAATCAGATTAAAGTTCAGGGAAGAAAAGGCAACTTTTGTTGACCTCGAGGATTTCGAATTTGAACAGGGTTTTGAACAACCGGTTCAGCCTCAGAGTATTACAATAGGCTCTAAAATGAACCGTGACTATCTGTCTGAAACGGGTGGAGGCTTTGGTATCGAGAATGATGATTTTAACGAACCACCTTTCGGATAGAAAAAAGCTATTTCCCTTCGACAACTATGACTATTTCCCCTTTCGGCGGATGTTCCGTATAATAATCGGAAAGTTCTTTCAGCGTATCGCGCTTGTATTCCTCGTGAATTTTACTTATTTCTCTTGCAACGCATGCTCTTCTTTCCTGTCCGAAAATATTCGCCATTTCGTCAAGAGCTTTAACCAGACGGAAAGGCGACTCATAAAAAATCATCGTTCTCTTCTCGTCCTTCAGAGCCTCAAGTTTCTTAAGGCGTCCTTTTTTATTTGGAAGAAAACCTTCGAAACAAAAGCGGTCGCATGGAATGCCTGAGCCAACTAGCGCCGGAACAAATGCTACCGGACCTGGCAACACTTCGACAGTAATATCATTTTCTATACATTTGCGTACAAGAAGGAACCCTGGATCGGATATCCCGGGAGTGCCTGCATCAGATATGAGAGCTATATTCCTTCCTCCCTTTATCTCTTCACATATTTCCGATACTTTTTTATGTTCATTAAATTTATGATGAGATACACAAGGAGTTTGAATTCCGTAATGCCTTAACAGCTTTGACGCCTGCCTGGTGTCTTCTGCAAGAATCAGATTAACTTCCTTCAATACTTCCAGCGACCGGAGAGTAATATCCTTTAGGTTGCCCAGAGGTGTCGGTACGACCACCAGCTTAGCCATCGGCCGGAAATTTACGTTTCACAATATCAAGAAGCTGCCTTATATATTCATTTTCTTCATGTTCTCCTGTATAGCTAAAAAGTATTGTTCTGGCTTCATTAAATGAAGTTGACTGGTCGAGCTTGGAAATAACTTCATCATAAGTGCGGCTGTCCCCTCCAAATATTTCTCTGATGAAAAGGAACCTGTCGTTTATTCCAATGGCATCGGTAAGGCTCGAAATGGAACGTCCCATTATCAGATGAGAAGTTCCGTTGCCTGTCTTACTTGCAAACTGATCGAGAAGTGTAGTTTGAGTACCACTGAACTTATCGGCAAAAATCTGATATTCTGATTCTTTTTCTTTAGAATAAATATCAGGCTTCCTTTCTGATGAGCTCTGTTCTACCGACGATACACTATCTCCTCCAGCAGACTCAGTTTTTGCTACATTATTTGCTGCATACTCTTTTGTGACGTTTTCATGCTGATCTGCATCAACCTTTGCAACACTTAATTTCTGCTCATTTTCCGGCAGGAATTCCTCGTCGGATATTTCAATAAGTGTTTCATCTACACTTATTTCTTTTTCCTGTTGATATGGTGAACGTTTCGACAATGTAGAAACATCTTCAGGCTTAAAAGTTTTAAGAAGTAATATAGCTTCCTCGGCACTTTTGCACTTCAATTTGGCAAGCTCGATCTGCAGAAGAGGCACTCCGGGATAATTTTTGAAATCGTCAATAATGTCTCTTACCTCTCTAAGGTCATTGATAATTATTTCAATGGTTGAGTTGAAATCCATCGGGATGATATTTATAAAACCTCTGTTTTGTTTACTTTGCAAAAGTAAACAATTTCGGTAAAGGAGTGTAAAATCAGTGTCGCTTTAAGTATTGATTTTAAGATTTTTCACAATTTTAGAAAGGAAATATGTAAAATGGTTATTTCGCTAATTATCCTGTCATAACTCATTAACTCTTAACTTTAACCACACGATAATTTTGTTCATTTTACCAACCGATTAGTTACAAAAAAATTTATTCCCAAAGATTTCAATTGAAACACCCGAGTCATTATGCAGCCCATAGTCAAGAACCATTCTGCACATCTCATCAAGATTTTTTCCCAGCTCATTCTGTTCGGAAGCACGTGCACAAATTAATCCGTCATTGACAATAATTCGGCTGAAAACAAATAGATTCCCATTAGCGTCCTTTTCTCTTTTGATAATGCCGTAAAAACACCTGTCCTTGTCAGCTTGTGCCATAAACATTTCAGTAATCTCAATGCGATCTTTATTTTTATTTTTCATAAATAGTCCATTATATTATTTTACGCAAAAATGCAATAAATGTTCCTATTAAAGAAATAAGATCAAAATAAAATTTTAAAGCTATATATAAATTATCTTCAATTTTCACTTTTTATGATTGCCAATAATGTAGTCAGGAATAATGCATTAAAGAATTCACAGATTCTTTCGATATTAAACTATACAGCAAAAATACAAAGGCCTTTCTATATGGCGCAAAATATACTACAAGAAAGAACAGAAACATGCATTGCCGAAAGCCTTATAGCCAAAAAAATCATAGCAATTTTTAATTACGGCTTATTGAATAATATACATTAAACGTGCCCTTTTGATTAGTATTTTCCATTTTGCTTATTTTTATACTTTAAAAAAGTGAAGATATAATATCTAATATCAAATATGGAATGATAAATAATGAATTGCGAAATGTGAATAATAAAATAACAACAGGTGAAGCTGCCGGGATAACGGGTGGCAAGCTATACGGCAGTCCTGATCTTGAAATTAAAGAGATTATTACCGATAGCCGTCAGTCTGTTTTTCAAGACGGCACAGCCTTTTTTGCTATAAAAGGGCTGAACCACGACGGTCATAATTTTATTTCACAGCTATATCGCCGCAATGTAAGGATATTTTTTGTTGAAAATCTGCCATCCGGAATAGAAAATTTTACCGATGCGGCATTTATTGTCACTAATAACAGTGTTGAAGCTCTTCAGTTGCTTGCTTACGAACGGCGACATCGTTTCAAAGGGAAAGTAATAGCTGTTACAGGAAGCGCCGGCAAAACAGTTGTGAAAGAGTGGCTTGGCGATATCATGGGCTCTGTTACTCCTGTAGTGAGAAGCCCGAAAAGCTATAATTCCCAGATTGGTGTGCCGCTGTCAGTATGGAAGCTTGAGAATAAATATAATGTCGGAATAATTGAGGCCGGCATTTCACAGCCGGGAGAAATGGAAAAACTACGCAGGATTATTGAACCTGATATAGGAGTAATAACGAATATTGGAGATGCTCATAGTGAAAATTTCACATCTCAGAAAGAAAAAGCTCTTGAAAAACTTAAATTGTTTAAGAACAGCAAAGTGATAGTTTTTTGCAGGGACCATGTCCTCTTACGCGAAATAATTCATTCAGATAAAATCTACTCGGAAAAGAAACTTGCCGACTGGTCGTTTACCGAGGAAAATGCTCCAGTATTTATAAAAATAAAAAGAATTTCCCCATGTAGGACAGATATTACGGTGAAAAGCGGAGACACTATTTTTGAATCTTATATACCTTTCGACGACAGGGCATCAATTGAAAATGCGGCAGCAGTAATTACAACATGTCTTATAACCGGCATATCGTATGAAACTATAAGAGATTGCCTTCCGAGGCTGACGTCAGTGGCAATGAGGATGGAGATAAAAGCAGGGATTAACGGCTGTTTGCTTGTAGAAGACTATTATAATTCCGACCCTGGTTCCCTTAAGATGGCACTTGAATATCTGAAATCACGTAATAACAGGCGGTCAGTGCTTATTCTGTCCGATTTTTTACAGACCGGCAGAGATGAAAAAGAGCTCTATGGGGAAGTAGCAGGTTTGCTGAACACATTCAAAATAGACAGGTTCATAGGTATAGGTCCTGTGCTTCAAAGAAATAAGGAACTCTTTCCTCCTGGAAGCCTTTTCTATGTTTCCACTCATGACTTTTGCAGGGAAATAGAACGGACAGATTTTTCAGGTGAGGTAATACTGCTTAAAGGCGCTCGCAAATTCGAGTTCGAGAGGATAAGCAATCTTCTTGTGCAGAAGATACACCAGACGGTGCTTGAGATTAACCTCGATACTGTTTCGTATAATATCAATGAGATAAGGAAACGCCTTAATCCAGGTACCAGAATAATGGCTATGGTAAAAGCTTCTGCTTATGGTACAGGGCCTTCAGGTATTGCCTCTCTGCTTGAGTTTCATCGGGTTGACTATCTCGCTGCAGCAAATGCAGATGAAGGCGTCGAATTGCGTGATGTAGGAGTGTCGCTTCCGATAGTGGTTATGAATCCCGAACCTCATGCTTTCAACCTTATTATAAAATATAATCTCGAGCCGGTAATTTACAGCTTCACAATGTTGCGAAGGTTTGCAGAAACTGCTTCACGTCACGGGCTTACTGACTTTCCGGTACATGTAAAAATTGACACAGGCATGCACCGTCTGGGCTTTATGCCTTCTGAAACTAACGTTCTTATTGAGGAAATAAAAGCTGCGCGTTCGATCAGGATTGCATCAGTATTCTCACACCTCTCGGCAAGCGAAGCTCCCGAATATGATTTTTTCACACGTAAACAAGCCGAATTGCTGAAAGAAATTGCCAATAAGATTAAGGAAGCCTTAGGTTATAGCTTTCTTGTCCACCTACTAAATACGGCGGGCATTTTCCGTTTCCCTGAGTATCAGTTCGATATGGTTAGACCAGGTATAGGTATTTTCGGAATCACGGGGACGCCCGACATAAACCTGCACGAGGCTGTGAGATATGTGACAAGAATATTGCAGATAAAGAATGTGCCGGCCGGTGAACCAGTCGGATATGGATGTAAAGATGTTTCGGAAAGAGAGAGGCGTATCGCTATTCTGCCTGTGGGTTATGCCGACGGCTTTGACCGCAGACTTGGGAACGGAAGGGGTAATTTCTTCATCAAGAACGGCTTTGCACCAGTAGTCGGAAATATTTGCATGGATTTGACTATGGCTGACGTTACCGGAATTGATGCGGAGGAAGGCGATGAAGCTGAAATATTCGGAAAGAATATTTCTCTCGAGGATTTTTCAAAAAAGGTCGGCACCATACCTTATGAGATACTTACTTCTATACCGCCAAGAGTGAAGAGAGTGTTTACAAGAGAATAGTCCTCAACAGGCTAAAGTTTTTTATTTTTTGATAAAAACCAAAGGCATTTTTCGTCCGGCGCCGAATGCTTTTGAAGAAATACGAAGTATTGGAGGAGCCTGGTACCTCTTATATTCATTCGAATTTATCATACTCAGCGTTTTCATAACAATTTCGCTATCGAAACCTTCGGAAATGATTTCCTGCGCTGATTTCCACAGTTCAATATACCTGAAAAGTATTTCATCGAGAAGAGGATAAGGAGGCAAGCTATCGGTATCGAGTTGATCGGGCTTCAGCTCGGCCGATGGTGGTTTTGCAATTATAGAAGCAGGAATGATTTCTTCATGGCGGTTAATATAATTTGCAAGCCTGTAAACATCACTCTTATAGACATCTCCTATAACTGAAAGTCCACCTGCCATATCGCCATAAAGAGTACCATAACCGGTAGCTATCTCGCTCTTATTTGATGTATTCAGGAGAATATGTCCGAATTTGTTGGAATATGCCATAAGCAGAACAGCTCTTATGCGCGCCTGTAAATTCTCTTCAGTCACATCGGCCGGAAGTCCTTTGAACAATGGCTCGAGAACTTCCTCGAATGCCCTGAAAGGCTTTTCAATACTGATAATTTCATATTTTACTCCAAGGTTTTCCGCCAGCTTTACGGCATCTTCAACCGACCGCGCAGGAGAATACCTTGAGGGCATAATCAGAGCCGCTATATTTTCTCTTCCAAGTGAGGCAGAGGCAAGACAAAGAACCACAGCCGAATCAATTCCTCCCGACAGACCCAGCACTGCTTTCTTGAGTCCCGACTTTCCAAAATAATCTCCAATGCCTGTCAGTAATGCTTTGTAAATCAATTCTATTTTATTGGGAATCTCAGGTTCGGGATTTTGAGTTCCTGCCACAAGATCATCAAGTTCAAAAGTCGAAATACATTCTTCGAAGAATGGTAACTGTCGGAAAATTTTTCCGGCACCATCAATTATGAGCGAGCCTCCATCGAAAATAAGTTCACTGTTTGCTCCGGTTTGATTTACATAAATAATGGGCAACCTGAGTTTCAAAGCTTTGTTAATAAAAATCCGGCGGCGCGTTTCGGTTTGTGTGTATGAAAACGGCGATGCTGAAATATTAATAATAAGTTCGGGATTCAACTTTGCAAGTTCATCCATCGGCGAAACAGTATAGAGCCTCGATTTCTCGAACTCATTCAGAAAAGGCTGTTCATTCCATAAGTCCTCACAGATTGTGAGTGCAATATTTTTTCCGTTAAAACTGAAAACGGAAAAATTTTTCTCGGATTCGAAATATCTGTATTCATCGAATATGTCATAAGTCGGGAGAAGGGATTTATTGGCCTGGAATACAATTCTGCCTTCATTCAGAACAAGAGCGGCGTTAAAGAGTTTTTTGCCTTCAGGCTTTGTATTCATTACCGGCGCACCTATTATTGCTGCAATGCCTCTGCATTCATCGGCTATCCTGCTAATTGTCCGACTGCATTCATTAATAAAATCAATATAATCGAGCAGATCGAGCGGGGGATAACCGGTAATACACAACTCTGAGAAAATGACCAGATCCGAGCCTTCAGCCCTGGCCTTTTTTATAGCATTGATTATTTGCTCTGCGTTCCTTTCGAAGTCGCCTACACGGTAATTGAGCTGTGCTATAGTTATCTTCATAACCAGCACTTAAAAGTTGATTCCAACTCTGAATTTAAGAAAGTTATGTGAAATCCTGTCAACAGGCTGTGGCACAATGTCTTTGGTTATGTCGAGAAAATTCTGCTCGAAGCCAAGCCCAAGCACTATTTCTGTCGTACCTCCCAACGAATAGGAAATACCTCCGGTTATATGATACCCCAGATTGAATCTTTTCAGTTCATTCATTGCCGATTCTCCCTCGATATTCTCAGAAGGAATATCTACCTTACCTCCTGTTACAACTTTTGGGTCAAGCCCGATATCGGAGAAAAAAGTAATATAACCTATCTGATTCGATTCGAATTTGAGTCCGACAGGCAGATTAATATAATGGATTTTATAGATAACCGATTTACCTGCAGGAACAGTGGTATTGAAATTATTGAATATCATTGTGATCGTGTCGGATGTAACAAGTCTTCCTCCGGCATTAATGATGCTCAGACCTGATGAGAAGGAATAATTATTACTAAAATATTTATTGAATGTGAATCCGAAGATGAATCCTGCTCTGGCCCCTTCATTTTTTGTTTCACGTGTGTCGGAAGAAAACCAGCTTATTAAAGGATCTGCAAAAATGCCAAACCGGATATTCTGAGCATTTATTACACCGGAGGTTATTGTCAATAAAATTATTATAAAGCAGGTTTTTTTTACAGATAAACATTTATGAAGACTCATGAAATAAATATTTTAATGAAATGTAAAACAAATTTTTATGCAGTAAAAATAACAAATCTTATTAAATTTTTAATCTGTTCACATTGTATGTTCCTTTCTTAACGCCTGGCGGGCTGTCTTATATTGCCTGGCCTCTTGTCTGGTACGGACTTCGTCCTGTCTGGCAGCGAAGCGTTTATGGTCATGATAAAGTTTATAGTCGGATAGTTGTCATTTTATTTCAAAGTGAATAATTTAGCAAATCAATAATAACTACCCATGAAAAGAAAATTGACATTGATTTTGACTTCGGTAATCATTCTTACCATTTCGTGCTTACTGTCGTGCAAAAGGAATCCGTATAAGGTTAATATTTCAGGTATTAGTTTAGAAGTTCATATAAAAAGACTTGAAAAAGATCTTTTTTCGATAGATCCGTTAAAGATACCTGATGCAATTCAAACGTTTAAGCAAAAATACGGTGACTTTCTTAAGTATTTCGGTTATGTGATTAATATTGGCGAACCTGATGATTCGACATGGACAGGCGGGCTTATTAGATTTTGTACTGACAGACTCAACAATGAAGTCTTTAACGAAACAATGAAAGTGTTCCCTGATGTTCAGTTTATTGAGGAAGAACTTTCGCTTGCTTTCAGGTATTATAAATATTATTTTCCATCAAAACCTGTTCCTGCTGTTTTTACGTGCATTACAGGTTTTAACAGCAGTATTATTGTAGGGGATTCAATATTAGGCATCGGACTCGACAGGTATCTTGGGAAAGATTGTAAGTATTATCCCATGCTTGGATTATACAATTATCAAATAGTTAAGATGACACCTGAATATGTTGTGCCTGACGCCATATATGGCTGGATCTCATCTGAGTGGGATGCAGGGCAGACTTCTCCAGATGTTCTTTCAGAAATCATAAGGGAGGGGAAGCTTATGTATGTGAAGAAGTGTCTTTTGCCTGATTTACAGGATGAAATGATATTCGGTTTCACGCCCGAGCAGATGAAGTTCTGTCGTGACAATGAAGGAATGATGTGGCAGTATCTTGTTGAAAACAATATTCTTTTCAGCACCGATCAGCTCACTATAAGAAAGCTTACCGGAGAGGCACCTTTTACATCTTATTTTACTAAAGAATCTCCCGGTCGTGCGGCAGTATGGATTGGATTCAGGATAATCGAATCGTTCATGAAAAACAGCAGGGGAATGAGTGTGGAAGAGATGATGAATTTGAAAGATTATCAGCAGATACTCGAGAAAGCAAAATACAGTCCGCAGAAGTTATGATTCCCTTTTTAAATTAAAAACTCAACTTTTAGTGTCCGGTGAAAAAAAAATCTCGGGAATAAATTTTATTATTATCGTGTCTATTATAAAGTAAATTACCGGATT
This sequence comes from Bacteroidales bacterium, assembly GCA_018056245.1. Classification (GTDB taxonomy): domain Bacteria; phylum Bacteroidota; class Bacteroidia; order Bacteroidales; family VadinHA17; genus LD21. The sequence continues at coordinate 25,886 of JAGPFZ010000018.1, forward strand.
TCAGATGAGTATTATATCATCGCAGCATTATCGAACTATAAGGCGTAATTTTGATTTATGTCAATTAATGCCCGAGTCCGGATTAAAAATTTTATTTTTATTTGTAGCCACTTTTCATTAAAAACATGACAAATTTGAGAATTATTCCCAGGCTATTATTTATCATTTTAGCATTGCCTGTTTATAGCATTTGTGCAGCTCAGGAAGCTGTCAGGATAAAAAGAATTAACGAACCAATTGAGTTTGACGGTAAACCTAATGAAGCAGTGTGGAAGACGCTGGAGCTTTTCGAGTTGACTATGCACAGGCCTAATTTCGGGTCACAGCCTTCTGAAAAAAGCGACATCCGAATTGGTTATGACAATAAATATTTATGGGTAGGAGCAAGCCTTTTTATGAGCGATGCATCAAAAATTTTTGCAGTGACAAAGAAAAGAGACGAGATGCTGTTTGATTACGATGCATTTGGAATTATTCTCGACACCTATGACGATAATGAAAATGGGCTTGCATTTTTTACTGCACCAACTGGTTTACGAACTGACTATACAATCTCTAACGATGCTGTTGGCGGACCTTTCATGTCATCTCTGAATACAAGCTGGGATACTTTCTGGGATGTCAAAACAACTCGTGATAATGACGGATGGCATGTTGAAATGAGAATCCCATTTTCGAGTCTAAAATTCAAACCAGAAAATGATGTCGTAAGAATGGGGCTTATTATAGTACGTAATATAAGTGCAAACGATGAGACAGACACTTATCCTGCCATTGATCCAAAATATGGATTTATGGCCATCCAAAAACCTTCATTGGCACAAACAATTAAGATTGATGGAGCCAGACCAGAAAAACCATTATATGTATCGCCTTATTTGCTGGGTGGAATGGAGGTAAATAACCGGCTGAATGAAGAGGAGACCGAATATGTTAAAGAGAAAGAAAATCTGTATGATATGGGCCTTGACGTTAAATATAATATTAACAGTAATCTCACACTCGATCTTACTGTCAACACTGATTTCGCACAGGTTGAAGCTGATGATCAGCAGGTGAATCTTACAAGATATTCTCTTTTCTTTCCTGAAAAGAGGAAATTTTTTCAGGAAAGATCAAGCCTGTTTGATTTCACACTTGGAGGACATTCCGATAATTTGTTTTATAGCAGGAGAATTGGAATAGCAAATGGCAATCAGACAAGAATTTACGGTGGCGCAAGGCTTACCGGCAGAATAGGAAACTGGGATGTGGGATTTCTGGATATGCAGACTGAAGAGTATGAAGAAGTGCCCAGTCAGAATTTTGGAGTTCTTCGTATGCGCCGCCAGGTAATTAACCAGAACAGCTATGTTGGCGGAATATTGACTTCCCGGATTGGAATGAATGGCGACAGGAATATTGCTTATGGCGTTGATGGTATATTCCGTCTCTTTGGTGATGATTATCTCAATGTCAAATGGTCACAGACTTACGACAGCGAACTGGGAAATACACTGAACTCGCTTTCTCCCTCTTTTATATTGTTGAATTGGGAAAGACGGTCGGAAGAAGGATTTGCATACAGAATTAATTATACATATTCCGGTTTGAAATTCAATCCGGGTATCGGCTTTGTTATGCGTAAGGGTGTTCAGGGTGTGGACGGTGAGCTTTTATACGGATGGCTTCCCGGTGAGGAATCAAAGCTGTTCAACTATAACGTTAATATAAGAGGCGAAAGGTATGTGCGCCTGCAGGATGGAAAACTTGAATCAATGATTATATCTCCTGGATTTGAAATCAATACAAAAAAGAATATACATGCTGAAATTTCTCTTGAAATACAGGAAGAGGGCGTTCTCCACGATTTTCACCTTTCCGACAGTATAACCATTCATGCCGGCGAATACTCCTTCGTGGGAGCAGAATTTAATATTGGTACTTCTGAAGCCAGAAGAGTTTCTATATGGGGGGAAATTAATGGGGGACGGTTTTACGACGGTTACAGAGTGGGATTAAGAGCAGAACCTAAGTTTAATGTATCTTCCAGCCTCAACCTCTCTTTAATGTATGAATTCAATGCAATAAGATTTCCTGACAGAGCTGTAAATAATTCACTAGATATTCATGCTGTGAATATGAAAGCATTGTTGATGTTAAGCACAAAATTATCGGCATCATTGCTAGTACAATATGTGAATACCGAAGATGAATTGATTACTAATTTCAGACTGCGATATAATCCACGTGAAGGGAATGATTTTTATTTGGTATTCAATGATTTTCGCGGTATAGCAAATGATAATCTGATTCCTGAACCGCCAGTTTTTTTTAACAAGACGGTAATGGTGAAATATATTCACACTTTTATTTTATAAAAATCACATCAACCTGCAATAAAGGTTTAGCAAGAGAATTAATTCCAGCAGATTGAGACGACTTTACGGCAATTTTTTATCTTTTATTAAAGGAATCGACTTTATTTATTAAAGATTCAGTACTTTTGGCTGCTGTTATTCCAAGGTATTTTTGTTGTATTTAGTTCAAATAAAATCAATTAGGTTGTATTTAAAAAGTAGAAATGGCCTTTAATAAAAATATTCAGAACATTTGATTACTCAAACTCGAAATAATATGGCAAAAAGAAAAGACATTCGGCAACTTATTATTGAAGCTGCTGAAAAATACGGCAATAAAACTGCTTTTATTGATAAAGACATTGAATATGATTTTATAACATTAAAGGATGATACATTTAGATTAGCCAATGGATTAATTGAGTGTGGGTTTAAAAAAGGGGACAAAATTGCCATTTATCTGCCCAATTGTATAGAGTATGTTTATTCTTATCTTGCTATTTATTCAATGGGTTGCGTAGCAGTGCCTGTTGATTTTTACTTAACAGCTAATGAATTGATTGACATTGGTAATCATTGTGTTTTAAAAGGTATTATTACGACTAATAATGTCAAATTTAACCTTTTAAAGCTGAAAACTAATATTCCCACTTTAAAAGAAGTGATAACTATTGAAGAAGATCCTAAATATCTTTCATTCTGGGAACTTACAAAAAACTCAAATAATTATTTAGACAATCAGGATATAAACATAAATATGCCGTCCAGCATTTTCTATACCTCCGGCAGTACAGGAAAACCCAAGGGAGCTCTTTGGAATTACGAACATATTCACTTAGGGGCGGAACAGTTGAAATATTTTTGCACTTACGAAGGACTTGAAAGTATATTAAAGATTGATGAGACAGAAAGGACAATATCTGCTATTCCATTTTCTCATTCTGGAGGCATATTATTCATTACGGTTGCTATAAAATACGGGATGAGTACAGTAATCATGCCAAGGTTCTTTCCTTTAAACTTTATCCAGTTGATTGATAGATGGAAGGTAACTGGAGTTTGGATGGTACCACCGATGTTTTATGCTCTTTTATATTTGAAAGATGTTGGCAATTATAATTTAGAGTCGCTCAAGTGGGCAGATGTTTTTGGAGCACCGTCTTCTCCGGAGTTATTAATGCAGTTTAAAAAATTATTTCCTGATGCAGTTGTTTTAAATGGTTGGGGCATGACAGAAGTGGTTCCGCCTGTTTCGGTATGTTCCCCTGACAATATTAGTTCAGTGGGTAAACCTGTACCTAATGTGGAATTAAAAATTTTTGATGCTCATGATAATGAATTAAGAACAGGAGAAATAGGAGAAATTACAGCTAAAGGTAAGTCAGTATTCTGCGGCTATTATAATGAACAGGAATTGAATAATGAAGTATTTAAAAACGGCTGGTTTTATACAGGCGACCTGGGTTACTTTGATAAAAAGGGCAATCTTTATATCATTGGAAAATCGAAAGATACAATAAAAGTTGGAGGAGAGCTTGTATGGGCAGCGGAAATAGAAGAAATACTGTTGAGGCATCCGTGCATTAAAGAAGCTGCTGCCGTTGGTGTTCCCGATAAATTGCGTGGCGAAACGGTTAAATGCTTTATTGTATTGAAAGATGGTATTGTTTTGCCTAAACATTATATAACTGAATACCTGAGAGACAAATTGGCAAAGTTTAAACTTCCAAGGCAAATTGAATATCTTAAAGAACTTCCTAAAACAACTACAGGAAAAATAAATAAAGCAGAATTAAAAGAGTTAAATTAGATTGTTGATTATTAATTTATAATTCATATCATATTAGTAATCAAGTAATTTGAATATATATAAATAACTTGAAAAAGAACTACATGATGTCATGCAGTATAATAATATAGAGACATTTAAGAAAAATGATCAATTTTAAATTTCTGGATATATTCACTGCCTTCATTGCTTGGTTTTTTCAGGTTTTAGTAAGATTAACGCCATCATCTTTACATTTTATATTGGAAAATATTGCTTATTTTTTATTACATTATATTTTTCATTATAGGAAAAAGGTGATTCGGAAAAATCTTGAGTTCATTTTCCCTGAGCAATCATACGCATACTATAATAAATTAGAAAACCAGTTTTATCATTTCCTGGCAAGAATGTTTTTAGAAATGGCCGAAAGTTATAATATGAACGATAAAAACGTTTTATCTCATATTAGATTTAAAAATGTTGAAATAATACAAGACTTTTTAGATCAGGGCAAAAGCGTTATAATAGCATTAGGGCATCATAACAACTGGATATGGCAGGTTATCATATCTGAAATATTAGAATGTCCTGTTTATATGGTTTACAAGCCATTGTCAAACAAATATGTAGATCGCAGGGTAAGAAATTCACATTACGCTCCTTTGGCTTCATATTTAGACAGCGGATCAACTACTAAATATATTCTTAAAGCTGTCAAAGAAAAGCAACCGTCAATATTTATCATGCTGGCTGACCAATATCCTCCACCTTCAGTGAATTCTTTCCAGGTAGATTTTCTCGGTGTAAAAACACCATTTTATCGTGGAGTGGAGTTCTTTGCAAAAAAATTTAATATGCCTGTCATTTTTGGAGAAACAATAAATATTAAAGATTCAATTTATGAAACATTTTATAATGTAATTTATGATGGTAGCGAGAGCCTTGAAAAGGGAGAAATAACGCAACGATACGCTACTTCTCTTAGCAACGCCATAAAAATGCAGCCGGGAAACTATTTATGGTCGCACAGAAGATGGAAAAACATAATAAAATATTAAATTTCTTTTATTAATTCCTTTTACCATTTCTGAAATGTTACGAATTTTCCTGAGTTTAAGAAGAAAATAGAAACAGCAACAATAAAAAAGCCCTTGTTAAGGGCTTTTTTAGTTTTAGTTTTTTCAATTCAATACTATGCAGGATGAATCGCATCAACCGGACATACATCTGCACAAGTTCCGCAGTCGGTACATAAATCGGGATCTATCTTATAGATATCACCTTCTGATATAGCATTAGATGCACATTCATCAATGCATGCTCCACATGCTGTGCAATTTTCATCAATTTTATAAGCCATAACTTTTATTTTTAGTTGATATATACAATTGTCCAAAAGTAACTCATTTTTTTAAATTCTGAAATTAAAAAGTTCATTTATTATGTTTTAATATTGAACATCCTTTAAATACAACTGGTTAACAATTATCTTTGTTTAATTGTTCATTTTTATATTCAAATTTTAAGATTTCTGCTGTCTTATTAAAAATAATATTGTAAGTTACCTTTATTTTTTAGAAATCGAGACTGAACGACAGGTAGAATACCATAGGCAGTATATAATGGTTTTCTACACCCCATGCAAAATCGGCTCTGATAAAATAACCGAGAATCTGAGCTCTGAGGCCTGCACCAAAACCTCCTACAATAGGTTCTTTGTTTGTGTCGAGATACACAGTTACAGGGCCGTTGGTGATAATATCCCTGTCGTATGAGTTCTCACCCGACCATGGTGATTTTCCTGACCAGGCGGTGCCGAGATCCCCGAAACCGACAATCTGCAGGCTATTAAGGAAATTGGAGCGTAGCGGATGGCCGGCAAAATATCGTATGAAAGGCCAGCGTATCTCACTGTTTATCAAAGCAAAACTATTGCCATTTCTGATATTCTGACTGAATCCTCTCATATTGGTAGCAAGAGCCTGAAAACCGTAATTGTAATTCGGATTTACTCCGAGCGACTGGTCGAACATGGGAATATTACTGAATAAATAACCCATCCAGTTATCCACACCTCCGAGATAATAAATAAGTTTTGTAGGACCGTATGAAGTACTGGCTGCAAATCTGTTAGCCCAGATAAGCTCACGGTGAATCTTTGTATAATGTCTGAAATCAGCACCCAGAACTATCATATCCGATTTTTTCTGAGTGAGCTCTTTATAATATTCCCCAAAAATCTTATACCTTGTACCATAATAAATATTGATACTTCTTTTTCTTGTATTGTCGTAAATCAATTCTCCTTTCAGACTGGCCCAATGTTTCATAATGTCACCACTATTTAGCGATTGTACACTGGTAGAAAGGTTTACATATTTATCGAGTCTGTATGAAATTGTTCCCTTGAGTGCAAGAACCGGCGAAAAAGGTTTGGCAAGTGAGAAATAAAGATTGTCGCTATGTATTTTGAAATAATTATATTCATCATCTGATGAATTGAAAGTCATGCGGTGATAAAGAAGCTGTTTGTCATATTTGCCCTTTAGATTTTCTATGAGCAGAAGATATTCATTGCTGTCAAAATTACCTGCAAACCTGAAGCCTCCTGTGACTTTATAATCTTCAAAAAGATCGAGAATTCCTATACGGGTAAGAAGATTCGTTCCTGGATTGAAATATGGCGAACCGCCGTTAAAAGGTTGGTACGAGTTGTTAAGAAAGCTGAAATCTATCTGTGTGGCTATATAATTGTTGTAAAATGAAGGCTGGTAAATTCTTATAAGAGGGAGCTTTAGAGTGTCGGTTTCGAGATCAATATTCATAAAATCTTTTTTCCAGAGCTGTTCATAATAGTTTTGCTTTTCTTTTTCGAATATATAATGGTTTATATCTATAGGCTCATCTTTGGCATAATATTCATACAAAGGTTTTTTAAGTGTGTCCCTTCTCTTTTTGTCTTCAACTAGCAGCCATTGCCGTAACCGTTCGATGCTATCGGCTTTGTGAAGTAATTCTATTTGTTCTTTTCTGAAATTGGTTACAGGCAATTCGGTTTCTTTTATCTGAATCCCGGATGAAATTTCACCTTTCCTAAGATAATATCTGTCTTGATTAAAAAGCACTTCTCCATAGTATTCGGGATTGCCTACCACATCGTGATAAATAATATTCCGATCATAATTCGTTGTAGGTAACGAGCTTATATAATATCTGTAATGAGTAACTGTGTCAATAAAACTTATAGTGCTGTCGAATTTTGCCGAAAAACGGTTGTATATACCAGTATTGTTTCCAATATATGAGATATTTTGCTTGCCGGTACTTACCGGCTGATAATGGTCATTATACTGTCCTTCTGTAAGGCGTGTAAGCACGTTGCTCTTGCTGTTAAGGTCGTAAGAGAATATATCGTAAATTAAACCAAGTTTTTCAAAAGGATCGGCTTTATTTGAAAGCGTATCAGTCATACGGTTTGAAGTGAAAATTATTTCACTGTTAGACCCTTTGAGGAAAGATGGACTCAGGTCGTCGGGAAGGTCGTATGTTATCTGTTCGTTTGTGCCAGAAGCTATGGTATGTATATAGATGTCTGTAAATCCTCCTTTGACTCCGGAAAGAACCAGTCGCGTTCCGTCGGGAGAGTAACTGAAATCCAGAACTTTATCCAATGAAAGAAAAAGTCTGTTTTCAGTTGATTTTTCAGGTACCCTGTAGAAGTATATCCTGAGCTGAGATTTTTCCTCGTTGATAAAAGTTAGCATATTACTATTTGGATGCCATGCAATTACAGGATAAGAATTATCGGTTTTATGTTCATATTTAGGTTCTGCCCTGAAAATGATTTTTGTTTTGCCTGTTTCCATGTCATAAATCCATATTCGCTTGCGACCCCAGTCGTTGGTGACATACGCAATATATTTCTTGTCCGGACTTATTTTAACCTGCTGGAAAATCTGTTCTTTTTTCGACTTCTTCAAGTGTTCGTCTTTTACCGGAGGATTAGCATTATCGTCTTCAAATTCAGCCTTGTAATATTCCTGCCATTCCTTAAGTAGATCTTTTAGTTTTTGTCCGGTCACATATAGAAAACCGTCATTGATATTTTTATATATTTTAGTAAGATAAACGATTGAAGGGATAATGGCATCGCCATACTGGCTGCCGATAAATCTCCAGAACGACTGGCCGGCATAAATTGCATCATCGTATTGGAGGTTGTTTATATTTTTGTATTTTTTACTTTTAAAACCATCTCTTACCCTGTTTTCAACCTCATAATCCCAGCCATATCCGGCATAGTTTGCCAGTCCTTTAAGATACCAGTCGGGCATAGTAAACGATTGTGAGCTCGAAGTTCTGTCACGAACATCGGCATCAGCAAAGATTTCATTTATTATAACTTCGGCAATTGAAGAGCCAATTTGTTTTTGATATGCAACTCTGTTTCCTTCATAATATAGCAGAACCTTGTTTTTGATTATTCTGCTGTATCCGCCAAGGTTATAATCGTCTTCGGAGAAGGTGACAAGTCCGATGTTTGTTTGTTTGTACTCGGACTGTTTGTTGAATATGATGAATATTAGCCTTTTTTCGAGTGGGTAATCGAAGTAATCCTCTATTTCTTCAATCTTCTTTATCGCATAGTCGGCTGTGTATTTCGCAAGCTCCCTTCCTTCTTCTTTGAAATAACAGTCAATGTTTTCGAACCTGTAAAATGACCAGTAATAATCGTAATATTGAACCCTGTTCTTTCCGAATGTCATCTGCATGCCATTATAAAATTGTCCTGAGGCCGATAAGTACATAGCGACTGCAACAGATAACATGATTAGTTTTATTTTGAAGGACCTGGGCATCGTGGCATGAATGCTGTTAAACTGTTTTCAATATACTCAAATTCTATTCCAAAACAACGGAAACAAAGCTAATATATTCTATCGAGAGAATCGGATTAAAATAAATTAAATATTGTCTTATAACAATTAACAACAAATCATAAATGATATTTTCTTATCACGAACTTAATTTATGTTTAATGCAGGTGTGTTGAACAAGGTAAGGGGGGAGAAGAGGGGCGAAGGAAAGGCAGGGTGGATTGGAGATACTGATTGTAAGCATAGGGAATAAAAGTGTATGAGCCAAAGGATAAAATTTTACAATAATTATTAATTTTATATTTTCAAAAAATGGCCTGTAATTTGTATACAATGCAACAAAATTGAAGAAATATTAGTTATAATAATATTTAAAGTGTAATCATTAATTAAAAATATACTACTTATGAAGAGGGTATTTTCAGTTTTTCTTGTTTCTGTTTTTGGGGTTGTTTCATTATTAGCACAACCAAAAATACAGGTTTCTGAATATGAACACGATTTTGGAGTTTTCAGGGAAGACGCCGGCCGGCAGACATATAATTTCGAGGTGACCAATATCGGCAATGCACCTCTGGTTATTCAGAATGTTGTGGCATCGTGCGGCTGTACAACTCCAACATGGACAAAGAGCCCTATACCGCCCAACGGGAAAGGCGTGATAACAGCAATTTACGACCCTGCCGGAAGGCCGGGTGCATTCAATAAAACACTTACTGTTTATTCCAATGCAAATCCCGGGCAGGTGGTTCTTGTAATTAAAGGAGAGGTAAAAGAGCGGGAAAAGACTATCGAGGAGCTTTATACCTGGCCTGTCGGACAGGTGAGATTCGAAAGTAATCATCTTGCATTCACCACAATTAAAAAGAGTGAAAAGAAGATAAGGGTGATGCCTGTTATTAACACCTCGAAAGAACCTGTGAAAATCGAATTCGACGGACTTCCGGCACATCTCCAGCTTAAAGCCAATCCCGAAACGCTTAAGCCCGGTCAGAAGGGTGTTATCGAAGGCACTTACGATGCAACGAAAAATAACGGATGGGGCACGGTTACCGATGTGGTGAGAATTAAGCTCAACGGGGAATTGCAGAACAATACATATCTATATGTTTCTGCAAATCTCGTGGAAGATTTTTCATCTCTTACAAAAGAAGAGCTTGCAAATGCACCAGTTTTTAAAGTTGCTTCTGCAACTGTAGATCTTGGAGATATGCCTCCTTCTACAAATAAGGAGGTTGAATTTAAGTTTACTAACGAAGGCAAGAGTGACCTTATAATAAGACATATACGTTCTACATGCGGTTGCACTGCCGTTAATCAGAGTAGCAATATCGTAAAACCCGGAGAATCGGGTTCTATAAAAGCAACATTCAATTCCGGTTCTTATAAAGGAAAGGTAACAAAGGCAATATATGTTTACACGAACGACCCGTCAAATTCGGAGGTCATACTTATGCTTAATGCAAATGTAAAGGCAAATTAAACAGCTCGATTTTAATATTAGAAAAACCTGGCGCCGTTGAATCTGACGGCGCTATTATTTTGCCTAATATCTTTCTTCTTCTTCTTTTTTTTCTTTCTGGTTCGTCACCTCCTCGAGTATGAATCCTGTACCTCTTACTGTACGAATATCGATTCCTTTATCCTCCGAAAGGTATTTCCTGAGCCGACTTATGAACACGTCCATGCTCCTTCCAAGAAAATAATCATCCTCTCCCCATATTTCAGTAAGGATATCTTCGCGAGTTAAAATTTTATTTTTATTAATAATGAAATACCTTAAAAGCTGAGCTTCTTTCAATGTAAGTTTTTCTTTCTTTTTACCTGAAATCAGCTCGAGTGTATTGAATTTAAGCACTGATTTTGAAATGTAGTATTCTTCATTTGCCGATGAGTAAGCTCTTTTAAGAATGTTATTGATTCTCAGGATCAATACTTCAGGGTCGAAGGGCTTTGTAATATAGTCGTCGGCCCCAAGTTTAAGTCCTCTCACAATATCTTCTTTCAGACTTTTTGCAGTTAGGAAAATAAAAGGCATTTCCGGAGCAGCATTCTTTATCTTTTCGGCAAGTGTAAAACCGTCCATTTCAGGCATCATAACATCAAACACGCAAATATCTGGCTTCTCGGTATTAAACATTTCCCATGCTTCTTTTCCATCCCTGGCAAGTTTCACGTCGAATCCGTTTATGGTAACATATTGTGCCAGGATATTTCCAAAATCCCTGTCGTCTTCTGCAATAAGTACTTTCATATCAATGATATTTAATTATTTCGGTATAATAATAGTAAAGCAACTTCCTTCTCCGAGTTTACTTGTAACCGTTACTGTTCCGCCGTGAGCTTCAGCGATTCTTTTCACGTAATAAAGCCCGAGCCCAAGCCCTTTTGTCTTGTGAATGTTGCCCTGGCTTACACGATAGAACTTATCGAAGATATGTTTTTGATCCTGTTTACTTATTCCTATTCCGTTGTCTTCGATGGAAATAACGATATTATCTTTGATTAGTTTCCCCTCCACCTTTATCACAGGTTCTTTATTTGAATATTTTACTGCATTGGAAAGCAGATTGTTAATCATAGTTGTAAAATATACGACATCAACCTTTGTTTTTATTCTGCTTAGCTCATAATTTTCGATAATGATGGTATTATTGTTATTGCCACTCCTGAAACTACTCACTATATCGTGAATGAATTCCTGTATTTCGACTTCTTTCTTATCGAGCTGAAACTGGGTTCTTTCCCACATGCTGATTTCAAGAATCAGATTGATAAGCTGGTTGAGATGAACACTCTGTTTACCGATAAGCCTTGCAGTTTCTAGTATTTTGTTTTCATCTTTTCTTATCTGCTCCATTTCGAGTGTTTTCCCTGCAACGGTGATGGTCGAGAGAGGCGTTTTTATTTCATGCGTCATGTTATTGATGAAGTCGGTTTTGAGGTTCGAAAGCCTTTTCTCTTCCATGAGGTTATGGTAAGTAATTATGAATATCACCATTACTACCAGTATGCTGAAAATACTCATAGAAAGATAAATAGACATTTCTCTTAAAACCATTTTCTGTTTATCTGAGAAATCAATATAATAATCGAAGCTTATTCTGTAGTAGTTATCCTCTCTGAAAAATCGGTTTACAAGAATTCTTGTTTTTATGCTCGAGCGGGATTCCACATCTGAAGCCGGCTTTGCAGCAAATAAATCAGGATTGGCATATATTTCGAGTCTATTGTCAAAATCGAGAAACTGGAGGTAATTTATTACAATATCATTCGAGAAGTCACTCTCGAACCCCTGAGTTTGGAAATAATCTTTAAGGTAAGGGGTGAGGTTTTCGAGTTCGGTAAGAATCTTTATTACTGCTTTTAATGCATCATCCTTGAGTTTTTTAAGCTCCGACGAGTCTTTTATCATCTTATATTCCTGAGTCATAATTTCTTTCGAATAGTTATTGAGCAGTTCAAGAGCATTTTCAAAGCCGTCAGTTCTCCTCATTCTATTAAGCTGTTCCATAGCCTCCTGAGAGAGCAGTTTGTATTTAAGGTCAAACATCTCATTCTTATCCGTCCAGATATCTTTTGTGATGAATATCTGTACTAAAATCAAAATCACAATAGAAACGATTCCAAAAATTAATATACTATTTTTCTTTTCCATGAAATTTTCAATGACATAAAAGTACTCAATTTTCTTTATTTCATATTTCATTCTGTATCTATCAGTTCAAAATCTACTGGTTCTCTTATTAACAAATTTTGAATAGAATTTTTAATTCAGGTTTTTCTATATTGTCTCCCTCTTCTTAGCTTCCCAATGCTTCCAACTGTCTCCTCTAATCGGTGGAAGGAGGTGAAGGATTAACCTTATATTAACCTCGTGTTAACACAAACCATAATATTTGTATTGTAATTTTACACTATCAACTAATCAATAAGAGGTAATTATGAAAACAAAAATTATTAATTCGGTAATAATATCATCCCTTGTTATTATGAGTTTGTCAGGAGGGTTAAGCATTGCTCAGGATAAAACCCTGACGGATAAGGAAAAGGAAGCCAGGCTTCAGCAGGCTATTGAGGAGAGGAGGAAGGTGATGGAAGAGGAGACAAAAGTTATTGAACAGCATGCAGGAGAATTAGAAAAGCAAAAGATTTATATTCAGGAAGGGGAACGTTCGACCGGTCGTGCCAGTCAAGACAGTCCTCCAAGAAGTGACAGATCATTTTATGTTGGCCGCGAAGGAGTAAATCAGCCCTTTTATGCTAATCCTCAGGATTTTGGATTTAATGTATGGAGAGGAAGCGGAGATTCCGAAAGAACCTCATTCGAGTTTGCAAAAAGCGTTAAAGAATCGTCGTTTTCACATCAGTTCTCATTCGAAGTCGAAGAAAATGTTAAGAATGTTGTAATGAATATCAGTGGCGATTGTAAGGCTGGAGAAATAAAAGTGAAGATAATTATGCCGGGCGGGAAAACCTATTCGGATATTGTGATAGATGAATTGGGAAATCTCAACTGGAGGAAATCTTTTACAATTTCCGATGAAGAAAACAAGGACAAGATAGGCGAGTGGATTTTTAAGGTTGAAGCCGTAAAAGCTACAGGCTTTTTCAGAATATCTCTACAGTCTTACTAAATTTTCATCATAGCAGGCCGTTTAAAGCAGAGTAGCAGAGCGGTCTGCTTTGTTTTTAAGTTTTAGGGCTTTATAAAACGATATTAATACCTGATAGCCATTATTTTGGAATAATGTCAGCTGGCGGCCTTCTTTTGAAAATTTTATTTTCCGTAGAATCAAAATAAGGATCCCATAATGGATTCATTAGAAATTCCGATGTTTTATTATTGAAATAGCCCAGAATATGTTTTGCCGATACAGTATAAACAATTTCATCATTATCGTTCAACCATGGCTTTTCGGTACTCATAACTTCTTCCACAGGGATATCGAGCATATTTGAAAGCCTTATGTACCTTTCATAAGTTTCCTTTGGAATTGCAATTACTATTGTATATATTCCATATTCTTTTCTCTGAAAAAGAAAATAAGTTATTTCAATCGGCTCTTTAGGATTAACCCTGTCGGTTGAGTGCGGAAGCTGACTTTCATATCTGAACCCTTCCTTTATTATTTTTTCTGCAATATTCTGTTCACTAGTATTATGAAGGAAGAAATAACAATCATCAAATTCTGAAAGGATTTCGCCAAGTATTTCTCCCTTGTTTTTCATCCGGCACTGGCTATAATAAAAATATTTTTAAAATTAATTTATATTATTTTATTTTCAACATTCCTGAACTTAAAGATTAACATGTTAAATTTGCATTATTTTAACCGTAATTAAATGCGTAAGGTACTTTTTATTATTCCATTTATTGTTCCATTTTTTTTCTCGTTTTCCTGTTCATTACATAAGACAAATGAAAAAAGCGATATTATTACTGTAAGTATATCTCCATTTGCCTTCTTTATTGACAGGATAGGCGGAGAAGATTTTCAGGTTAATATAATGGTACCACCCGGCTCCGACCCTCATATATACGAGCCTTATCCTTCTCAGGTAGCCGCTCTCAGTAATTCGGCTGCATATATAAGCAACGGCTTACTCGATTTCGAAATTGCATGGCTTGATAAATTCTATTCTGTAAATAGCAAAATGAAGAAGCTTAATCTTGCCGACTCAATTGAACTTATTAACACTGAAGATCACGGACATGGAATAAATGCTGATCCGCATTTCTGGCTTGCTCCGCTTTCAGCAATGAAAATAGCCTCTTCCGTAAAATGGCTTTTGTGTGAAATTAAGCCGGAAAAGAAAGATAAATACGAACAAAACTATTTTCTTCTAATTGATTCTATTAAAGCTATTCATAATAAAGCTTTGAGACTTCTGACTCCCTTTGCAGGAAAGCCGGTTTTTGTTTATCATCCAACGCTTGGATATCTTGCAAGAGATTATGGTTTTGTGCAGATTTCCATCGAAAAAGAAGGTAAGGAACCATCTCCTTTATGGCTAAAAGAAGTTGTTGATAAAATTTTGGAAAATAATATCAGTGTAATTTTTGTGCAGAAAGAGTTCGATAAAAGAAATGCCGAAGTAATTGCCGATGAAACGGGCGCACGCATAATTGAAATCAGCACTCTGTCGCGCGACTGGTTTAGCGATATCAATCAGCTTATTGATTGTATTTATCTTAGCTTCACAGATAAACAAATTATAAAATGAACACTTTGGTTGAGTTGAAATCAGTTACTGCCGGTTATGAGCAGAAGATTGTACTTGAAGATGTTGATTTTATTATCGGCGAGAAAGATTTTATTGGTGTTATAGGCCCTAACGGGGGAGGTAAAACAACACTTCTTAAGGTCATTCTCGGTATGTTAAAACCTTTTAAAGGGGAGGTGATTTATAACGATGAACTTATAAAAAGAAACAATATAGGATATCTGCCGCAAATGTCATTGGTCGACTTGTCTTTTCCATTAACAGTAAAAGATATCATTCTTTCAGGCCTGATGATGCACAAAAAAGTTTATGGAGGAATGGATAGGAAAGATAAAGAAAAGGCATTAGATATTATACGTGAACTTGGCCTTGAAAGTTTTGAAAAAGCAACTCTGGCTGAACTTTCTGGTGGACAGATACAGAGAGTATTTCTTGGAAGAGCATTAATTGGCAATCCAAAACTTCTTTTACTTGATGAACCGGATAACTTTGTTGATTCGAGTTTTGAAAATGAGTTTTATATAAAGCTTCATGAACTTAACAAACGAATGGCTA
>JAGPFZ010000002.1 GCA_018056245.1 Bacteroidales bacterium
GCCTAAATCATTTATATTTTTTATCTCGTGCCTTTCTTGCCAAGATATAAAACATAGTCAATAAAATCAACTTTATGTTATTAACAATAAGGTATATATATCAACAATGAGTTTTTAGAGATGCCCTAAAATTATTCAAATTTAAAATTTTATTTTTAAATTCAAATGGTTTTTGTTTGATCCCAAATACTATGGACTGGTTTCATTTCAAACCATTTTTCAACAGCTTGTACATATATTTTTACGTTTAGTTCTTTTATAAAAATGACTACTGTCATATTTTTCGTTTTGAATTGCAGTTTTTCGTTTTTATGATAAAGGGGAAATGGCATTTTTTGAATTCATTGAAATTTGCATTCCTGGCACGTTAAAAAGTAAAGAATAATCTAACGAATAAATAGTTTTTCTTAAATTGCCGAACTATTAAATTTTAATAATGTAAATTCATAGAAAGAATATCGTTTAGATTAATTCCGGCATTATGAAAAAATACTAACAAATGCAGGATGAGAATCTTAACAAAAAATGAAAGAAATACAAAGTGGTTGAATAAAATGTTGCCGGAAAAACTAAATAAAAATTTCATTTCAGGCCTTTTTGCAATACTTGCAGTAGTTGTATTGATATGGTGGTATGCGGAGGATCATTATCCTTTGGAAATAGTTGCACGGGTTCCGGGTATGGACAACAGGCCAAAGATTGAGCCACGGCCTGATACTGTTGTTATAGGAGAATTCTTCGATACACTCAATCAATTCGATGAATATGCCTATGGTGAATGGCCGAGGTTCAGAGGAATTTACTTCGATAACATAAATCATGATACTGTTCCTCTTGCTGAATCGTGGGATTCGGCAGGACCTCCTGTTGTCTGGAAAAAAACTCTTGGCGAAGGCTATGCCGGGGCTTCGGTACATAACGGCAGAGTTTATGTATTGGATTATGATGAACGGCGTAAAGCAGATGTACTGAGATGTTTTTCACTGAAGTCGGGCATCGAAATATGGAGAAGATGGTATTACGTTGATTTGAAAAGAAATCATGGTTATTCGAGAACTATTCCTGCTGTAACCGATAAATATCTTGTAACTATAGGTCCGAGAGCGCATGTTATGTGTTTAGATCCGGTTTCAGGTAATCTTTTCTGGACTTGCGACATTGAAAAAGAGTTTACTATTCCCGGCACGACTAAGGGAAGAATTGTTCCCGACTGGTATACAGGGCAATGCCCTCTAATAGATAATGACGTTGCAGTTATCGCAACAGGTGGTAAAGCGCTGATGATAGGTATTGATTGTGCTACGGGAAAAGAATTATGGAGAACACCGAATCCCGACACTCTCAGGATGTCGCATGGTTCGATAATGCCTATGGTCATTCACGGAAAGAAAATGTATGTGTACAACGCTATCGGCGGCGTCTGCGGCGTTTCAGCCGAAGACAACGATAGAGGCAGACTTCTCTGGACTACAAAAGAATGGAATCCAGCAACTTCGGTTGCATCTCCGTTACTGCTGAAAAATAATGAGATAGCTGTTTTCGGAAGCTATGGAGCAGGTGGCGCCAAATTAAGAATAAATTACGACGGTTCAGCATTCAATGCAACAGTTGTTGAAACACATAAAGCAATGGAGGGCGCATCGAGTGACCAGCACACTCCGATAATCACAGGCGACCTTATGTGGACGGTAATGCCTGAAAACGCAGGAGAGTTAAAAAAGCAACTGGTTTGTTATAATGTATCCGATCTCCGAACACCTGTCTGGTCAAGCGGAAGAGAGAATAGGTATGGAAGAGGGCTAGGCCCATATCTGATAAGCGGTGACAGAATGTTTCTCCTCGATGATGATGCTAATCTATATGTCTTTAATATTGGAACAACAGGGGCATCATTGTTGTCTAAATATAAAATTATGGACGGCATTGAGGCATGGGCACCCATGGCTCTGGCAGGTGATTATCTCATACTTAGAGATTCGAGGAATATGGTTTGTCTTTATATTGGTAAAAAATAGGAAGAAATGAAAAATAAAAAGCTAATTACATTATTATCAATTCTGATCATTCTGACTTTTATCGGATATATGATATATGACACGGTCAGAAAGCCGGCTGAAATCAAGGAAAATTTCGTTGAAGCTGATAAAACTTTTCCTTTAGAGCAATGGAAAGTTTTACATGAAGTTTTTATCAAACAAGGGTTAAAAACTGTTGCTGTTTCAACTAATGGCAATATTTTCCTTGGTGGTGATTCCTTTTTGTCTTGTTATGATAATGATTTGAAAGAAAAATGGACGCTTAGCACACCTGATAAGATAACTGCAATTGCTGTATCGGGAGATACTGTTTTTGCAACTTCAGAAGAATTGATATTTCTTGTAAACACACGAGGAAAACCTATAGGAGAATGGGGCCCTTATGATGAAAACTCTCTTTTTACGTCTATATCGGCAAATAAGAATTATCTTGCAGTAGCCGATGCAGGAAATAAAATAGTATATATTCTGAAAAAAGACGGAGAAGTTATTTCAATACTAGGACAATCGGGAGAGAAACTGCTTATACCAAGTCCCTATTTCGACGTCTGCCTTAAACCTGAAAATATTCTGTTTCTGGCACATACCGGTAATTTCAGGATTGAAAAAAGAAGTATCGAGGGGCAGCTTTTATCCACGTTCGGAAAATCCGGCACAGCTCCGGAAGATTTTTGCGGATGTTGCAACCCTGCTCATTTTGCCGTTATACCTCAAGGATTTGTAACGGCTGAAAAGGGAATAAACAGAATCAAAATCATGGGTCCTGAGGGAGGTTTTGTCGAGTATGTTTCATCAGATAATGATTTTGTAGCTTCTGTCCCGCTCGATGTTGCATCCATTGATGGTAATATCATTTACGGGGCAAATCCTGCGAATGGGAAGCTATATGTTTTTATAAGAAAATAACTCTGAAAAAGATAAGGAATTTACTTACAGAATGATATAATTATAAGTTTTATGAATATTACAAGAGCTGATTTCCTGAAAAAGATTATTCAAGCAGTACTTGCAACTTTACTTATTGTGGTTTCACTTGTTTTAAGTCGGAGAGTTGTTATTGGAAATAAATGCAATGGGTGTCCTGGGGATGGTATTTGCAGAGGTGAGTCCGATTGCAATAATTTTTTAGCCGGTAAGAGATGAAAGAAGAAAAAAATAAATACCAGTCAAGACGCAATTTTGTAAAGAAAGCCTTAAATATTATTCTGGCAGTGCCTTTTGTTGCCATACCTGTTGCACTTTTTAAAAAGACAACAGTATCGGGTTACATCTGGCAGATTGATCCTTTCAAGTGCACTGCATGTGGCAACTGCAAGACGAGTTGTGTTCTTACACCTTCAGCGTCTAAATGTGTACATGCATATACACTATGCGGTTACTGTGATCTCTGTGGAGGGTTTCTCAAGGAAGGAGCAAAGACAATAAGTACGGGAGCTGAGGTTCAGATGTGCCCTACAGGGGCAATTGAAAGGAAATTCGTTGAAGAACCTTTCTTTGAGTACAATATAAATGAAGATTTGTGCGACGGTTGCGCAAAATGTGTAAAGGGATGCAAAGACTTCGGAAACGGCTCGCTTTATATGCAGATAAAACAGGATTTATGTGTTAACTGCAACGACTGTTCAATAGCCAGAAATTGTCCATCGAAGGCAGTCTCTCGTATTCCTGCTGAAGATCAATATATACCGAAAGACAAAGTAACGGGAAATTAAAGAACTCATTAGAATAGATGAAAAAGAATTCAATCCCATACCTGCTCTTAATAATAATGTTGTTGTGGCATTCAGTACTATTTGCTCAGGAACGGTTTCCACGTCCTGAATTTGAATCGGGATATGTTTACCCCGAGAATCAGATGCCGTTACAGAGATCGGTTATATGGGAATATATTGATGTTTGTGTTCTTATAGCTGCTCTTTCTGTAACTACATGGCTTGCTATAAAGAAACGATCGCGGGAGGGACTGGTATGGATGTCGGTTTTCTCTCTGGCTTATTTTGGATTCTTCAGAGAAGGTTGTATTTGCGCTGTCGGGTCTGTTCAAAATGTTTCTCTTGCACTGTTTAATAAAGATTATACAATTCCCCTTACAGCTTTATTGTTCTTCCTTATACCGCTTGTTTTTGCCCTTTTATTTGGCAGGGTATTTTGTGCCGGTGTTTGCCCTCTTGGAGCTATTCAGGAACTTACAGGACTAAAACCTGTCAAGCTTCCGAAGAGCATCGAGACTGTAATGTCTGCGGTACCATTCGTATATCTTGCTCTTGCTGTGCTGTTTTCTGTAACCCAAAGTACATTTTTGATATGCAGGTACGATCCTTTTGTCGGGATATTCCGTCTGGATGCTCCGTATACAATGATAATTTTCGGTATTCTATTGTTAGTTGCAGGAATTTTTATAAACCGTCCTTATTGCAGGTTCCTATGTCCTTATGGTGTTCTTCTGAATATTTTCTCGAGGTTTGCAAGAAAGCATCTGAGTATCACTCCTTCAGAGTGTACAAACTGCAGACTGTGCGAGGAAGATGCCTGCCCTTACAATGCAATCTTGCCATCCAATCTGGAACATCCTAAAGAACCTCCCGAACGATTAAGAAAAAGATTTATTTTATATTTTCTGCTTATCCCATTGCTTGCAGCTGCAGGAGGATTTTTATTTTACTATATGGCTCCGGGTTTGTCAAAAATTCACAGAGATGTACGTCTTGCTCAGGAAATAAGAATTGAGAATGAAAAAGGCATTGAAGCAGTATCAAAGGCTGCTATAGCATATAAGGAAACAGGACAGACTGATGAGGAACTTTTTGCAAATGAAATGACGATAATTAAAAGGTTCCAAAAGACTGCTCCTTGGGCGGGTATTTTTCTTGGAATGTCTTTCGGGATAAGTCTGCTTTCGCTTACAGTCACCAGGAAAAGAACAGAATATAAACCGAACCAGGGTAAATGTTACAGTTGCGGAAGATGCTTTAAATATTGCCCTGTTGAAGTCAAAAATATGAATAAATGAGAAAACTAACAGAAAAAGAAATAGATATACTAAAATCTATCAGTCATATATCAGGGATATTTACTATCATCATAGCTTTAACTATGATATTCAGTTTTATTCAGTTAAAGACAATCAATCCGCTAGATAATCCTGCCTTTCAATGGATTAAAGAACAATATGATAAAGATCCGGATAACGCATTGATGGCTGAAAAAGTGAGGGCTATTGATCTTATGGCACGTAAAGCTTATTTTTCTTCACGCGGGCAAGTGGAAACTGGCTCTTATTTATTGCTTGCAGGTGCAATTGTTTTTTTATTCTGCCAGTATTTGCTTTCAGAGAATGAAAAAGTTGTGCCTTCAATCCCTGGTTCCAAACGGGATCAAACCGTTGTTCAGTCAAGCAGCAGGAAATATCTTCTTTTATCCGGTTCAATTCTGACTGCCGGAGCCATTGTTATATCATTCATTCTCAGAAGTAACCTTCCCGATTTTAGTACTACACGCATTGCGGCTGGAGAGAAAAAGAGCGGTGTAGCAAAGACCGATAAATCAGGCAAACAGCCGGAAGTTGGAGTTCTCATGGAAGAATTCATACCTGATTCCATAAACTTTCCTTCTTTTAGAGGCCAGTACGGCCGCGGTATAGCAGGAGGCTCAGGTTACCCTTTTGAATGGGATGTAGAAACCGGAAAAAACATAAAATGGAAATTACAGGTGCCCAAATATGGGAAAAGCTCCCCTATTATTTGGGGAAACAAGCTGTTTATTACGGGGGCAGAAGATACGCAATGTGAAATTTATTGCATTGACAAAATCAGTGGTAATATATTATGGACGGCATCAGCTTCAGGAATACCCGGAGAACCTACCGAACCACCGAAGATGGATGCCGAAGCAGGGCTTGCTACTCCAACTGCTGCCGTAAACAACGATGCAGTATGTGCCATTTTTTCAAATGGCAACCTGATTTGCCTCGACCATGACGGAAATAAAAAATGGGCTCTGAATATCGGTCCGCTTGAGAATGCTTATGGATATTCATGTTCTCTGATTATTTATGAAAACACTCTCATTGTTCAGCATGATTCTGATCAGAGACTCTCAATGATGGGATTTGACATAAACACAGGTGAAATGATATGGGAGACTCCAAGGAGAGGCTATCCTGTCTGGTCTTCCCCTGTTATCGGGATTTTCGATAACAAACCACAGGTTATAATAAATGGAAATCCGGCAGTCACCGCCTTTGATCCTATTGACGGAAAAGAACTCTGGTCGGTTGATTGTCTGACAGGTGATGTGGCACCATCGCTTGCAGTCAACAGTTCAATGGTATATGCCGAAACAGATTATCAGAAGCTGGCAGCGATAAAACCTGGACAAAATGCTGGAATAGTATGGGAAGATAATACATTTACTTCCGATGTGTCAAGTCCTGTAGCAAATAATGAAATTCTTGTCATAGCTACAGGTTACGGTGATGTGGCATGTTATAATGCACAGAAGGGCGATACTATCTGGACACATTATTTTATGGACCCGTTTTATGCTTCACCTATAATCGCTGACGGTAAAATTTACCTTCTCGATCGCACTGGTACCATGCATATAATAAAAGCGTCACAGAAATTTGAACATATAGGATCATTATCAGTCGGCGAACCGTCAGACTGTACTCCGGCATTTTCAGAAAAGAATATTTATATAAGAACAAGAAATAATCTCTATTGCATATCCCAACAAAATTGAAGAAAGAAGAAAAAAATATTAATGGT
Organism: Bacteroidales bacterium; assembly: GCA_018056245.1. GTDB lineage: Bacteria > Bacteroidota > Bacteroidia > Bacteroidales > VadinHA17 > LD21. The sequence goes on from JAGPFZ010000002.1 coordinate 6,806, forward strand.
GAAGCCTGTAACTGTAAGCCGACTGATACTAGCGAAATTATTTCCGTTGTTGAAGAGGTTGTTGAAAATATAGGACGTGAGAAGGAAAAAGTTATTCCTATACTTCAGGAAGTACAGAGACGGCTCAATTATCTTCCTTCTGAAGCGATTAAGCATATCTGTGAAGTGAGTGATATAACTCCCGGACAGATTTCAGGAGTGTCAACATTCTATTCTCAATTCAGACACATTCCTGCAGGAGAACATATAGTTAAGATATGTTCGGGCACTGCTTGTCATGTAAAGGGATCCCGGCTTATATCTGAAGCTTTCCAGAGAGAACTTAAAATAGGTCCAGACACGAGTACTTCACCTGATAACATGTTTTCAATTGAAGAAGTGGCATGTCTTGGTTGCTGCACTCTTGCACCTGTAGTCCAAATAGACGGTAAAACTTATGGTCATGTAAATCCCACTCAGGCTGGTGAAATAATAAAAAATTTTCTCGAATCACACGCACAGGATTTTTCTCTTAAAAAAGAGGATATAGCAGAGGAGCCAGATGCAGAAGTCAGAATTGGCGTTGGTTCATGTTGTGTTGCAGGCGGCAGCAAGGAAGTGCTTTCCCAACTGATTGAAATAAAGGATAAATATGATCTCAACATAAGAATCAAGCCTGTAGGTTGCGTAGGAGTCTGTAATCAGACACCTCTACTCGAAATAGTTACAAAGGATAATACTCATTTCCGTTATACCAAAGTAAACAAAGATCAGGTAGAGGAAATAATACTTAACCATGTAAATCCAGTATTGTTAAATAAGAAAATTAAGGTCAAGATTAATGATCTGATAGATACTTTTCTGTCGGATAAAGTGCTTGAAAGCCCTATAAATATATCAGGAGAACAAAGAGAAAAATTTCTTAATAATTTTCTGCATCTCCAGGTTCGTCTTGCAACTCTCCATAGCGGAATACTTTCTCCCGATTCGTTAGATGAATATATTATGCTTGGAGGCTTCGAGGCTTTTAAAAGATGTATTCTTCTGCCTGATCCCGGAAAAATTATTGACACTATAACCGAAAGTGGATTAAGGGGCCGTGGAGGTGCCGGATTCCCTACAGGCAATAAATGGAAAATATTTGAAGAGGCGAAAGGTTTTCCAAAGTATATAGTTTGTAACGGCGACGAAGGTGATCCGGGAGCATTTATGGACAGAATGCTACTCGAATCATTTCCCTTCAGGGTAATTGAAGGTATGATGATAGCAGCTTTAGCTACAGGCGCAAGAGAAGGTATTTTTTATATAAGAGCTGAATACCCACTTGCTGTTTCAAGAGTCAGAAATGCAATTGAAATATGTTATAATAAAGGTTTACTTGGAAGAAATATTTTTCAGACGAGTTTTTCATTTGATGTCAGGATATTTGAAGGTGCAGGAGCATTTGTATGTGGAGAAGAGACGGCTCTTATTGCATCACTGGAAGGTAAAAGAGGCACACCACGTCTGAGACCTCCCTATCCTGCCCTTAAAGGTTACAAAAACAAACCGACACTGGTAAACAATGTGGAGACATTTGCCCTTGTGCCATGGATAATCAACAACGGTATTGATGCTTTCCGTAATATCGGCACAGAGAAAAGCAAAGGAACCAAGGTTTTTGCCCTTGCAGGAAAAATTTCAAGGGGGGGGCTTATAGAAGTTCCAATGGGTATAACTATAAGGGAAATTGTCGAAAACATCGGTAATGGCGTAGGTGAAGGAAGAAAATTCAAAGCAGTTCAAATTGGCGGACCTTCAGGAGGTTGTATCCCTGAAACAATGTCCGACATACATATTGATTATGAAGAGCTTACAAATTTAGGTGCAATGATGGGATCGGGTGGATTGGTTGTCCTCGATGATACCGACTGCATGGTGGATATTGCAAAATACTTTCTGACCTTCACACATAAGCAGTTGTGTGGAAAATGTACTTTCTGCCGCATTGGCACAAAAAGGATGCTCGACATCATAGAACGATTAAGCGAAGGAAAAGCTTCAATTGCTGAGATTGATGAACTTGAGAAACTTTGTATATTAGTCAAAAACGGAAGCTTGTGTGGACTCGGGAAAACGGCCCCTAATCCTGTTCTTACGGGACTCAGATATTTCAGGGATGAGTATGAAGCTCATACAAGAGGATATTGCCCTGCTAAGAAATGTAAGGATCTCATCAAATATGTGATAAATAATAATTGTATAGGCTGTACAAAGTGCTCTCAGGGATGTCCTGTTTCTGCGATAGAATTCAAGCCATACGAGAAACATGAAATTAATCAGGAATTATGTACAAAATGTGATAACTGCCGGGTTGTATGTCAATACAATGCCGTTGAAATTGTTAACATAAATGATCAGACTGAAAATTGACAATATTGAAATAGAAGCTGAAGAAGGTCAGACTATTTTTGAAGCTGCCACCAGAGCAGGGATTCATATTCCCACACTATGCCATAAAGAAGGTGTGGAATATTACTCTTCATGTATGGTTTGTATTGTAAAAAATAAAGTTTCAAATAGTTATATTCCTTCATGTTCAGCATTGGTCCAGGATGGGATGGATATTAATACTACAGGCGAAGATGTGAAAGAAATGAGGAAAAAAGCTATTGAACTCCTTCTTTTAGAACACAGAGCTGAGTGTGAAGCTCCCTGCAGGCTTGTTTGTCCGGCTGGTTATAATATACCACTGATGAACAGATTACTAATATCAGGTGAATTTCAAAATGCTATCGAGCTTGCCAGATCAGAAATAAAAACACCTGAAATACTGTGTGTTAATTGTAACGGTTATTGTGAAAATGCATGCAGGAGGAAAAAAATAGACCAGCCTGTTTCAATACGCAATATACAATTATTCATTGCACGTAAGATAAATAAATATGACCCTAACCAGGATACTAATAAACAGTCTGACAAAGAAACTCCGGCCCAGAAGGGAATAAAAAATTATAATCCGGTAAGAAATCGTTTCAACTCGAGGATTGGAAAGCTAAGCGATAGTGAATTGAAAGAATGGCTGAAGGAGTGTATCGGAAATGGGACAAGGATAAGGGAAATATCGGATTTTGAATCGGCTGCAATTGAAGCGGAAAATTGCATGCATTGCGATTGCAGAGCTTCAGAAAATTGCAAATTAAGATACCTTGCCGAAGAGTATTCATTGAAGGATCCTACCGGCAAACTTATCAATGCTACTATCGAAAAAAAAATAAATTACAATACCGGCTTGATTTTTGAATATGCAAAATGTATAAAATGTGGTTTATGTATAAGAGTGTGTGAAGATAGTAAGGATGATCCTTCTCTTTGCTTTATAGGAAAAGGATTCCTTACACGGGTATCTGAACCTCTGACGGAAAAATTTGAAAATATTTTAAAAAATAAAGCAGATATTTGTATAGAAGTATGTCCTACTGGCGCTTTAAGAAATTTAAATAATAAATCATAGGTGAAATATTTATACTTAATATCATTTTTTCTTTTTACAGGCGGATTATCCTTTTCTCAAGAGAGTTCCAGTAACTGGCCTATTTTTCGTGGGAAAAGCGATCTTTCCGGCAGCACTACAATTGATTTTCCGGAATCCATTTCTATGATATGGAATATTTCAACCGGCGTCAGAACCAAATCCTCTCCAGTATTTGCTGATGGCATCATTTATTTTGGAACTGACAACGGCAATATCTATGCTGTTGGCGATGACGGTAAAGTAAAATGGAAATATGAGACAGGAAATCCAGTAGAGGCTCCTCCTCTTGTGTATGGCAATAAAATATATGTAGGTACAACGGATGGTATATTCCACGCTGTCAATAAGTTAACAGGTAAACGTGAATGGTTATATACTACAGAAAACCAGATTGTTGGGTCTGCGAATTCCTGGTTTTCCGGGAAAATGGCCGGAATTATTTTTGGAAGTTATGATTATTTTTTACACTGTGTTGATCCGAACAACGGTAAAATGTTATGGAAACTGGAAACAATGAATTATGTGAACGGTACACCTTCGGTTTCTTACAATAGGATAATCTTCGGAGGATGCGATGGAGTGATAAGAGTGGTAGATCCGAGAACCGGAACGGAAAGGAAAACTTATGAAACAGGTAATTATATTGCTGCTTCGCCTGCAGTTGTAAATGACAAAGCATACTTCGGCGATTATGACGGTAATTTTTACTGTCTGGATATTTCGGTTGGAAAAATTATGTGGACCATTCCGGCACAGGAGACTTCGGGTGCAATAGTTGGCAATCCTGCAGTTATGGGTAATTATGTTGTTATAGGCAACGAAGATAAATATCTATACTGCTATAATACAGAAAATGGGAAGTTGTTATGGAAATTCATGACAAACGGCCGTATTACAGGCTCGGCCGTTATAACACCTTCAAAGGTTATTTTTGGTAGTATGGATGGATACATATATATGCTTGATCTTAAAAGCGGGAAAAAATTATGGAGTTTTAACGCGGGAGCGCCTATAAGCAGCTCGCCCGTAATCACAAATGGTAAGTTTTATATTCTGGCTGAAGACGGGAGGTTACTGGCTTTTGGACAAAAAAAATGAAAATTGTATATCTTGTAACGAGTTCAGGCGGTTCTTTTTACTGTACTAATTGTTACCGCGACATGCTTTTTTTAAAAGCAATAAAAAAATACAGTAATGCTGATGCGGAAACAGTATCTCTTTATTTGCCTCCTGAGAAAATTTATGTTGAAAATGGTTTTGGTACCGATGTTTTTTTCGGAGCAGTATCCCTTTATATAAGGGAGAAAATTCCGGCATTAGAAAAAATGCCGACATTTCTCGAAAAGATATTTGACTCTCCTCCTATGCTTAATATTGCGGCAAAAAGCGCCAGTTCAACAAGAACTAACGGGCTCGAGGAGATGACATTGGGTATGATAGACAGCTCTTCACGTAAACACATAAGGGAACTCGAAAATCTCGTTAAGTACCTTCAAGAAAGTGTAAAACCTGATATTATTCACCTTTCAAATTCTCTTATCATAGGACTGGCAAAACAGATTAAGGATTATCTCGATGTGAAAATTGTATGCTCACTCCAGAATGAGGATGACTGGATTAATGAGATGAAGGAACCCTACCAGTCGAAAGCATGGGAAATGATTGGAAAAGAATCGGTTAATGTTGATGCTTTTATTTCTCCAAGTAAATATTTCAGTGATTTTATTGTTTCAAAAACAAATATAAACAGAGATAAAATTAAAATTGTGCCCATAGGAATCGAGAGTGAAACAGTTTTTCCTGGCACAGAAAAAGTTATTAAGCCTGCAATAGGTTTCTTGTCGAGAGTGAGTTACAACAACGGATTTGATAAACTTGTCGACGCTTTTATTAAAATCAGAAAAAGTGGAGATTTCGAAAATTTAAACCTTCACATATGTGGCGGTTACACAGGAGATGATAAGCCCTTTATAAAGAAACAGATAAAAAAGATAAATGGTAGCGGATATAAAAATTCAGTGAGAATATTTCAGGAATTTCAAGGAAAAGGAAAGAGAGAATTCCTTGAATCGGTTTGTCTAATAAGTGTGCCTGTGAGAAAACCTGATGCTTATGGCCTTTATGTGCTGGAAGCCAATGCTGCAGGAGTTCCTGTAGTACAACCTTCGACAGGTTCTTTTCCTGAAATACTCGAAGCTACAGAAGGGGGCATTCTTTATGAACCTGACACTGTAGAATATCTGACAGAAAATATATTAAACTTACTCAGGAACAGTGATATACTAAAGGAATTAGGTTTACGCGGCAAAAAAAACGTATTGACTAAACTCTCAACAGAACAAATGGCAAAAGCACTTATGGAGGTTTATACCAATCTTTAATTTTAATGTAAGGCCATACATATTGATTTTAAAATGCTAAAATTAAGAAACATCAACAAGTCATACCCGCAACGAGGCATCGTTTTTGACGGTCTCTGCCTTGATGTAAGTGTAGGTGAGACTATTGCGGTTATGGGACCATCAGGTTCAGGAAAAACAACGCTTTTAAATATTATCGGACTGCTTGATAAACCGGATTCCGGTGAAATTTTTTTCAGAGAAAAAATACTGAACAATTTTTCAAACGACGAGGCTGCTGAATACAGAAATAAATATACAGGGTTTATTTTTCAGGATCATCTTCTTCTGCCTTATCTTACAATTATTGATAATATTTTGCTACCGCTTTTTGCAGGCGAAATTGACGATGAAAAATACAATGAAAAGAGACGCTACGTTATGGAACTCATGCAAAAAACCGGGATAGATGCTATTTCTGAAAAATATCCATTTCAAGTGTCAGGTGGGGAGGCTCAGAGGGCGGCTCTGGTAAGAGCTCTTATAAATAAGCCCGATTTATTACTGGCCGATGAACCAACCGGAGCACTCGACGCTGCCAATGCTGAAATCCTTGGCGACTTATTAAAGGAAATAAGCTCAATGGAGGGAACCACAGTAGTTCTTGCCACCCATTCTGAAAAACTTGCAAAAAAGATGTCGGTTATTTACAAAATAGAAGAAGGGAAACTCTCCAGAATATGAACTTTAATAAATGAAACCTAAGATAAATCTGGCTCTGAAGTCGCTGGTCTATTATAAAAAACAGGCTTTAAATCAGGCTGCAATTATACTTATTCTTACTGCTGTGATAACCGGTTCTCTTCTTACCGGATATTCAGTTCGTGAAAGTCTGAAAAAGTCAGCAATGAATAAGATCGGGAACACTGGCTTAATAATCAGTTCCGGATTAAGATATTTTAATGCTTCGATATCAGGGAAACTCAAAAGCATTATCGGGGTGGAATGTACTTCAATACTTGAGACAGAAGGCACAGCCCAGAAATTTAATGATAATGGAAACCGAAGGCAAAACATTAAAATTTATGGCATCAATCACGATTTTTTCTATTTTCATAATACGCCTGAAAAATATATTGGGTTGGGCGAAGCCGCAATAAATGAAAAATTTGCCAAAGCTCTTAATCTCTCGGTAGGTGATGAAATCATACTTAATCATAAATTAATAGATGATCTCCCATCAGGTTTCCCTTTTGCTCCTTCTTTGGGTGAAGTATCCACTCATTTATTTAAAATAAAATATATACTGTCGGAAAGCGAAACAGGGAATTTTTCTCTTGGCATCAGCCAGATCATTCCATATAATGTATTTGTTGACATAACAGAACTAAGTCGCACTAAACGTGCCAACAAAATACTTATTGATTACAAAAGCAATCTGAATGAGGAGAATCTTATTGCTAAACTTAAAACTATTCTGATTCCGTCCGATGTTGGAATTAAAGTCCGAAGCAATAAAGCTACAGGTCTGACTGAAATAATCTCATCACGCATTTTCATTGACCAGGTTTTAATTGATGAAATCCAGCATGTCATTCCAGATGCTGTTCCTTTAATTACATATCTGGTAAACACAACACGAAAGAATGTAGCAGTTAATCCTTATTCATTTGCATCTGCGGTTGGGAAGGCAATATATAAGGACATTCCCGAAGGAAATAATATACTAATTAATAGCTGGCTGGCAGATGATATAGGGGCAAAGAAGGGCGACACATTGATTTTGAAATGGTACGATCCTGAAAGAATCAAAGAGCTTGTAGAAAAAGAAGATAGTTTTATTGTGTCAGGTGTTGTCAAGATCGAAGGTATTTGGAACGATCCTGAACTTATGCCGGAATTTCCCGGTATTGCAGGGAAAAAGTCGTGTACTGCATGGGATGCCGGTGTGAGTATTAAAACCGAACTTATTAGAAAAAAAGATGAAGACTATTGGAATAAGTATCAGGGTACACCAAAAATATTTCTCAATTATGAAAAAGGTAAACAAATTTGGGGTAGCAATTTCGGTCCGGCTACTGCTATCAGAATAGCTTCAGGAGCAGGAAAAAATGAAGTAATATATACTCTTACAGGTAATATTGATCCCGGATGCTTAGGTTTCAAAGCGATTAATATCAGAAATGAAATGATGAAAGCGGCAGCAGGAAGTGTTGACTTTGGCACACTGTTCCTTGCACTGGGATTTTTCATCATAGCAGCCTGCATTTTACTCCTAATACTTGCAATAAATTCGTATCTCGAATTTCATAAAGAACATATATTTTCTCTATTTGCTCTTGGTTTTAAGAATAGGAAGATAATTAAGATCCTAACTACTGAACATTTCATTATTAGCTTAACCGGCGCTTTTACAGGAGCCTTAGCCGGGATGCTGTTTAACTCAATAATTATTAAAGCACTTAATACCGTTTGGCAAGGCGCCGTTCATGCTGATATAATTATTGCATATAACGGAGCAATCCCTATTATTACAGGCTTCTTATCAACTTTAATTCTTTCATTATTAATTCAGTATAACAGGACGAAAAAGTTTTTGCTAAAGATGTCAGAAAAAGACGGCAGGCAATTCCGGCTTCCGTTGAAAAAAACAAAACTCACAATCGCTTTCTCTCTTTTTTTCATAATTTGCGGCATTCTACTCTCAATTATAAATATATTTATATCTACTGAATCTTCATTGACCATTTCATATATATCGGGCACATTCCTTTTTGCAGGTTTGATTTTACTTTTTTATAATCTGGTATTCTATTACAAACCTGATAATTCTTCATCGGGTTTCATTCGTAATCTTTCACGGAGTTATTATCGTTTTTATCCTGTCAGAGCCGTCTTACCGGTTTTGCTCATTTCAGCAGGCTTATTTGCTTTAATTATTACAGGGGCCAACCGGCTTGAAATTACTGATAAGAGTACGTCAGCTGCAGGTGGAACAGGCGGTTTCCTTATTTGGGCCGAAACCTCTACCCCAGTGAAAGAAAATCTGAATACTCCTGAGGGTAAAAAGAAATTTGGTCTTAATAATTTTCCAGCTAATGAAATGATATTTGTTCAGGCGAGAAAACTACAGGGCGATGATGCAAGTTGTCTTAATCTCAATCAGGTAAGTTCTCCTCCCCTTCTTGGCATAGATAATTCTTATCTTGCTGAAAACAAAGCATTCAGCTTTGCATCATTACATCCTGAAGCCAATCCGTCGAATCCATGGGAAATGATCGAAAGGTCGCCTGGTAAAAACATCATTTACGGTTTTGCAGACCAGACCGTTCTTCAATGGGGACTTAAAAAAAGTGTTGGAGATACACTTATTTATTCAACTGAACAAGGAGAAAATTTGTATATTATTATAGCTGGTGGATTAAAATCCTCTGTTTTCCAGGGATATATTATTACAGGTGAAAAATTCTTTAATGAATATTTTCCGTCGGCAACAGGCTATTCGGTTTTTCTTATTGCAGGCAATTCGGAAAATATTGAAAATTATTTAAATATTTTAAATTCAAGATTTGAAGCTTATGGCATCAATGCCATAAGCACAAAAGAAAGGCTTTCCGCTTTTTTCGAAGTGACAAACACATATCTTTCAGTTTTTACTGTATTAGGTGCTTTTGGGATGATACTGGGTGTTGCCGGACTTGGTTTTGTTCTTCGTCAGAATTACAATTACAGAAGAAGAGATTTTGCCATGATGCTTGCTGTTGGGTTTAAAGAAAAAAGAATCAGAAGAATGGTTATATCCGAGCAACTCATTTTTCTTCTCTCAGGTGTAATTACCGGCTTTATAGGTGCACTAACAGCAACCCTGCCATCTCTGGAGGAAGGTGTCGGTTTGCCATGGATTTCAACCATAATAATAATTATAATTCTTATTCTAACATGCTTCTTTACTCTGAGTGCTTCACTAAGGGGAATTAATAAAGAATCTCTGGTTACCGCACTGAGGAAAGAATAATCGTTTTAATTTTTACCTTTTTAAAACATCGTCTAAAAAGGAATTAAACTATTACTTCGGTCAGTCCAAGGTTTGGATTGATAACTTTTTGAGGCATAAGAGAATTTAAAGTAACAAGTGCTGTTCCCAGAGAAGTCCCATTACTTATATCTGAAACAAATATTTTTTTATCTGGAAATGAGCTTGCCACGAGCTTCATAAAAAGAGGATTTTTAACAAATCCTCCTGTAAAGATAATTTTTTCCGTCAGGTCTTTTTCTCCTATTACTCTATTAATGGCTTCAACAGTTAGGTCAGCAAGCTCAATCATAAGCTGATGATAAGCTTCAATAAAGTTGTCGAACAGAAAAAGTTCCGGTTCTTCCCTCAATGTTCCAGGTTTACTATCTGGCAGTGTGAATACCTTTTCCCCTTCAAATTTATCCGTCAGTCGGTTCAATAGTTTAATATCGGGCCTTACAAGACGAAATGAGTTCTCATGTATTCTGAAATATTGACTTAGTCTTTCTACCGATTCATCGTGCATATGCCCAAGAAAAAGACGAGATGATTTCACAGGTTTACTATTAATGCTAAGATAACAAAGGCAATCCTGTTCAAGTTCTTCAGTTGTAAGTGGTTCATTATTAAAAGGATTCATACTTATACACCATGTTCCTGTCGAAACGAGAATAAAATTACCAATATCATCTTTAAAAAAAGGAGCAAGTGAAGCAGAACTATCATGCAACCCTGTACCAACTTTAATCTTTGCCTTTGATATAACTGTATCAAAAAGTGTCGATACCGGCACTGGTTCCAGAACTTTCATATTTTCATCTTTTATCCACCTGTGATATGTCATTTTATCAAAATTCCACATAGCTGTATGACAACCAATTGAAGTATGTTCCGAAACAGCCCTGCCTGTAAAAAGAAATGAAAAATATTGAGGGAAATGCAAGATATATTTGGTTTTAGAAAAGATATCAGATTTTTTTCTTTTAAGCCATAAAGCCTGAATACCGGCATTTAGCATGCCAAGTGCAGGAGAAGCTGTACAGCGACAAAATTCATTTTTCCCACCATATTTTTTATAAAGGGATTCCGGTATTGATTCATCAACCGGTTTAAGATAATTATAAATAGGAGTGAGTCTTTTCCCTCGACTGTCGATATATGCCAGGGTTGCACCATAAGTTGCAAAGTTCACTGCAAGAGGGTTATATTCGCTCGTGTGAATAAGCTCGCAAATTGACTTTTTAATCCATGACTCTATTAGATCAATATCATCGCACTCAAATCCGTCTTCATCGGTTGTGACAGGAAATTTTTCTTCATACTCATTAACAAGATTAAGTGAAGTATCAAAAATAAGAAGCTTTTTGTTTGTCTTTCCAATATCAAAAATAGCAATTACAGGCTCTTTCATCACTTCAATCTAAAGTTTAACGTTTCAGTAACACATCTTTCTCATAATTCTGGATTTCCCTAATATATTCTTCAGCTGTCGGTTTTCCGTTAACAAGACAGAAATAATCGTATATTGCACCGAAAGGTTTTGTTTTCATTAGCTCGAGATATGCAAGCCGTTCGAAATTCTTTCCCTTGTTTTCAAACTCCACCAGCATACTTACAGGTTCCAGAAGTGCATACATAAAGGCAATCTGTGCCGACCGTGTACCTATAACATAGGCACCAGGGCGATTAAGGCTTGCATCGAAGAAATCGAGTCCAATATTCACTTTGTTTAAAGCTTTGGCTCTTATTGTTTCCTGCGCAATAAGCATAAGCTCGTCATTTATTGTAAGAACATGATCGCTGTCCCATCTTACGCCACGAGTAAGATGAAGAAGAATCTCATCCACATAAAGCAAGATAGCTGATATTTTATCGCCGATCTGTTCAGTCGGATGAAAATGACCGTTATCGAGCGTAATCATCTTGTTATTTTTCACGGCATAACCAAGATAGAAATCATAAGAACCTACAACCATCGATTCAGAGCCAATCCCAAAAAGCTTACTTTCGATAGAATCTTTAAGATATTCTTTTGGATATTCGATCGAAAATATTTCATCAAGAGAATTTTTTAGAATTTCCCTCAATGTATATCTGTCAACAGATGTATCCTTAGAACCATCCGGAATCCAGATATTATGGACCGAGGGTGTTCCGAGTTGCCTTCCCATTTCAGCGGCAATCTCACGACAGCGTTTCGTATGTTCTATCCAGAATCTACGGATCTTTTCATTTTTACTTGAAAGTGTAAAACCTTCATCAGCATAAGGATGCGAAAAGCACGTACAGTTGAAATCAAGTCCGATTCCTCTCCCCTTTGCCCAGTCAATCCATCCCTGAAAATGCTTTTTCTCTATCTGGTCACGCTCTACAAGTTTTCCACCAAACTCGCCATAAATTGAATGCAGATTTAATCGAAGCTTCCCGGGCAAGATAGACATAACTTTATCGAGGTCGTTGCGCAACTGGTCAATATTTTTTGCTTTGCCAGGAAAGTTGCCTGTTACCTGAAGGCCGCCTCCCGCAAGTTCGGCATCCGGTTTCTCAAATCCACCAACATCATCAGCCTGCCAGCAATGAAGGCTTATCGGAATATTTTTCATCTGCTCCAGAACAGAATCGGTACCGATACCAATTTCTGCATATTGCTCTTTTGCAATACTGTACGCTTTTTCAATATCAACTTTTTTCATCCGTAAATAATTATTAAGTTAAACAATATCAGCATATTGAAAACAGATAAGAAGTTAAAATTTCATCCGCGTGCTCGTGGCAACAAGTGTTTGTGCTTATCTGTTGATGTCAGTTTCATAAGCGGGGATTAACCACCAGTAAAAAACGACCTTTGTTTTTCTTTATGCTGCTTTTTCTATTTTCATAAATAAGAAATTAAAATTTTACCTTCAAAATCATCTTTCGTTATAAAATTACGAATTTAAAAATGTTTTTAATTAAGAAATTTATCAAAAAATGTCTTGCTTGAAAATTTAACATATATGTCGCAATGCTTTATAAAACATTGACAGATAATATTTTAATAAATTTATTCAATATAGTGAAAGTCAAATTGTTGAAAAAATCAACCACTTGTTAATATTTCTACATGTAAAACATAACATTGTATTTACAGAATATATATTTTCGTCGAAATTTTTAACAATAAAAACTAATTAAAAAGAAGAGATTTAAAAAGTAGTGAAACTCTTACGATGAACACTAACAAGAACGAGGCAAGAGCTTTCCATGGAGAAGGCCGCCTCACGGGTTGCTCTTCAGATGAAGAGCCTGGCGCGAAAACCATGTATTTTTCGCAATTTGAAACCCCAGATCAGTTAGTTAGCAACCGGAATGCGGACTTTATCAGCCGTTATTTCCCCTTGGCAACTGTCGATTTATGGAATGACTGGAGATGGCAACTCCGAAACTCGATAACGAGTTTAGAAGGTCTCCGGAAAGTTATGCGTCTTTCAGAGAAAGAAATTATGGCCATAAATAATCTTAAAGGCCGTCTTCCTTTGAGGGTTACTCCTTATTTTGCTTCCCTGATTTATAGCAGTGGACCATCAAATCCTTTACGAAGGATTGTAGTTCCTGTTGTGGAAGAGCTTATTCAGCTTCCGAATGAGAGGACCGATCCGCTTCATGAAGCGTCGAATTCACCGGTTAAAGGGATTGTCCACAGATATCCCGACAGAGTATTGTTTACCGTCACTCAGATTTGCTCCGCATACTGCAGGTATTGTACTCGGTCGTATTCCGTTGGTAAACTCGATAAACTCGGAAAAAGTGATTTCGAAAAAGCTTTCGATTATATACGTAGTCATAAAGAAGTTAGAGACGTTCTTATAAGTGGAGGTGATCCGCTTACGATGTCGGACGAAATGCTGGATTACATATTAAAGAATATAAGAAATATTCCAACTGTTGAAATAATCAGGATAGGCACACGCGTGCCTGTCGTATTACCACAGAGGATAACGGATAATCTTATTACTATTCTCAAAAAATATCATCCGCTCTTTATAAGCCTTCATTTTACTCATCCCGATGAGATTACAAAAGAGTGTGCAGATGCATGCAATAAACTGGCTGACGGAGGCTTCCCGTTAGGAAGTCAGACAGTTCTTCTCAAAGGAATAAACGATAATGTCGAGGTTATGAAAAAGCTATTTCATAAACTGCTTATGATACGCGTTAGGCCTTATTATCTTTATCAATGTGATTTGATTCCAGGTTCCGGGCATTTTCGTACATCTGTAAGGAAGGGGATCGAGATAATAAATGGTCTTAGAGGCTTTACCAGCGGATACGCAATACCTCAGTATGTCATCGATGCGCCTGGCGGAGGTGGAAAAATCCCTATCCTGCCAAACTATATAGTCGAACACAACAATAAAAAAATTGTTCTTCGCAACTATAAAGGTACTATTTGCGAATATCCTGAAATTTAATTATTTATGAAAGTCGGTTTGACTTTTGACCTACGATCGTGGTATCTTGATCGTGGGTTTTCTTTGGAAGATACTGCCGAGTTCGATCAGGAACAAACAATTAATGCAATACAGGATGCGTTGCATCTGCTTAAGTTGGAAACTGAAGAAATAGGGAATGTGTTCCAGCTTATTGAAGCATTAGCATCAGGTAAAAAATGGGATATTGTTTTTAATATTGCAGAAGGACTTTATGGCGACGGAAGGGAATCGGTTGTTCCTGCAATACTCGACCAGTACAGGATACCTTATGTTTTCAGTGGCCCGGTCGTTCTGGGAGTTTCACTTAATAAATATCTATGCCGTCTGATTGTTTCTTCGGCTGGTGTTCCTGTGGCTCAAGGCATGCTGATTACTTCAATAAAAGACACGGAAAAATGCGATCTTCAATACCCTCTTTTCATCAAGCCGGTTTCGGAAGGCACAGGGAAAGGCATAACAGAAAAGAATATAATTAAAAATCCATCTGAGTTAAAGGAAATTTCAAATTATCTTCTTAATAGGTTTAACCAGCCCGTACTTGTGGAAGAATATCTTCCCGGGAAGGAGTTTACTGTGGGCATTATTGGTACCGGAGATGAAGCTGTCGCCATTGGAGGGATGGAAATAATATGCAATAATGATTTGCCATATTCACTCGATTATAAGAAACATTATGACGTAATGTGTAAATATTTACCTATGAATGAAAAATATGCAAAGGAATCTGAATCGGTTGCCCTGCGAGTATGGAAAGCTATTGGTGGAGTTGATGCGGGACGAGTTGATTTAAAAGCCGACAAAAATGGAAAGCTCTGTTTTATGGAAGTAAATCCTCTCGCAGGACTTCACCCAATTGATTCGGATCTCGTAATACTTTCTCGCTTTGCAGGAATTGAGTATAACGAACTAATTGAAAGAATTATCAAATCAGCATTCAAAAGATATAATTTTAAATTATGAAGTGTTGCATTTTGTATAATCAGCCAGCAGAGAATGCTCTTCCAGACGAGCTCGACATACTTGACCAGGTGGACTGGATTGAAATCAACCTTAATAAAATGGGAATCTGTACATTCCGCAAAGGAATTACAAACAATTTTATAAATGAAATTTCATTGCTGGCAAAAGATGAGTTTGATTTCGTATTCAACCTTGTAGAATCAATAAACAATAAAGGAGAACTTCTTTACTTCATACCGGCAGTTTTGAATATGTACGAATTGCCTTATACAGGTAATCCTCTTGAAGCGATGTTCCTGACAACAAGTAAATTACTTACGGCTAAAATACTAAAAAAGGCCGGAATAAAAACTCCTGAAACATTCGATATGTCTTCAAAGAAATATCTAAAACCCGGAGAAAAATATATCATTAAACCTGTATGGGAAGATGGTTCGCAGGGAATTACAGCGGAATCTGTATTCGTTTATGGTCCGGAATATGAAAAAAAAATTCTTGGACTAAAACAAACACACTGGTTAATACAGGAATTTATTGAAGGGAGAGAATTTAATATCAGCATTGTTGGCGGGCAGGATTCTAAACCTGAAATATTACCTATTGCTGAAATGATGTTTAGGGATTTTGGCCCGGACAGGCCTACTATCCTTGATTTTAAAGCAAAATGGATTGAAGGAAGCTTTGAATACGAAAATACTATTCGTCAATTTCCCGGTGATAAACTTGATAAAGCACTTAAAATGAAAATGGAAAACATAGCTTTAAAATGCTGGAATATTTTTGGATTGAAAGGTTATGCAAGAGTTGATATAAGGGTGGACAAAAACAACAATCCTTTTGTGATTGAGATAAACGCTAATCCATGCATCTCACATAACGGGGGATTTGTTGCAGCCACTGAAGAAGCAGGTTATGAGTTTACAGAAGTTTTGAAACGAATCATTAATGATTTAAACTGTTGACAGACATTGCATTTTAATGTTAATCACAAAAAAGATAGTGCTAATATATTGCTGCAGTTTATTTTTCGAAAACAATTATCGGTTTATGAATTAACTGAAAAAATGACTTTATTTCAGTAATTTATTCTTAACTTTATACTTTGTAAAGAATATTAGGCAAACTAAATCGTGTAATATATGAAAAAATTTCTGCTTCGTCTGGTTTTGACTGCGACAAGTTTAACTGTCTTTTCACATACACCGCTGGTGTTTAACTATAACGCAGTTGCAATAGATAATTCTGGAAATCCCATTGTAAATGCCACTTTATAGCTGTGTCTTTCCATACTATCTGGTATAACAGGTTTTTATTCTTTTGGTAGAGGCACTCCTAATATTTCGTATGTTTTCCTATAAAATTTTTAGGTATTACTGATTCCGAAACGAAAAACGTTAAACAAAGCATTAGTTTTTTATGGACGTAAAAATTGAAGAAAGCTGGAAAAGAAGACTGGCTGGTGAATTCGAAAAAGAGTATTTTATAGAACTTACGGAGTTCGTCAGGGAAGAATACCGTACCAAAACTATCTATCCACCCGGAAGTTTGATTTTCAATGCATTCAACCTTTGCCCATTCGACAGAGTAAAAGCTGTAATTATCGGGCAGGATCCATATCACGGGCCGGGTCAGGCACACGGTCTATGCTTCTCAGTCAGGGATGGTGTCCCTCTTCCTCCCAGCCTGATAAATATTTTTAAGGAAATTGAATCGGATCTTGGAATTCCATTTCCGTCGTCGGGTAACCTCGAGAGGTGGGCAAGACAGGGTGTACTACTGCTTAATGCCATACTTACTGTAAGGGAAAATCAGGCTGGCTCGCATCAGGGAAGAGGATGGGAGAGATTTACCGATGCTGCAATAAGGATTCTTAATAATGAGAAAAACAATCTTGTCTTTTTTCTGTGGGGTGCGTACGCTCAGAAAAAAGGAGAAAACATAGATAAAACAAAACATCTGGTACTTGAATCGGTTCATCCCTCGCCCCTCTCAGCGGAAAGAGGTTTCTTTGGAAACAGACATTTCAGTAAGTGCAATAAATATCTTGCAGAAAATGGGATCGAGCCTATAAAATGGTAAGATGAATCATTTTCATTTCAATGGAGATTCCATAATAACATTATGAATTTTCAATTTCCTCAGGGCATCGCTCTCAATAAAAATCTCATAAGTAGCTTTCACCTGTCCAAGATATTGCATATATGCATATATAACTGTGTCAGTTTTATATTTATCTCCGTTTATAAGCGCAGATATATTTGCTTTGGGATAAGCCACTTCGAACCGGAAATAATCTGTTGTATCTCCTGCTTCCAGTATGCCAAAGTTATAAATTCCTCCGCCTGTCTCAACTGTAAGCTCATTCATTGTAACGTTCGAAAGATTTGTTACTCTTATGTCGGTAGGACCCAGAGGCTCCTTTTCTGTCTTCTTGCAGGCAGTTATAAGCAAAATTGCAACAAGAAAAATAACCAGCTTTCTCATAAATCTATTATGTAGGGCACTTTATGGATATGACCTGAAATATAATGAATTAGTTGCACTTGTTTATATTTTTTCCAGGCTATTCGATGTAACCCAGCCTTTATTGCCGTCGGGTAGTCTGATTTCGTACCAATTACCCACGTTGTCGGTAACGGTTACTTTTGTGCCTTCATGAATAAGGAAGAGGTCGGTACCGCTGGCATCGGGAGAGCTTTTCCCGTTTACCTGAGGGCTCATAATTATTGCTTTGCCGCTGTCGGTCACAAGTCGTTTGTTCCTCAAAGAAAAGGCCAGCGATGAGCCGCTTATTAAAAACATTACAACGGCACACCAGAAAGTAATAACTTTGATCCGGTAAACGGAACTGAACAAACAAACCGACAGTAATGACAGAAATAAAACAAATGAGATAATGCTTATAATAGCCCATGTATTGGAAGAAATAATAAGGGCTATAAAATTAAACCATGTAACTATAAAGAATTCCGGCACTTCTACAAATTTATCAACTACAAAGGTTCTGGCAACCTGAAGATTGTAGCTTATATCTTCATCTGCAGGCTTAAGCAGAAGAGCTCTTTCGTAAAAAAGTATTGCATGTGGAATATCATTAAGTTTAAAAAAAGCGTTCCCGATATTATAATTCAAGTTTGCCGACCTGAAACCTGAATTATATATAGAAAGCCATATTTCGAGAGCTTCCTGATACTTTCCTGAAATATATAATTCGGTTCCTTCCTTGAATTTCTCATCCGGAAACTCAGTACTGCTGACTGCATATAAAATATTAACCGAAGTCAATAACACCAAAAGAAAAAATAGCTTTCTCATCTTGCTAATACTATCCTAATTTGTTTTCTACACTCTTTATAATTCTTGTTGCCTCTTTAAATATCTCGGCAGCTTCGGCAGGTGGAGCAGCAGGAGCGAATCTTGCAAATTCACACTTATCAATAAGGTTCTTTATCTGTTCAACCTGATTTTCGTCAAAACCTTTCTCTTTCAGCGACTCGATGATTTTTTCTCTGTTTATTTCAGCAAAAGGTATTGAAAGTTTATCACTTAAATAACTCCATAAAGCTTTATGAAGTTCTTCATAAAATTTTTCATTATCTCCCGATCTGAGATATTGTTCTGCAAATCTCAACCGTTTTTTGGCAATTTTCCCTGCTTTTCTGTTTCGTACTCTTGCAACGTCGGCATTTCTGCGGACGTGTTCGCGTCTTATTACCAGAACAATGACAAAAAGAAGAAAAGCAATCAGATAGATATAGGGAAAAATCCGGCTTGTTGCAACGAATTTATCCAATTTGATCCATGTTCCGGGAACGGATTTTATGAACCTTATATCTTTCCCAAGGTATTTGACATCTTCCTTGGTTACACCTCCGAACATTGTTACTTCACCTGCTTGTTCTTTACCTTTAAGCGCATGGAACCTGAACTCGTTTGTTGAAACTCTTTCGTACTTCTTTGTTGAAAGGTTAAAATACGAATAAGTAATAGAAGGAATAATAAAATCTCCATGATGACGCGGAATCAGAACATATTCAAAAGTTTTCTGTCCTGTAGTTCCTGAAGCAGTATTTTTAAAATTATCTATAATCTTTGGATCATATATTTCGATATCCGGCGAGAGCTTCAATATCGGCTTACTGGCAAATTTTATATTACCGGTTCCACTAATTGTTATTTTAAAATTAAGTGCATCATTGACGTTTACAGTATCTTTATCTAATGTTGCAGAAATTTTAATGTTTCCCACCACTCCGGAAAAATCTTCAGGTTTACCTTCCGGTAAAGGTTTTACTTTAATTTTTAAAGGTAGAGAAGCAAGGACACGCGGAGTATTGATAAATCTTGAAAAGAAATCGCCAAAAAAGGGATCTGGTTCACTCATTCTTTGTTGTACAAGTGCAGTTATCTGCACCGGTTCTATTGTCACTTCGCCTGTTATCTGAGGAAAGAGCAGAAATTGCTGAATTATTCCGGTGCCATATATTACTCCGTTAATATTTTCCCTTTGAAGAGCAGTAAGTGGAGGTGTTTCAATGTTTTCTTTAATAAATCCTTTAAAATCCGGATATTTAACCTCTTCAAGCCCTGCAAGGTCTGTTCTGCTAAATATTTTCAACGCTACTGTTAGAGGTTCTCCCACAAAGACCTCAGTTTTATTTGGAATAAGCCTTACATACAAGTCGCTGCCTGTGGTTTGCAGGTTATCAACAGACTGATTTCCCTGAGGTTTAACGGTTCCTGGTTGTGTTTGCTTTGCAGCGGCGCTGCTAATAACTTCAATAAAAATCGAATCGGAAATGTATTCTTTATTCTTTATTTTTATTATCGCAGGTGGAATGACAAATTTACCTTCATTTATTGCCTGAAGGTAATAAGTGTAAGTATATGAGACTTCTCTCGAAATTTTTCCATTAATTATCTGAGTACTCGAGCTATAAGAAGTTTGTGGGCCCATAAGTACATTAAAACCGGTAATAGAAGGAGCAATAAATTCTCCTCCGGCAGCATTTATGGTCCAACTTATAGTGAACTGCTCACCCAGATTTACCACACCTGGATAATCAGTTCTAATATAAATATCTTGTGCCGCTAATCGAAAGGGTACAATAAAAAGTACAATAAATATCCTGTATATTTTTCCCATATTTTAGTTTACCAGTTAATTAACGTTTTCTCTCTCTCTTCTGCCGCTTTTGCTTCTCTCACTTTTTCCTGAACTTTCCTCTCGTTATTGGAAAGTGCCTCAAGAATCCTTTCAGCATCTTCTTTTGAAATACCCTGTTGTTCCTGGGTTTGCTGATCCTGTTGTCGATTCTCCTGCTGCTGTTGCTGCTGTTGTTGATTCTGATCCTGTTGTGCCTGTTGATTATTATTTTCTTCCCTATTCTTGTTATTTTCATTCTTATCCTGGTCACCCTTCTGTTTATCCTGGTTTTGCTGTTGATTTTGTTGCTGCTTAAGTAAATCCTGGGCATAAGCAAGATTATATTTAGCCTTCATATTTTGAGGATTAAGCCTGAGAGAATTTTTATATGCCTCTATACTTTCGGCTATCTTATTGGCTTCCAATAAAGAATTACCAAGATTATAATAACTTTCTGATTTTCTAATAGTGTTGTTTTCGAGTTCAGCAGCTGCCATAAATTGTTTTGAGGCATCTTCAAATTTATTTTGCCGGTAAAGAGCGTCGCCCAGATTAAAAATAGCGCTTGTTGAGGAATTATTTTTTTCGAGAGCTTTTCTATACAATATTTCAGACTCATTGAAATTGTCCTCATAATATTTCGAATTTCCCTGACGAAGATATTTGCGTTCACTCTGAGAGAATGCCTGAAAATTCATTAAAATAAGCGCACTACATAAGATGAATATTTTGAGTAGCTTATATTTATTTAGTAGTATTATATATTTAATATAATATCTCATAATTGAATCATATTTTTATCTTAAAAAGTTTAAGTCCGGATAATTTCCAACTTCGTTTTTCCATTATCAGGAAATCAATTATTAACATTATCAAAGAAAGACCGGCAAAAATCTGGAATTGGTCATTATATTCCGTATAGATTTTCCCCTCGAGTTCTTGTTTTTTCATTTTTCTTATTTCTGAGAAAATCTGTTCCAATCCAAGGTTTATTGAGGAGGCTCTTACATATTTTCCATTTGCAGCGAGAGCTATTTCTTTCAGTATGTTCTCGTTGAGTTTTGAAATAACTATATTACCCTGAGAGTCTTTCAGATAATCTCTTTTACCGTTTATATTTATAGCGATTGGAGCACCTTCGGGTGATCCAATTCCTATCGTATGGATAACTATTCCCTGTTGTGCGGATTCTTTCGCTACTGCAACAGGGTTATCTTCATGGTTCTCACCGTCAGTGATAATAATTATTGCCCGGCTCTTATCCTGACCTGGAGAAAACGATCGCATGGCAAGTGATATTGCCGAGCCTATTGCTGTTCCCTGTTTTGGAACCATTGACGGATTAATAGTTGATAAGAACGTCTTTGCAGATATATAATCGGCAGTTATTGGAAGCTGTACATAGGCGTCTCCGGCAAATACTATTAAACCTATTTTGTCGTTTTCGAGGCTTTCAATCATACGTGAGATTGCTTGCTTGGCGCGTTCGAGCCGGTTGGGCTGAATATCTTCGGCAAGCATTGAATTACTGACATCGAGCGCAATAATCACTTCTACTCCTTCCCTTTTTACTTCTTCGATTTTTGAACCGAACTGAGGTCTGGCAAGAACTATTGAAATGAAAACCAGAGCTAAAATTTGTAAAATAAACTTAACCAGATGTCGGGTGGAAGAAAAATCAGGGATAAGTCTTAATACCACCGATGTATTACCATATCTGGTCAGTGCCCTTCTCCGTCTTGCATTGTTAACTATGAAGAGAACGATCAGAACAGGAACTGCAAGCAGTAAATAGAGATACCCAGGGTTTGCGAATCTGAACAAATTCATAGACACTTCCCTTTATGTAAGACTTTTTAAAATAGTGTTCCTTACAAATATTTCAATCAGAAACAAAATAGCAGCAATTAGTGCAGGGAGGAAGAATTTTTCCTCCCTCATTCTATATTGCCGCACATCTATTTTTGATTTTTCCATTTTATCAATTTCAGCATATATCTGAGCCAGTTTTTCATTATCCGTTGCTCTAAAATATTTTCCGCCTGTCATTTCGGCAATACTTTTAAGTACCTCCTCGTCAATTTCAACCTGCATGTCCTGATACCTCATTCCGAAAGGTGTCATTACCGGATAAGGGGCCACTCCTCTTGTACCAACACCTATTGTATAAACTCTCACTCCAAAAGTTTTTGCAATCTCGGCAGCAGTAAGTGGTGCGATGATTCCTCTGTTATTAACTCCATCTGTAAGAAGAATCACAACTTTGCTTTTGCCGGGTGCGTCTTTAATTCTGTTTACTGCAGTTGCAAGTCCTTCTCCTATAGCAGTTCCATCTTCAATAATTCCGCTATGGATTTCTCTTAAAAGATTTATAAGAACAGCATGGTCTGTTGTAAGTGGGCATTGAGTAAAACTTTCGCCGCTAAAAACTACAAGGCCAATTCTATCGTAAGGTCTGCCTGAAATAAATTCAATTGCGACATTTTTTGAGGCTTCAAGCCGGTCAGGTTTAAAATCGCGGGCAAGCATGCTTCCTGAAATATCGAGTGCAATAATTATATCTATTCCTTCTGTTGATACTTCCTGGTAAATGTTTGTAGCCTGAGGCCGGGCGAGAGCAACAATCAACAATCCGACAGCTAATACTCTAAAAGAGAATAAGATATGACGAAGTATTACTCTGAAAGTTACAGGGTGATTTTCAAAAGGAGAAATAGAAGAAACTCTGAGTGCAGCAGTTGATTTTCTATATCTTAAAATATAAAGTAATATCATTAATGGCAGGAGTGCCAGCAAGTATAAAAATCCTGGAGATGCAAATACAATACCTCTCATTCGTTTATTTCCTCTTTTGATGAATCAGTTGTTTCTTTTTCTGTTTCAGAAGGCTGCTCCGTAACCATAGTTGATTTAATATAGTCCCATGCGTATTTGAAAATAAGTTCATTCTCGCTTGGTTCAGGTTTATATTTTGCAAATTTTACCAGGTCACCTTCGGTAAGGATTTTTCTTAGTTTCATATAATTCTCATCCTTGCTTACTCCTGCCAGTAATAATGCCTGAAGTGTTTCGGATGTTGTCATTTCCAGTGCCGGCACTGAATACCTGTTCATAATATATTGTCTAATTATTTCCGTTAGCCTTGCATAGTATTTTTTAATCTCTCCTTTTTCCCATAGTTTTTCCGATTTTAGTTTTTCAAGTTCCCTGAAAGCAATTACATGTGCTGGTTCTGACGGTCTAATGACCTGCATAGAGGGTCCTTCTTTTTTCCGGCGTTTTATTATCTTTATTGCTAACCATATAAGTACTCCTATAAATAAAGCAAGAAGAATCCATGGGATAACCTCTCCTGCCGTAACGGGGACACGTGCAGGGTCAACTATATCGAAAATTGCAGAAGTTGTATCAGGAGGAGTCATTTCAACCCTCATTACCTGAAGCCAGACGTAATCAGAATAAAACCTGCGGATGCCCGAATCGCTCTTTAACTCGGCATAAACAGGTGGAACCTGATAGAATCCTGAATCGAATGAAGTTACTAAATACTCATGTTTTATCCTTATATAATTGTCGCTTAAAAACGAGGAATCAATATTGGGGCCTTTAAGTATCTCGATTTGTTTAATTAAAGTGTCTTTAAAGATAGGAAGAGTAAGAGGTAAGTCCTTCGGCTTATCAAATGTTATTATATATCTGACATGGTCGCCAATATATATTTTTGTCGAGTCAAAAGAGGCTTTTACTCTCACATCCTGTGGTAAAGTATAAGGAGATAAGATAAAAATCGAAAAAAACGATAATATAAAACGCCTCATTTACTGTCTTTTTTTAAAAAATCTTATCAATGGCTGAACATAATCCTCGCCTGTAGAAATCCATGCCGAATCAACTCCAGCTTTTCGAAATACGTTCTGAATTGTTTCGGTATGACTCTCCCACCATTTGGAATATTCCTCCCGTACCTTTTTCAATGAAGTATCAACCCATTTTTCCAACCCTGTTTCAGGGTCATATACTCTAATAAGTCCCAAATCGGGTATCATTTTTTCAGCGGGGTCAAATATTTTGAGGGCTGCTATATCGTGCTTATTTGCTGCTATTCTTAATGATTCCTCGAAATCGGGAGTTATAAAATCTGAAATAACGAATGCTGTACATCTTTTCTTTATTGCATTAGTCAGGTAACGTAGAGGTTCATTAAGATTAGTATTTTTGTTTTCAGGTTCGAAATCGAGCAGTTCTCTTATGATTCTTAAAATATGTTTACTACCTTTCTGTGGTCTGATAATCTTTTCAACTTTATTGGAAAAGAGAATAACTCCTGTCTTGTCGTTATTGAGGATAGCAGAAAATGAAAGCACTGCGGCAATTTCGGTCATTATCTCTCTTTTGAAACCAGTTGTAGTGCCGAACATACCTGAGCCGCTAACGTCAACGAGAAGCATAACTGTCAATTCTCTTTCCTCCTCGTAAACTTTCACGTAAGGATGGTTAAAACGGGCTGTCACATTCCAGTCTATGTTTCTTATATCATCGCCATACTGATATTCACGAACTTCGCTAAAGACAATACCTCTACCCTTGAATGCGCTGTGATACTGGCCGGCAAAAATATGCTTGCTGAGTCCACGTGCCTTAATCTCTATTCTTCTTACTTTTTTAAGAAGTTCAATAGTTTCCACGATAATCTATTATATTTTTGGTTTGACATTGATGCTGATATTCAATGTCCATTCTTCGTCTTTAAGTTCAACAGAGTATCTTTGTCCGTTCCTTTCATCTTCCCACTGGTTATTTCCAATCGGTTTGTATTTTGAGTTAAGTTCGGCTATCTTATTATCTTTAAGATTTTTATCACATAATAGTCTAATACTTCTGCAAACTGAATCGGCCGATAAAAAGAAAAATAGCGTTTGTGTCTGGCTTCTGTCTGTATATTTCAGATATCTGAAAGTATTATTAAAGGTCAAACCCTGAAGAACCATATCTTTTTGGTTCACTTTCATATAATTTCTTACTTCTCTTTCGTGATATCCGATAAGATTAGGTTGCCCCTTTGCCGGAAAAATAACAAACAAGCAGCCAGTAATAATTATAATAAAAACTTTTATTGATTTAATGTTCATATTTTAAGGCACTTCTATTGTATTAAGAATTTCGGTGATAATATGATCCTGATTGATATTTTCAGCTTCGGCCTCATAAGTAAGTCCTATTCTATGACGCATTATATCGGCACATACTGCTCTTATATCTTCAGGAATTACATAACCTCTACGCTGGATAAAAGCATAAGCTTTGGATGCAAGTGCAAGGTATATTGAAGCTCTGGGGGATGCTCCGTAAGAGATCATGCCTGAAAACTTCATAAGGTTGAATTTTTCTGGCTCGCGTGTTGCAAAAACAATATTAAGAATATAATCTTCGATTTTTTCGTCCATATATACTTCCCTGACAATATTTCTGGCATTGAGGATATCGGAAGTTTTTATTATGGTATCAGCTTTCGGGAATTCCTTTGCGATATTTTCGCGTAATATATTTTTTTCTTCGCTCATAGTTGGGTAGCCAATGAGTACTTTCAGCATAAACCTGTCGACCTGTGCTTCAGGAAGTGGATAAGTACCTTCCTGCTCGATAGGGTTCTGTGTGGCGAGAACAAGAAAAGGTTCATTAAGTTTAAAAGTATATTCTCCAATTGTAACCTGTCGTTCCTGCATTGCTTCAAGAAGAGCGCTCTGAACTTTCGCAGGCGACCTGTTTATTTCATCGGCAAGTATGAAGTTGGCAAAAACCGGTCCCTTCTTTACTGTAAATTCTTCTGTTTTCTGGCTGTAAATCATTGTGCCTGTCAAATCGGCAGGCAAAAGATCAGGAGTAAACTGTATCCTGCTAAATTTGGCTTCAATTATCGAGGCCAGTGTTCTAATTGCCAGCGTTTTTGCGAGTCCGGGTACACCTTCGAGAAGAATATGTCCATTCGACAGCAACCCAATAAGCAAACTTTCAATAAGATGTTTTTGCCCCATTATTACTTTGCTCATTTCCATCTTTATTAAATCGACAAAGGCACTTTCTTCCCTGATCTTTTCATTAAGAATTTTAATGTCGGCGGTCTGTTCCATATTTATTTTTTTAAAAGCTGCAAAAGTAAATAAATAATTATTTGTTATTAATAAAATAGAAAGACAAAAAAATAACACAAATCTGAAAAGGTATGTTAATATGTGTTAAAATATTGTTAAATGAACAAGGAGATTTTTACTTGTTAAATGAAACAACATGATTAAAAGGATACCATGGGAAATTAGCTCTGGAAGCGCTTTTGAGGGCTAAAATCATTATAGCAGGAACAAGCTCAATATTTGTATATCTGGTAAAAACAAGGGCAATCAGAATAGAAATAATTGAAAGCCAGAAAACAATTCTGAACCATATGATTCCATTTTTGTTAAGAGCAAGTGATAAAAGGCATAGCAATATAAATGGATTGCACCATATTATATTCAAATTCCACTTTGTTTGTTCGTGGTCGGTGATGAAGTTGAAAAATATCATCAAAATAGCCAGAATAGTGAAAATTGCAAATAAGGCTACATCTAAATAATTGACAAACAAAGTATTCTGAAATTTTACACTAACAAGAAGTATTAAAACGAAAATTACAATCAAGATTAACATTGGAGAAGAGTAAAATGGCGGCTTTTGTTGCATTGATTCAAATTCGAAAATTGTCTCTATATTTTGGAGTAATGGTATCATTTTCCTGTTACGGTTAATTACAACTTGTGAAAGGTTTCTTTGCAAGTCGAGAGGAAGAAACATTTGATCACGGAATGTTGCTTTTTTGTCGGCAGGAAGTCCAAGTAAAAAATCTATACCAAGTTTCAGCCATGGATAGTTACGATGGTATTCAGATAGTTTTTGCCTGAAAGTAGGGATTTTGTTACTCTCATAAGGCGGGTAGATGAGCTTCCCTTCATATATTTTTTCAAAGAGGTCGCGTATTCTTGTAGAGCAATTGTCGTAGAAAAAATCGTACAGGTAAAAAATATTTTCAGGTTTTAAATTTTCTTCAAGAAGAGCCATCAAGTACTTTAAATCTTCCGATTCCATGTTTACCTTCTGCGAATAAACTGATCTTTTATCAATTAGATATTCTTCCAGAAAAACATTATAGGGATAAACACCGAGCATATATCTTAATTTGCCGCTTGCAAATTTCCACACAAAATTTTTCGTGTTGAAATCGAAAACTCCCCAATTATAAACAACATCAATACCTGCCGAGGGAATAGCTACTCTGATAGCGCTGTGCCCATATAACGAGTAGGTTTCAGTGCCAGGAGAGCATGTTATAAGGTAAACCGATGTATCGTTTACTACCTGACTTCTAAGATTAACCAGACATGTAAATATAAGTAGAGCTGAAAGTATAAATCTGAATTTCATCGTTTTACAGTTATAAGTATAATTTTATTTCCTGCAAATCATATATTTTGCCTGAAATATTCATAAAATAAACCATATATTCGCTGTATGTAAACGTAAGCTTTTTTCTCAACAATAAAAATATTGAAATGCAACTATAAAAGCATTTTAAATTGATTTTTTTTCATGGCAGGTTTCGACATCCTTTACAGTCTTAAATTATTGCCCGGTATAATCATCGGACTAACAGTGCACGAGTTCAGTCATGCCTTTATAGCGCAGAGATGCGGTGATAACACTTCTGCGGAACAGGGCAGAGTAACTCTTAACCCGCTGAAGCATATAGATCTTCTTGGATTTTTGATGCTTTTCATAGCCGGTTTTGGCTGGGCAAAACCTGTGCAGTTCAATGAAATGAACTTGCGGAATCCAAAAATGGATGTTTTGAAAATTGCTGTTGCCGGCCCTATTTCAAATGCCATAACTGCTATGTTACTTTCGGTCATTTTTGTCGTTTTTAATTTTTCATTTGGCATTGCGGGTGAGCTCATTATTTATGCTATATTCATTAATTGGGGTTTGTTTATTTTTAACCTTATTCCCATTCCTCCCCTCGATGGTTCGCATCTTCTTTTTCAATGGTTCAAAAAATATCCAGAAGTATATAATGCAATATATAAATATGGTACAATAGCACTTTTTATTCTTCTGATTTTCGCTATCGGCTCAAATAAAAATCTTTTGCCAATTGGGTCGCTTATTGAATTTATTTCCAAAGGATTCCTTAAAGTATTGGGATATTATTTATAAATTTGCATTTTGTTGTTATTCAGTTCTGACAAAATTAAGATTAATGGTTAAAAAGAAATTACTGTCAGTTTTTATGTTATTTTTAATAATGTTGTCTGTCTGTTCCCTGACTTTTTCTCAAGAAGACAAGTACACTAAATTAAGGAAAGAGATGGTGAACAAACAAATTGTTGCCAATGGCATCAGGAATCCACAGATAATAAAGGCGATGCTTAAAGTTCCAAGGCATTTGTTTGTACCGGAAGAATTAATTGACAGAGCGTATGACGATACGCCTTTACCTATAGGTTATAATCAGACTATTTCTCAGCCTTTTATTGTGGCGTATATGACTGATCTAGCAAAGCCTTCAAAAAACAAAAATGCACTTGAAATTGGTACAGGTTCAGGATATCAGGCTGCCGTCCTTGCTGAATTAATTGATAGTGTGTATTCTATCGAAATTATCCCTGAACTGGCAAAAGAAGCTGCGGAAAGACTATCTCGTCTCGGATACAGAAATGTTGTTGTACGCTCCGGCGACGGTTACAACGGCTGGAAAGAACATGCGCCATACGATATTATTTTGGTTACTGCTGCAGGTGATCATATACCTCAGCCCCTTCTCGACCAACTTTCAGAAAATGGCAGGCTGATAATGCCTGTCGGCTCACCATCTTCGGCTCAATATCTATATCTTGCTGTAAAAAAGAATGGTAAGATTGAACGCACAAGGCTTGCGATGGTTAGGTTTGTACCATTATTGAGAAGCAAATGATTTAATATATTGAGTTATTCCTCTATTGCTGGATACACGTTAAAGATAGCAAATTTATTTGTTGTGATTCCGGAGCGATTCGAACGCTCGACCCACAGCTTAGAAGGCTGTTGCTCTATCCAACTGAGCTACGGAACCTTTTTTCAGCTTTCAAAATTAATTCTTTTTTCAGATTCTGCAAGATTAATAATATTCTGTGAGGCCTCTAAAAATGTGGTAAAGAATTGATTATTAATTATACTCGTGGGATAAATTAGGTTATGTTTAACGTTTAAGGTAATTATTATTCTCTTCTATTGTTTGTTCTATAACCTGCTTTGTAAAATCATTAAGAAGTTCAATGGCTTTCTGAGGTTGTTTCTTATAAATCGGAAGATAGTCTTTTTCGATCCGGACAACCATTTTTGAAAATTCCTGCTCGAGGTTTTCTTTTATTTTTTTCCTTTTTGGATAGCGTTCTCTGAAATTTTCATCAATGTATTCAGTTACAGCAATAAAGTTCCACCATGCCATAGGTTTAGTCCTGTCATAGATAGATTGGTCACGTTTAAAGTGTAATTCATACGCTTTTTCCGGAGCATCCATACTAATATTGGGTGGAAATTCGGTGACACCAAAATATATAGGCATATAAGGATTTACACAACATCTTCTTGGTGCTACCCATATTCGGCCACCTATATCAAAAGGAAGGTTCTGCCTTAATTCTGCTATAAATGAAATTTGCTGATGCGATGCACAGATATTTTGTATTTTATTGTTGTGTGGGTTTCCTTTTAAATAGTTTTTAGAATCGTCAAGATCGGTTCCTTCGTAATGATTTGAAAGAAATTCCTGTATATCTTTCATTGTCAATTTTCGCGCCGGGGCAAAACTGAATGGGAATTCGTCTTCTATATTATATTCCTTGCCGGAAAGAAGTTTTGTTGCGATCCACATTCTTCCAATATTAGATATATTTCGAAAGTTTCTTTCATCGGAGTAAACTTTAGCAAAATTAAATTTCCCATCTGTTGCCTTATTATACCATCCTCGCCTGGTTGCGTAATTAATAAGGTCTTTCGAGTAAAGGTAGTTTTCTGTATCGGCAGTATCAACTTCAGTTATTGTATAATAATTAGGAATAAATGCCACATGATTATCAGGAACACGTTTTGCGATCCAGTTTTTTCCCCTTACCACAGCAAAAATCCAGGCTTCATTTTTGTCGGCAATAGTATATGTACGACCCGAACCACTATATCCCCATTTCTCAATAAGATATCCTGCAAGTTCTACTCCGGTTCTAGCCGATAAAGCTCTTTCCGCAACAAGTCTTCTTAGTTCATAGCCTATACCACCATCGGTTATTTCTCCGTACAGCTCCCTTGAAGGGCATGCATTTGAAGTAATTAGGACTCCATTCTCATTAACATAAATATCAGCAAAATCCTGTCCAGGCATTTCAAACCACAAACATGCAAAGGAATGAGATACTTGAGATTCTGACGCTCCCTCCTTGAATCTTACAATTTCTCCTTTATGGTTATCTTTTCCGGGAATCTTATAGAAGTTTATTATTTGATTTCCTCCATCATCTTCATTATGACCTATAATAACACATCCTGCTGCACTGGCATTCTTTCCTATTATCAGCGTTGAACAGTTATTCCCGTTACCAATCTGCGCAGCGAGAAAAAAAGAGTAAAAAATTAAAAATGAAAAGGAAAATGCTCTCTTCATATCTTTCTACTTTATTAATAAGAATACCAATATAATGATTTTTTTTACTCTTTAATAATAAGAAAAACATCAAGTAACAATGAATTGTGCCCTGTAAGCTTTTGGAGAGATTCCGAAAATTTTTTTAAACTGTTTATTGAAATTAGATATACTTTCGAAACCACATTCTTTTGCGATAATCTTTATAGTCTCGGATGTTTCGCGGAGGAGATAACTTGCCCTGTTCATTCTAATTTGATTAACGTAATTAATGAAACCCGTTCCTGTATATTTTTTGAAATATTTCCCGAATGAAAATGGTTTCATTTCAGCAACTCTGCTTATTTCCTCAAGAGTTATATGATGTGAAAAATTATCCCGGATATAATTAAGAACATCAGTCATTCGCTTATTATGAATTCCATTATTTTCAATCTTATAATTCTCCGTACATAACTCTCTTCTTTTTTCAGAATATGATAATATTTTGAGAATATTAAAAAAATCTATTATTTTATCAATACCAGAGTGAACAATCATGCAATTAAGGTATTCCTCGGCGTTTTTAGCATCTTGAGTTGAAAAACACACGCCTCTTTCAGCTTTATCAAATAGTTCACGCACTTTTGTCATTTCGTATTGAGCAATAAGTTCGCTGCCTAAAAAATCCAGAGGGAAATGCACAATAATACCATGATTTTCAGGCAGGGTATTGCTGGCTTTATAATAATTCCAGCAATGTGGTATATTCCCTGCAATTAAAACCATATAGTATTCATCAAAAAGTTCTACATTATCCCCGATAACTCTGGTACCATTGCATTTAAGATTCAGATATATCTCAAATTCAGGATGATAATGCCATAAACCGCCTTTATCGTTGACATATTCCGCAATCAAGCCTTCGTTGCCTGTTTTGCGAACTTCCTCCCTCTCCGGGATATAGGTTCTCATTTTTATTCTTTACATACTTATCAAATTTATAAAATATTTTTCGGAAAAAGAGACTGTATAATATTAAAAAATGAATTCATTAATAATTTAAAAAATGTTAAAAAAGTTGTTTTATAAAAAATTTTATTTATATTTGATGTTAGAAAAGAGGAAAAAAAGGGATAAGATGTGAGATTCAACAGGATTGTATTGCAGACATTGACTTTCACATTTTAGGACCGAAGATATAGCGCCAGCTTATCGAGGTACCTTCCTTTTATCAGACAGTAGATACGGGGACTATCTTAAAAGCCCGCTCCCTATACACACTTATCCCCTCCTCTTTTTTATTTTATACCTTTGATTTGATTTTAATCATTAATTTTCAAAATAAGAGCTTCCTGCTTTATTTTTTGAATAAAATATTTTTAGATCAGTTAATAGTAAACAGATGACATCAATAATTATTTATTTTTTGACCAGGCGAAAAAATCTATATTTACTTCTTTACAGGAAAATCCATATTAAGGATTTTTTCTCCGTACGTAAGTATATTAATATAAAATGAAGACATACATCAGACGAAGGGAAAATAATAAAGAGCTTGTTGTTTTATATGGAGGCTGGGGTGCTGACGAAAATTTGCTTGTCCCTTTATGTACAGACAATCATGATTTCATTCTTTTTTATGATTACTCTTCTGATGAAGCTCTTCTTTTGCCAGACGTTAAAACTTATTCAAAAAAATATTGATAGGCTGGTCTTTTGGCGTGTGGACAGCCGGATACATTGAAATACTGGAAAAATCATACTGGAACAAAAACAATAGTTTTACCCATGCAACATTATGTTTTTCAAAACTGGGCAAGTTATTCCGATTTCATAAGTTTTATAACTGGTAGATAAAATAATCTGGGAGCAAAAACTATTAATTCACAAAATGATACTATAAGTCTTTTAAAAGTATGTTTGCTTTAGATTTCTCGATATGCTTTTCAAATTCTTCGAGAATTGAATTAACTTTTTCGAATTCTTCGTTTGTCGCAAGGTATTTCTGTTCTATACCTTTTTTCTCAAGATTAGAAAGTACATAATTGATTGTGATACGGTCGATATTTAATGCAGGCTGATAAAGTCTCTCTTTACCATCGTCTTTGATAACAACCGACACAAGTCCGGCAGTGTCAAGATCTTGAATAATATCACTTACAAGACGCACAGGAATTTTGAGTTCTCTCGATAATTCCTCTGCGTTCAAAGGTGGTAAACCTTCTGCAAAATTTTTAACGAGCTTACTCATAATCATAAGAGTGAGAGCTTTTTTATGAAAGTAACTCACATTAAGGGCTTCCTTTTCAAATTCATATCTTGTAAAATTCTGGTTTGCATAAGATAACTCAGCCCCTAATAAAACAATAATCCAGCTCATTTGTAGCCAGATAAGAAATAAAGGTATCGCAGCAAAACTACCGTATATTGCACTCAGCTTTGTAATACCAAACTGAAGGTCAATGTATAACCATTGAACAAACTGAAGAAAGGTACCTGCCAGAATTCCTGCAATCAAAGCCGAAGTAAATCGCACCTTCGTGTTTGGCATTACAATATAAAGAACAGTCAGTATCAGCCATGTAATTACAAAAGGCAAAAATTTTATAAGAAAAGATACCACCGGCTTTAACTCTTCAAGAATAGGAGAGTTAAGTATAAACTCTGTAAGTTGAGTATTGATAAAAACCGTTATGCTTCCTGAAAGAACCATGAAAACCGGAGCGATGAGCATTATAGTCAGATAATCGGTAAATTTCCTATACCATGGACGGGAAGCTCTTATTTCCCAGATATCATTAAATGAACTTTCGATATGGTCAAGGAGTGACATAACAGACCAGAAAAGTATAACAACGCCAATACCAGCTAAATATCCTCCTCTGGTTGCGTCCAGAGCATTTCTTGCAATTGTGATGAGCCAATCAAGTACTTCCCGCTGAGACTGAAAATTCTTTATCAACTGCTCCTCGAGGCTCTGCTCAAGCCCGAAACCTTTTGCAATACCAAATGCAATAGCAGCGATTGGTACAACCGACATCATCGAATAAAAGGTCAATGCCGAGGCAATCAACTGAACTTTATTACTAATAAAGCCTCTCGCAGCAATAAAAACAATTCTTAATTGCTTTATAAGTGTTACCTTATGCTTTGAAAATTCTGAAAGTGGTGTATGCCAGATAAGATTATTTATATCTTTCAGCTTTTTGAAAAACCATGAAATTGGATTTTCCATAAACTTCCCCATAAAAAGGTTTTCGAATGCTTTACTTTAGTCTCAAAGATAAGAAATTACTGAAATAATTTTTTTTTTTGTAACTTTCAGGTCAGATTTAAATTATGAATATCAAAATTCTGGAATTTGTTGATGGTGCTCGTAACGCTACAGGACTTACGGTTGTTATAGATGTGTTCAGGGCATTCTCAGTCTCGTGTTATGCGTTTAATCAGGGTGCTTCACGTATCATCGTAACAAACAGCGTGGATGAGGCTTTCAGGCTTAAGTCGTTATATAATGACGCACTCCTTTCAGGTGAAAGGGATGAAAGAAAAATATCTGGATTTGATTTCGGGAATAGCCCAACGGAAATAGTTTTAAATGATTTGTCGGGGAAAACTATTATTCAGACCACTACTGCCGGAACGAACGGACTTCTCAACGCCATAAATGCTGATATATTATTGGCGGGCAGCTTTGTAAATGCCGGAGCAATTGCAAAATATATAAAAAGAATTAACCCCAAAACTGTTTCCCTTGTAGCAATGGGTTATAGAGCAAATCAAACTGCGGATGAAGACATTCTCTGTGCACAATATATTGTCGACAGAATTAAGGGTGGTAGAAAAGATTTCAGTATAATAAAATTCAACTATTGAGAAAGACATCGGGTAAGCGTTTTTTTGCTCCTGAAAATCTTGAGTTCTCCCCTCCTTCCGATTTTTTTTATTGTACTATGACGGATAAGTTCGATTTTATACTTAAGGCCGAAAAAAGAGATGATGGAAATATTGAACTCATAAAAACTGAAATCTAAAGAACTTTATAACATACAACAGCTATCAGATCTTATTAAAGAAATCAAAATACCGGCAAAATATTTTTTCGCTCGTGAATAGCTCTGTAAACACAAAACATACTTATCTTGTAAAGACTGAAGAGCCACAATGAAACTTTAGGAGAATCGAGCCTCTTTTCCATTCTTTCGCGATAATGGATAAAAATCCATGAAAAAACACCAGTTAGCCTTAGAAATTTGAGTTTATTATAAAATTTCAAGATTTTCACCGACTGTGCAAATGTTTTCTTATCTGTTACTTTATCATAGAGTAAGCTCAGATTTTCAATGCCGAGCCTGGTCTTGTTAAGGAACTCTCTGTTCGATTCAAGCCCTTCATGAAGCAGGCCGTTATCAATATGAAATACTTCTATCCCGGCTTTTTTTAATTGATAACCCAGTAATGTATCTTCATGACCATATTGTTTGATCTCCTCATTAAACCTTATCTTAGTTATTACAGCCTTTTCAATCATGAAATTAAATGTCGAAAAGTAAGTATGGGCTTTTTTATTTCTCTCAGAAGCCTTTTTCTGTTCTATATGCCTTCCGTAAGTCCACCTGAGTCTTAAATCAGGATTTTCTGGAGGTAGATTCCGATATAAAATACCACCGCAAATAACTCTATATTTACCCACATACGGGAGCCATTTTTTAAGATATGCTTCACTTGTGCCGGCAGGTATCATAGCATCAGCGTCTATAAATAAAAGGTAATCACCGGCTGCTACCTGTGCAAGTCTGTTTCTGATTGCTGCTCGACCAATATTTTTTTCCGAAACAATTAACTTTACCCTGTCACATTCAAGTTTACGATATTTTTCATTGAAATCAGCCGATGAGCCGTCATCGCCTATAATAATTTCACAATATTCCGGCACTTTTATAATCCCATCCTTCATACTGTGTACCAGGGCAACTATATCGTAATTATTTACAGGAATAAGTATCGAAATCATAATCCCTTCATTCCCCGAATATACTTGTCCAAATGTAATATTTATTTCTTAATAATCAATTTTAACCTTTTGGCAAAGAAATTGCATTAACTATTTTTGCTTTGAAAAGAAATCAGGTAAAATGCGATCTTTAATAACTTATTTTCTTATCATATTCAGCATAGAGGTAGGTTGCCAGGTTAACAAGGGATATGAAATAGCCTTGAAAATAGACGGACTGGCTGATTCCACTCTATATCTCGCCTATCATTTTGGCGACAAACAATATATTAAGGATTCAATAAGACTCGACAAATCTGGTGCAGCGGTTATAAAAGGTAATGAGCCACTTCCCCAGGGTATTTATATGATTGTACTTCCAGGGAAGAAATATTTTGAGATACTTATTTCAGATGATCAGAATTTTGAAGTTACATGTTCATATCCCGATTACTTTAATTCTCTGAAATTCAAAGGTTCGGAGGAAAATTCAGCTTTTCTTGATTATCAGAGAAATTGGATAAAACTGCAGGCGAAAGCTTCTGAATTGAGTGAAAGATACAAGAAAAACAAGAATAATCCTGATTCATTGAAAATCCTTGGCGAAGCCAGAATTAAACAGGAAACTCAAATGAAAAATTTTCTTCGCGAAGTTGCTGAACGATATGAGGGCACTCTTCTTGCCATGCTTGTAAAAGCAATTATACCGGTTGAAATTCCTCCTTTCAACATACCTGAGGGAACCAGAAACCCTGATTCTGTAAGATATCTTTTAACATACCTGTACAATAAAGACCATTATTTTGATAATATTGATTTTAATGACGAAAGGATTCTGAGGACTCCTATTTTTCATTCAAAACTCAACGATTTCTTCAGTAATGTGGTTATACAATTAGCCGATTCGATTAATAAAGAAATTGATAGAATAATTGCGCTTTCATCAAATAATTACAAGATTTTCCAGTATGTATCGGTTTATCTCTTCAACCATTTCCGCGAAAGCGAGATAATGGGACATGATGCTATAATTGTAAAACTTGCCGACGAGATATATCTGTCGGGTAAGGCTGACTGGACCACTCAGGAGTGGAGAGATAATCTGAAAAAAGAGGTTGATAGAATCCGTCCGAATCTTATCGGAGTAAAAGCACACGACCTTGTAATGAATACTTTCAATAATGTTTTCGTTTCACTTTATGATATAAAAAAAGATTTTACTATTCTGGTCTTCTGGGAGCCTGACTGTGGTCATTGCCAGCAGGCAATTCCAATCCTTAGAGATTATTACGAAAAGAACAAGGACAAAGGAATTGAAGTTTTTGCCGTATGCACGCAGCCTGATAGAGAAAAATGGGAAAAATATATTCAGGAAAACAGACTAACATGGATTAATGGCTGGGATCCACAACGAATAACCAGATATGATTATTATTATAATATAACCTCCACACCTTTAATATATATTCTCGACAGGGAGAAAAAGATTATAGCAAAAAAACTGCCTGTTGAATCAATAGAGTCATTCATAGATGACTACCGGAAAAATAACAGATAATTACAATCAGCCAATCCGGTTTGAGCGATAATTGGTCTTGAGCCATC
This sequence comes from Bacteroidales bacterium, assembly GCA_018056245.1. Classification (GTDB taxonomy): domain Bacteria; phylum Bacteroidota; class Bacteroidia; order Bacteroidales; family VadinHA17; genus LD21. The sequence continues at coordinate 44,513 of JAGPFZ010000002.1, forward strand.
TTATTGTTTCATAAATCGTTCTGAATTTTTCGGGTAATTTATCATAGTTTCGGCATGTCCAGTAATATCCGGACTCGTCTTTTTCAACCTCAATCTTTATGACCGAATTGTTGCTCGTGCTTCTAAATCCCACTCTTTGTACCGCTTTTTCGGTCAATAGTTTGCCATCCCCTTTCCCTGAAATATAAACCTCTCCTATAAAATCCTTCCTGAAAGAAACTCTCGCATTCTTTTTATCAAAAAAAACATGTGGATTACTAAACAATTTCTCGATATCACCCCTCAGTACAAGATCTTCAGGTGCTCCGTCACAAAATGTCTCCTGTGATAACATCCAGATTCTGTCACATTCGTTCATTGCCGCCTGTATATCGTGAGTTGAAAAAAGTATTGATTTATTATTTTCATCTGCAAGTTTCCTCAATAAATGAATTATTTCATATTTATGGTTTATATCGAGAAATGCAGTAGGTTCATCAAGTAAAATAAGATGAGTATCCTGAGCAACAACTCGTCCTATCATAGCCCTCTGCCTTTCGCCGTCAGATAATTCATTAATAAACCTTCTGGCGATATTGATAAGTCCGGTCTGCTCAACAGCTACAGATATTTTTTCATGGTCTTCTGCCGTCATATTTCCGGTCCATGAGGTATAAGGGTACCTTCCCATTCCAACCAGTTCAATAACTTTCATATTTTCGACTCTTATCTGTTCGGTTGATACATAACCTATTACATGAGCAAGTTCATTCAGTTTAAACTGCTCAATGTTTTTATCTTCAACATAAATTGTACCTCCAAGAGGTTTTAATAAACCGGCAATAGTTTTCAACAGAGTGCTTTTCCCTGTTCCGTTTTGGCCAATTATTGCAATAAGTTCTCGTTCATTGGCCGAAGCAGTGATGGAAGGAAGCAACGGATTGAATATCTTTCCACCGTAGCCGATTAAAAGTGATTCGATTTTAAATACACAGTTTGTATCTGAATTTTTCATAAAGTTTCCTGATATTTCCTGTTTCGGAGGATAATCCATATAACTACCGGTATTCCAATGAGTGAAGTAACGGCATTAAGCGGAAGGACTTTATCGGAGCCTGGAAGTTGAGATACAAGGTCGCTGAAAAGCAAAACTGCACTGCCGATAAGTATAGTAGCAGGAATAAGTTTTCTGTGGTCGGGTGTTTTGAGTAAAATTCTTGCGATATGAGGAACAGCTATTCCAATAAAACCTATAGGACCGCAAAAAGCAGTTACTGTTCCGGCGAGCAAACTGGTAGATGTAAATATCAATGCCCTTGCTGTCTTTAAATTCAGCCCAAGTGTATGTGCATACTTTTCACCGAGAAGAAGAAGATTTAGCATCTTAACAGAGATAAAACTCAAAAGCAAACCGGCAAGAATACATATAACCATTACAAGAAGCTGGTCCGATGTTACGTTGCCAAGGTTGCCCATAGTCCAGATGACGTACGATTTCAGCATTGTTTCATGACTGAAATACTGCATAATGCTAACTATGGCGGAAATACCGGAGGATAGCATAATCCCAATGATAAGGACAGTCAGTATATCCTTAATTCTTACTGCAATATATAAGATAATGATAAGAACCAGTCCGGCACCAATCCACGAAGCTGTAGCAATAAGCCAGGGGCCGAGTGACTTTACCGTTGATGGCTCCAGCCATGATGAAAATCCCAGTATTACAAAAGCAACGCCCAAACTTGCACCTGCGCTAATGCCCAATACATAAGGCCCTGCCATAGGATTACGAAAAACTGTCTGCATCTGCAGGCCGCTTACCGACAAGGCTGCTCCGACAAGAATGGCAGTAACAGCCTTTGGGATCCTGAACTTTACAATTATTGTGTTGAAATTTGAATTATCATTCGCGAAAAGACTGTTTAATATGTCTTCAACAGGGATTGTAACTGAACCGAAAATAATATCCAGAACGAACATCAATGCGGTCATAAAAAACAAAAAGAAAAAAATTCTACCTTTTCTTTTTTCAATACCATTATTCATATTTCTTTTATGCAATCCTGTTATTTTCATTACTCAAGCTTCTTGTAATAGAAGAGTTCATACCCTTCGAAAAGTTCATGATGAATTATAGAAGCAATATCTTTAAGTATTATATAAGGCTTTATTGTGCCGCTCTCCCAATAATCATTTCCTCCGCCAGGCGATATTCTTTTGTTGTTGTTATATACATTCCTTTTTATTACGGGTGGCAGGAAAGCAAAGCGCCTGTCGATTGCAAAAATCTGACTCAAGCTTGAAGCGTCTCCTGTATTGAGCCAATATTCTGCATGTTCAGCTTTTACAAATACATTTTCAATGCCCATTGGAACGGCATAGTTTGCTGTCAGTCCTTTCCATATATAATAGCCTCCGGCATCATCGATCAGATTGCTTAAATATGAGTTGCCCGGGCTTATGTACCATACGTTTTGCCATGGTAAACCAAGCATTACTTCGGGTCTTGAATCAATCTTGTTATCAATATATAATTTTAATTTATTGTATTCCGATTCAATATTGTTGAAGATAGAATCGGCTTTATCCTGTAAGCAAAACAGAGCACCGAACATTTTTATCCATTCGGCTCTGCCGAGAGGAGTTTCTTCGAGATAATCGGCATTGAAAAGCACCTTTATTCCAAATTCTCTTAGCTTGCTGGAATAACTCGCGGTTTCACCGCCTACGCCATAGGTAATTACCAGATCAGGCGCAATATTAATAATACGCTCTTTATCCAGATTTTCTTCATAACCTACATCCTGGATAAGACCATTAGAAACCATCTTTCTTATTTCATTATCATAAATAAAATTTGTGCCTGACACACCTTTAATTGATTCTGCAACCCCAAGTGCCGATATCATCGGGATATATGTCGTTGACATCAGAACAATCTTTTTTACAGGTACATATATAACCATTGAAGAATCTTCGACGTCAGGTTTATTATCTTTATTTCTAATAAGATAATATTCAAATCTCGTCCCGGAAGTTTTTTGCCAGGGATCAATTACAATCAGTTTCGAAAAATCGTCCGATTCTTCGATTGTAATATGGGATGCATATTTAATTTTGTTATGAAAATACCCCTGTTCGTTGTTTTCCTTAGCATTCTGGTTGCGGCATCCAGAGGTTAAAAGAACAAAAATAATGGATAAATATGTAATGAATTTTCTCATTCTTTTTCTGCTCACCTTTATATTATTTTTACTTTCATTGAGCCGGTTTATCATCAATATTTTGTTCATTCTTCTTTAAAACACATAGTACCCGGTATAATACCAACTCTGACAGAATCAATAATTTCTCCGTTTATTTCAGCCATAAGCAAATATCCTCTCTGTTGATAATCAACTGCATTAGTAATATACAGACGGTCATCGAAAGGACCCGGACAAATTCTATAATACGTTCTTCCGGAATCTTTGATGAATGGTTCGGAAGGAAGCTGTAATGCTTTAACAGGCATTCTCCATACAGATTTTGCAATATAATATAAGGTATCGCCCGAACTGTTTATACAAAGCGAAGAAGGATAGATATTATTCGAATCGAATATGAATTTTTTTTCAACTTTCCGGTCTGTAGTATTTATCACATCAATCTCCGGATAATATTCCCCTGTATAGCCTCCGGAACATAGCACCCATAGTTTTCCATTCTTATCAAATGCCATACTTTCAGGTTCCTGCCCTACTTTAATTGAATCAATAACAGCATCAATAAGTGTATTTATTACAATTATTTCATTTCCTCTCCACCAGCATGAAACAAAAGCCAGAGTGTCTTTCCTCAGCATCGCATCGGAGCTTCGTCTGATTTCAATTTGTCCTGAAACTGAATAGCTTTCTGTATTTATGACATACAACTTTGTAGAATAGAGGCTTGACACATAAGCTTTAGTGTCGTTTATTACAAGGATCTGACGGGGCGAATTCAGATTAGTAATCGAACCGGCCGATTTCATCGAATTTACATCAACAACTTCAATCTTTCCAGAATTGTTTACAACGATGAAACCCTTGTTTCCTGAAATTACCATTGAATTTGTAACATCACCGAGAGGGCGTCCGTTGACATTGGAAAAGACATCATCATAGACTTTTTGGTGATCGAAAGAATAGAATGAAACAGAGCCATTGCCAGATCCAAAGTTACCCTCATTTACTACAAAAATTCCTTTCCCGCCCGGGAAAGCCGTGTCCATAGTATCGTCGGAAGTAGTGCAGGAAATAATGCATAATAAAAGGCAAAATAAGATTTCAATACTTTTCTTTTTCATTACATTATTTGTTTTTTATTTTGTTATACGGTATTCTATTGAAAATAAATATGTTCTTCCGGGCATGGGATAGAATTCTATTAGCTGATATCTTGTATTCATGAAGTTTTCTATTCTGAATTTCAAGTTAAGTCTATTGATTCCTTTTAAGATATTCATTCCTGCTTCGGCATTAATTAGACAATAGCGATCCAGATAAGAGCTGTTGTCCGTAGTTGTAAACCGACGCCCGGTAATATTTGAACTAATTGTCACATAATATAAAGAATATTGAATTTTCGCTGTTCCGGTTGCCTGAAGCCTTGGTACATATATCAACTGACGGCCGGAGATTTCAGGAGAGCCAGATTTATATATCGAGGCATTAAAAGCCAATTTTTCTATGAAGTCATACCTTAATCTCCCTGCATTTCCTTTTAATGTGAAATCGGCATCAACTCCATTTATATTTACAGATTGTATATTTACAGGCGACCAATAATTATATTCTCCCGGAAGCCATTGAATCATATTTCTTATCCTTGAAGTATGAAGAGACAATTCTGACTCGATCTTATTGGCAGGTGCAATATCAATATCTATTCCGAGGTTTAGTTCGCCCGAATAACAATATTCGTTATCGATATCCGGATTACCGCCCGGATTCCAGTACATATCGTTAAGAGTCGGAAGCCTTGAATTTCGTGCAAAATTAACTTTAAGCCATTTTTTCTGCTTTCCGTAAAATGTATAATCCAGAGCAGCCGAAAAATCAGGTATCAGTAATTCACTGTCAGGCAATATTTCCTTAATAATTAAAGTTGCCCCTGTATTTTTGAATATTTTTTTTCGCACTATGCCAGAGACAGTAAGAACATTTCTTGTTTTTTCTCCGTCATAGTTAATGCTATTTACAATGCTGAACTCTTCTGTTACCGATATTTTTAAGCGAGATGCCCCTTTAAGGGGTAGTTCATCCGATACTTTCATTATAAAAACTGATGAACGGTTATCTGATTTTATATAAGCTTTCTCATTAATATAATCCAAACGATCGTACAATATTCCGGATGAAAAATCGAGAATTGACTTTTTGTTCGATCTTGTATGATTTATAGCAAGTCGAAGGGATTCGTCATTTTGCTTTTCACCGGTAGTTTCTGATGTAACAAGAATATTCGAAGGCAGGTTACGGTTTGACGACTGAAGCCATAATGCAATAGACGTATTTGAGTTTTGACCCTTGAAATATAATTCCTGCATTATTGCCTTTAGCGATATTTCGGAATTATGTCTATGTTCAACAACTGGTTCAACATAGCTTACATCATTAATGTATTTGAAATTATTGTCGGCAGTCTCGAGAAATGCTCTTGTTACAGATTTAAAGTTTGATGTTCCGGCCGATGCTTTCAGTTCGCCAGACCATAATCCATAACTACCGCTCTTACCTTTCAAAGAAATATCATATCTGTTTTTCCAATCTGGCTTCGTATTTATAGTGATAAGTGCTCCGAAAGTCCCGTTTCCTTTGATAATTGAAGCATTACCATATTCTATTGAAAGTTCATCAATGAATCCCGCCGGGATAAGTGAAAAATCCGATTGCCCGAGCATTGGGGAAGAAAGACTCAGCCCGTTCCATAATATGTTGGAATGAACTGCAGTTGTGCCTCTTAATGATAATGAAGAGAGGCCTCCAGGCGAATAGTTTTTTATATAAACCGGTATTGTTTCAGAAAGAACCTCTGAAAGGTCCGAGTCTTTTCTTTCGCTTAATATTACAGAATCAACTTCAAATCTCCGATACCCATTACTTATATTACCTGAGTAATTACCATTTACAACTATTTCATTGATTCTGATTGTATCGGTAAACAGTGAATGTTGCGCACAGAGAGTTGATGAGATCGCACAAAGCGACAATATTAATGATGCATGGAATCTCATTTCGTTCAGGTTTCAGGAAAACCATTGATGTTGCCAATTCGGAGCGTGCCGGAAAAGAATTTCACATTCATAAGAATAGAATTAAGATTAAACAATAATTTAAATCTCATTAACATTCTTAAACTGACAGGAGAATAAAGTTTTTTGAATCATAAATGATTCTCTGCTTTTCTTCCCGAAAGCTTAGAATTATTGAATATATATGGCAGGTCTTCTGACTTATCCCGATTTTTGAAGCCTTCCCATCGGCCAGTGGGCGGACAGTGGCAGGTTATCAAAAACCATGGTCGAAATATTGACCGGGTATCACAGCAGCGGGTACTGTTACGGATTCAAACCGTATTCCCTCTTGATTGCATATAAAATTTATGCAATACACCATACATTTGCAAATATAATTATTTTACTGGCGGTAAGGTGGAAAATAAAGAATAAATTTATAAACAAGTGTTAATAAGGTGAAAATGAATATATTATTCATATCAGTTATTGAATAGAATCATAAATTAAAATCTAAAAGAGAAGAATTCTTATAACTTAAGACTTTAAGTACAAGGAACTATATGGAACCGCAAGATTTTCTTATGATAAGGGAAGGGCTTAAGTTTACCTGTCGTCTATATTTTCCTTTTCCTGAGTTTTTTACTTCCGACCAGATCATATTCGAGGCTTTTAGTGCCAGGCCAGGCAGAGGTTTTCTCAGTGCTGTTATGGAAGGGTGCAGAAATTCAAAGCCAGGACCGTCTTCAAAAGAGATAAGTGCAATGTCGTGAGGGATTCTTAATTTCTTTTTTTCGAAGGCTGCCATTAGCGGGAAAACAAGTTCTGAGTTCATAACAATCAAAACCTGAATACTTAATGGAGGGCGGAGATATTTTTCCATAAACTGAATATCAATTTCTTCGCCAGCAACCGGCTCTCGAATAATTTCGAGAGACTGTTTCTTATCGTTAATAGTAAGTTTGTTAAGTGAATCAATAAGTTCTTTGATTATTTTTTCCTGCGACTTATAGCTTTTTTTACCTGCAATGACCAGTACATTTTTGTAACCAAGATTATTGATATGACCGGTTATCATTTCCACGCCTGTTGAGAGGTCGGTTGCCACTGTATTAAGGCGGTATTTATCAGTTGTTTTTTCAAGCAATACAAAAGGAAAGTCTGCGTCTTTAAGCGTTCTGATTGTCTTGTCATCGGCTGCATCGCCTACAAGAATCAATCCACTGAAAAATTTTCTGAAAGCATTTATAAAACGATTAAATCGTTGATCATCAGGATCTCTCGATATAACAGTAAATCCTATGCCTATGCTTTCGAAGGCTTTTTCAAGATATGGTGTCAGTTCATAAACAAAATATTCATGAAGAGATGGAACAATCATACCTATAATACCTGGCAACGGCTCGATTATTTGAGGAGCTTTTTTCTCTTCACCGGTATCAAAATAACCCATTTGCCTCGCAAGAGCAAGAACCCTTTCCTGAGTCTCCTTTTTTATGCCATGTTGATCAGCCTTGTTATTCAGAACTAATGAAACAAGAGTACATGAAACCCCGAGTTTTTCTGCTAAATCTTTATTTCTAACCTTTTTGCCCATTAATTATTTAATTTATTAATTCTTAAATTTAGAAATATTTTTTTAGAAATCATACATTTTTTCAACAAATTAACTTTTTTAATTTTTAGCTTGATAAAGCTATGGTGATAAATAATAAATAAATAGATAAAAGTAAAAATTAGAAAAATAAAGAATAAATTTATCTTCTGTATTGTCTATTTTTTTGTGCCTTAGCCGCTTCGTCAAGTCGTTGCTGCCATTTAGATTTTTTTATAGGTTTCTTTTTACTTTCGTTTACTTTAGCAATTATAGCTTCGGCATTTATGAACTTTTTTGAAATTAGATTCTGGATATATGTCAGAATATTCGTAAGGAAGAAATAATAAGTCAGAGCTGCTGAAAAATTATTCAGGAAAAACATAAACATCAAAGGCATCATATACATCATTAACTTCATTCCTGGCTGACTTTGTCCGGAAGTTGAATTTGACATTTTCATTGTCAGTATTGTGGAGGCAGTCATGAGTAAAGTGAAAAGACTTACATGATCTCCATAAACCGGGATTTTAAAAGGAAGATCTAATATCGAATCGTATGAAGAAAGATCTTTTGCCCAGAGAAATGCATGTTGCCTGAGTTCTATTGAAGTCGGGAAAAACCTGAGCATTGCAAAAAGTATAGGGAATTGGAGCAATGTAGGAAGACAGCCGCCCAGTGGATTTATACCTGCCCTTTTGTATAATTCCATAATGGCCTGTTGCTTTTTCATCGCATCTTCCTTGTTAGGATACTTCTTTGAAATCTCATCAACTAATGGTTTTAGGGCTTGCATTTTTGCTTGCGACTGGAAAGACTTATACGAAAGAGGGAAAAGAATTATTTTTATAATAATTGTCAGAATAAGAATAATAATACCATAGTTTCCGATATATTGATTAAGCCAGTTGAAAATTGGAATTATAAGAAACTGATTTATCCATCTAACAATATTTTTCCCAAGCGTAACCAGCTCCTCAAGTTGCATGCCTTCTTTTTTGAGAGTAGAAAAATGGTTTGGACCCAGGTAAAATTTCATATTTATCGGTTGGGTATTTGCTGGATTAAAAGGGATTCCGATTTCAGCCGCAAAATATTTTATGTATTTTGGAGAGGAAATAGTTCGTCTCTGCAAAAGATGAGCATTCTGAAAAAAATCCTCTGCAATTAACACGCAAGAAAAAAACTGATCTTTAAAAGCTATCCAGCTAATCCGTGTTGTAATATCAGCTTCTTCAGATTCTTTTGTTGATCTTTCTTTAAATCCGTCAACATCATCCTGGTAATATTTGTATTTGATAGTTGTATATGATTCTTCGTTTGATCTCACTTTTTCTTTTTGTGGCGCATACATTTTCCAGTCGAGAGTAATTGTACTCTGATTCCTGGCAATAAGATCTGAAATTCCGACAAAATTTACTTTGAAATCAACAGAATATTTTCCAGGTGCAAGTGTATAGATATACTCTATATATTTGCTGCTATCGGCATAAAGTCTGAGAGAAACAGTAGCAGTGTCATCTGTAGCCGTGATATGCTTTTCGTCAGAAACCGGCTCAAAGAAGAGATCATTAGTTTGTACAGGTTTATTATCGGCTGTGAAGAAGTTCAGGCCAAAAACTGTCGAATCCCCGTCGAACAAAATAAGTGGTCCGGAATTATAATCCTTATACTGTTTAAGTTTAGCTGAATAAATTCTTCCACCTTTCAATGATATTTTTAATTCGACCAGGTCATTTTCAAGAATTATAAAATCATTTTCTCCTTCAGCTTTACTGGAAAATATACCATACTTATTAATATTTTCCAATTTGCCCGTATCAGAAATTATTTCAGTTTGTTCAGCAGGAATAGCGGCTTGTTTTGTAGTATCTCTTTCAGTCGCAGGTTGCGAAATTTCAAGATGCTGATTAAGTTCATTCAGTTTAAGCACAACGTCAGGCTGGTTTGGCTTAATACTTAATGCATTCATATATTCTATTCTTGCATTTTCATAATTACCGGCATTATAAAGTGAATCGGCCAGAACTACTTTCGCCTCATAAATTTTATTTATGCGATAATTATTATAAATGCCAAAACCAATAAAGATTGCGAATATTAGTAACAGCCCTTTAATTGTGTTCTTGTCCATGATTTAATTACTAGCATTTTTCTCATTGTTGTATTCTATACATGCCCTTATGAAATCGATGAAAAGAGGATGAGGCTTAACAACGGTACTGCTGTATTCCGGATGGAATTGCACCCCTGTAAACCATCTGTGTGAAGGGAGTTCCATGATCTCTACAAGATTTGATTCAGGGTTTATGCCGGCTGGAATCATTCCTTTTTTTACAAATTCATCAAGATATTTGTTATTGAACTCATACCTGTGTCTATGTCGTTCAATAATTTCACTTGTGCCATAAATCCTGTAAGCCCGTGAGTTGGTGTCGAGTATGCATTTATAGCCGCCCAGCCTCATTGTCCCGCCCATATAAGTTATATTTTTCTGTTCTTGCATCAAGTCTATTACTGGATATTTTGTTTTATGGTCAATTTCTGTCGTATGTGCATCTGAAAAGCCCAGTACATTTCTTGCAAATTCAATAACTGCGCATTGCATCCCAAGGCAGATGCCAAAAAAAGGAATATTGTTTTCCCTGGCATACTTTGCTGTTATAATCTTACCTTCAATTCCACGTGATCCAAAGCCAGGAGCAATAAGAATTCCGTCAAGATCTTTAAGGATTTCGGTGACATTTGTTTCATTAATACTCTCTGATGAAATAAGTTTTGTATTGACACAGCACTTATTAGCCGAACCTCCATGCACAAACGACTCAGATATAGATTTATATGCGTCGTGAAGTTCGACGTATTTTCCAATAAGCCCTACATTAATATTATATTCCGGATTTTTAATCCTTTCAAGAAATTCATACCATTCTTTCAAATCAGGATCATGGCCAGGAGGAAGATCTAATTTGCGAAGGACTGTCTGGTCGAGCTTTTCTTGAAGCATTCGTATAGGCACTTCATAAATAGTTGAAACATCAACTGATTCAACAACAGCATATTCCTCGACATTACAGAAAAGTGCAACTTTCTTTTTAATATCTTCTGAAAGAGACTTTTCTGTTCGCAGAACGAGAACATCAGGTTGAATTCCTGCTTCGAGCAGAGCCTTAACAGAATGTTGTGTAGGTTTTGTTTTTTGTTCTCCTGAAGCTGATAAATAGGGAACAAGTGTAAGATGAATAACTATGCAGTTTTTCTGTCCGAGTTCCCATTTCATTTGACGAACAGCCTCGATATATGGAAGTGATTCTATATCGCCAACTGTTCCTCCGATTTCGGTAAACACGATATCGAATTTTTTCCCCAGAGTTACAAGTTTTATCCTTCGTTTTATTTCATCTGTGATATGAGGTATAACCTGGACTGTTTTTCCCAGATAATCGCCTCTGCGTTCCTTATTTATAACAGTCTGATATACTTTTCCGGTTGTCACGTTATTTGCCTGGGTTGTAGGGATATTCAGGAATCTTTCATAATGGCCAAGGTCGAGGTCCGTTTCGGCTCCATCGAGTGTCACATAACATTCACCATGTTCATAGGGATTAAGAGTTCCAGAATCTACATTTATATATGGATCGAGTTTCTGAATAGTTACTGAATATCCGCGAGCCTGGAGTAGCTTCGCCAGAGAAGCCGATATTATTCCCTTCCCCAGTGAAGAAGCTACACCTCCTGTGACAAATACGTATTTTACTTCAGTCAATTTTTAAAATATTAATAATTTTCTGTAATAGTTGAATTAAGGCTATTCTTCATTACTCATCTGGTCAATCAATTTTACTTTCTCTTCCAGTGTCTTTATAGTTTTTTTGGCATTTTTTATTTTTTCTTCCACTTCTTTTATCATAGTTTCCGCATTCGGTGATTTTGCAAAAAAGCCAATATTATTTTCCCACAGAACAATATCATTTTCAAGCTGTTTTATTTTCGAAATGAATTTTTCTCTTTCATTACTTATCTTGCGAAACGACCTTGCATTCGATTTCATCGTTTCGAGTTTTGTCCGGTATTTCAGAATACTTCTGTCTTCATCTCCAATTTTAAGCTTATCAAATTGTTTATTCAATGCATTACGATAGCGGTTATTGATTTCTTCTTTACGGTTAAATGGAACAAAACCTATGTCGGTCCATCTTTTTTGAATTTCTTTAAGGCGCTTAAATGCTTCCTGCACATCGTTCCCGGCTTCAAAAGATTCAAGCTGAGCAATAAGTTCCTCTTTGGCTTTAAGGTTATTTTCATACGAGTTATCAAGGCTTGCAAAATATTCGGCTTTTCTGGTAAAAAAATTGTCGCAAGCTTTTCTAAACCTTTTCCAAATTTTTTCTGAGTATTTTCTTGGTACCGGACCTATTTCTTTCCACTCTTTCTGAAGTTTTATAAATGCTTCTGTTGTTGCTTTCCAATCGGTACTTTCCTGCATAGCTTCAGCCTGAATACATAATTCTGTCTTCCGCTGAAAATTATTCATTTGAATTTCCTTATTGTCGGCATAAAAGCTCCTTTTCTTTTCAAAGAAGGTATCGCATGCCTCCCTGAACCGCTGATATATTTTGTTATTTTGTTTTTTTGGCGCAAATCCTATAGTTCTCCACATCTTTTGTAAATCTATAACTATTCGAGCTTTTTCCTCAAAATCTTTAAAAGTTTTAATTTCTTCCCTGTTAATCTCCTCAATTTTTTCGCAGAGAGCTATTTTTGATTCAAGATTTTTTCTTTGTTCTTCTTTTTGTTTTTCAAAATATTGATGATGTCGTTGATTTATTGTATTTGTAATTTCACGGAATCTCTCCCATATTTCATTTTTCGATTCATGAGGTACCGGGCCAATTTCCCGCCATGCATTATGATAATCCTGCAATTTGCGGAATGCAACGACCGGATTCGGTTCAAGCATCAATTCTTCAGCTTTTTCACAAAGTCTTACTTTTGCTTCTAGATTTTTTTTAAGGTCGAGATCGCGGAGTTCTTTGTTAATTTTAATATAATCGTAAAAAATCTCAACTGCATGGTGGTAATTATCCCATAGCTCTTTAAGCGCATTCTGTGGTACAATTCCAATGGAATGCCATTCATCCTGAAGTATCCTGAACTCCTGAAATGTTTTATTTATAGACTCTTCTCTGTTTACCAGATCTTTTATTTTTTCAATTATTTCATATTTTTTTCTTAGATTCTCGAGTTTTTCAGCTTCCTGAATTTTCCCGAAATCAGTCTTCTTTGATTTATATTTCTCCAGAAGTTCTTTCACACGCTGCTCGAGCGGATCAACATAAATTCTGTAATCTTCAATTTTTCCACCACTTTCAAGAAAATTCTTCTTTCTCTCTTCGGCTTCCTGTTTAATTTTCTTATTGAATAGAGCTTTAATGCGTTCAACATCATCCTTTATTTCGTTGGGAGGTCTGTTTTCAATTATTAACTCGAGAGTTTCAACAAGTTCGGATTTTGAATATCCTGAATAGTCAACAGGGGGAAGTTCGATTTCTTCTACATTTTCAATTAAATCAAATTCTTGAATATTTTTTTCATCTGAAACAGGAATGATTTGTGATACGTCGAAATCTTTATTTTCACCCTTTAATTTTTCGTTCTCCGGTTTTTGATTCATTTCCGTTTTGGCTTCCGGCACTAATGGAAACTCTTGACTTTCATCATTGGACAACTGCTGAACAGATTCATTTATCTGCATGGAAGGAGTTTCAGTATTTTCGCCGGCATCAACTGATGCTGCGAATTGTTCATTATGAACAGAATCATTCGGATCTTTTTCAATCATTTTAATCCCATTTTCAACGAAATAACATTTAAAACTCCATTAATGTCTCTCTGGAATTTTTAGGGTACGAAATTATTGATTATTTAATTAAACTCAAAGTATTAATACAAATAATGACATATAAGTTTCAAAATCGGGAAACAATATTCTTCATTCAAAACAATTTTTAGATTGAGAAAGATTATTAAAAATTTTCAATATAAACAAAATGTGATTACCTTTGAAAGAAGCATTATTCTTTGTATAAAGAATGGAAAATCAGTTTTATATAATTCTGGCGATTGGTTTTATTGTGGTTTTCATTGTTCGTAAAGTAAGGAAACAGAATTCAGGCGACCATGAAAATATCAGTAAAAAAGAAGATGATGACTATGAACCTTATTTAAAAAAGTAAGTTCTGAATTATCTTTTATTCCTCGAAATAAAATATCTGAAAGGATAAATCATTTTTTCAAGAAGGCTTCTGTCGTCTGTAATTATTTCAGCCACTCCTGTCATATTTTGTGTGAATTCAAGATTCCTGTTATAAAGTGTAGTGAGTCCATTTTCAAGTTCAATTTCAATAAGATATGAATCTCCAGCAGGAACCAGCGATTTTGAATGTACTCTCCCTCTCAGCATTCCGTATTCCATATATGGATATCCTGAAAGCTTAATATGTACAATTTGCCCTTCTTTTACCTTTCCTGATTTATGCATTTTAAGATTTACCTTTCCAATATATTTTCCGGGATTTTCAGGTACAACCGATAAAACAGGTTCTTCCTTTTTTACAAGCTGATTCTCCGACCAGTATCTTGAAAATGTCACAATACCGTCGACAGGTGAAACAATTAAATAATTATTTTCCCATATACTAAGAGCGGCTTTTAGATTTTTAAAAGTTTCTTTAAGCGAATTAAGAAGATTTTTATATTCTTCAGTCCGTTTTATGGAATATTCGTCAATCAATTCTCTTCTTGTTGCAATTTCAATATTTCCTGAAGAAATATCAACACGAACATTCTGCAGTTCTATCTGCTGCATTATCAGGGCCTGTCTGGATTTTTCAAGTTCAGCCGTGGGTATGGTTTTTCCGGCATTAAGAGCAGAGTCGCGTCTGAATTTGTTAAGTTCAAGAAAATAATTCTCAACGTACAATTTTTCTTTAACCTGTAATCGCGATAAATACGTTTCGAGTTCTTTAATTTCTCTGTTAACAGCTTTTATCTTAGCTCCGTAATAGTCGTTCGACACAAAGTTGAGTAGGTCGGAGAGTGCCTTATGAAATGTTTCATAACTGGACTGAAGCTCTCCCAATTCTGAAAGATCCAGGACCGAACTAAGAGCGAAGCTCTCACGGTATATATTGAATGTATCTATGAATGCTTTCAATTTTATTATCTCGTCGAACGATGCAGGGTTTTCCATAACAGCCAGAATTTGTCCTGCTTTTACATGTTCTTTATCGGATACCATAAGCAGCATTATGCGTCCGGTTGTTTTGGACATTACTCCTACAGGAGGATTTTCAGTCGTTATTTCAACTGGGGAGGCCACAACATCCGGATATTTTACCAGCCATGAGAAAAGAAAGAAAAGAGCAAACAGGATGAAAAGAACCGTTGTGCCCCATCTTAAAATCCTGGGTGGCGGAGTGCCCATTATTTCCTCGACTGGCTCGGAATATTTGATTTCGTGTTTTGCCCGATTCGTATTTTTTCCGGCTTCAGTTTCCAAGTTCAAGCTGGTTTTTAATTAAACTATAATATGCACCCTCTTTTTTAATCAGTTCTTCATGAGTTCCGGATTCTGTAATATGTCCGCTATCAAGAACAACTATCTTATCGGCCTCACGAACGGTACTGAGCCTATGAGCAACTACTATCACGGTTTTACCTTTATAGAAGCTTTTCATATTGCCGACAATCACTTTTTCGGTATTGGCATCGAGTGAGTTTGTGGCTTCATCTAAAATAATAATTTCGGGATTTTTATAAACCACTCTGGCAATTAGTAAGCGTTGCTTCTGGCCTTCACTCAATCCATGTCCGTTCATACCTACTTTCGTATTATAACCAAGTGGAAGCGATTCTATAAAACTTCTTATGTTAGCCATTTCAGCCGCTGCATAAAGCCTTTCCTCATCAATTTCCTCTACTCCGGGTGCTATATTGGCAGCAATTGTATCAGCAAATATATAACCATCCTGCATAACGACTCCTACTTTTTTTCGCCAGGTTTTTAAACTTATATTCTCCAGCCTTATATCGCCTACAATAATTTCACCTGCAACAGGCTTATAGAAGCCAAGTATCATTTTAAGAAGGGTTGTTTTCCCACTTCCGCTTGTTCCAACAATGGCTGTTACATTATTCTCTCTTATAACCATGTCGATATCTTTGAGCACAAAAGGTGACCTGGGACCTTCATACTGGAAAGAAAGATTATTTATATAAATATCCTTGTGCTCAGGTATTTTCTTTACTTTGGCTTCGGGCGCCGCTTCTTCTTCATCCATTGAATGAACCTCCGAAAGCCTGTCGAGACTTAGTTTTGCATCTTGAGAAACTCTGAAAAAATATATAAGCTGGTTTACAGGAACATTGAGCTGACCGATAATAAATTGAACGGCCAGCATCATGCCAAGAGTCATCTGACCTTTTATGACTGACATTGCTGATACAAGCGTTATCAGAATATTTGTTATTTCGTTTATAAGAGTTGCTCCAGCACTCTGGTATTGAAGCAGACTCAATCCCTTAATTCTGATACGAAAAAGAATTGCCTGCAAATTTTCCCACTCCCACCGTCTATGTAATTCACTTTGTGTGAGCTTAATTTCCTGCATGCCATTTACAATCTGAATAAGTTTATTATTTGTTGCCGACATTTGATGAAACCTCTGGTAGTCAAGAATGGCTCTTCGTTTCATGAAAAGTGATACCCACAGAATATACAAAGCTGTTCCGGTCAGGAAAATTGCAAGAATTCTCAAATTGAAAATTGCAAGCACTATGCCGAAGATAATAACATTGAAAAACGAGAAAATAATATTTAGCGAGGCAGATGTCAGAAAATCCTCGATTCTGTTATTATCGTCAATTCTCTGAAGAATATCACCGGTGAGTTTTGTGTCGAAATATGATATCGGTAATGCCATAAGCTTCTGAAGAAAACCTGAAATAATGGCTACATTAATACGTGTACCGATATGAAGCAGAAGCCAGCTTCGTATATACTCCACAGAAAAACGACCTGCAACAAGTGCGAGTTGAGCAAAGAGTATCAGATAAATAAATCCAATATCGTTGTTGTTGATTCCAATGTCAATAACCGCCTGTGTAAGAAAAGGAATAACGAGCTGGATAAGACTGCCAAGAAATAATCCAATGATAAGCTGGTATATATATTTTTTGTAAAGCTTGAAATATTTCCAGAGGAACTTGAATCCACCTTTAGGTTTTTCGTCCTCTCCTATAGAATAAAGAGCAGGCGTAGGTTCCATGATCAAAACAAGGCCTACAGGCTCACCGTCAATAACCGTGCCTGCCCAGTTTTTTTTAAATTCATCGTGAGAATAGCGTATAAGTCCAAGGGCAGGATCGGCAACCCAGATATATTTATCGGATGTTTTGTAAACAACTACAAAATGTCTTTGTTTCCAGTGAACGATACAAGGAAGAGGCACGTTTAAAAGAAAAGTATTGAAAGGTATCTTTACACCTATTGTCCTGAATCCAAGTGAATCGGCAGCTTCTGATAACCCAAGAAAGGAAACCCCTTCTCTTGTTATATAACACCTTTTACGCAAGTTTTCAAGCGAGAAATTCTTTCCGTAATATCCTGCCACCATCTTAAGACAGGCAGGGCCACAGTCCATCGTATCAGGTTGCCGTACAAAGGGGAATGACATAACTGCTTTTCATCTCTTTATCTCTCGTAAAGATATTTAATTTTAAAAAAGAGCATTGACTTTTACGTTAAAAACAAATTTTTGGAGAATATGAATATGATAAATTAATCCTGAATAACAAAATTTAAACGCATTCAGCATTGATTATAATATTGGAACTATTGATTTGTTTTGATTAATTTCCCTTCTATTATGGGAAGTATTATATTTGTCAGTATACAATAGCATTCTGACTTAGGTTGTTAAAGAAATTATCAGATAATGATTTAATTGAAGGAATTCGACGGCAAGACGAAAAGGCACTCAATTATCTGTATGACAACTATTACATGATGGTGAAAGAACATGTGCTCAGTTACAGCGGAACTAATGATGATGTATCAGATGTTTTTCAGGAAGCTATTATTTCATTATATCAGAAAATATGTGAAGATGATTTCAAACTCACAACCGACCTGAAAGGATACTTTTTCACATTAGCCAGAAATATATGGGGACACCAGTTAAGACGAGTGATAAAAAGAGAAAGTCTCAATTTTGATCTGGCGGACGAAAATGATGAAGATAATTTATCTGATCCTATTTTTATGAAAGTTGTAACCAGGGCTTTTAACAAACTTAAACCCGATTGCCAGCAGATATTGAAATTGTATTACGATGGATTATCTTTTGAAGAGATTGCCATAAAAATGAATTTCAGAAATGAGAATTATTCAAGAAGAAAAAAATACCTGTGCAAGGAGGCAATTGTTGAATTAATTAAATCCGATCCCGAATTTATTGAATATCAGCGCTTCTTTAAATGAAAATGAAAATAAAATAAAAATGCAAGAGCGGCAATTATTATCAATAACAGAATCCTGAAATAAACAGGAATAAACAACGGTTTGTAGTCGCCATAAATAACCAGATTTACCCAAAAATAAGGAAGAGAATGCTGCATATCAGCCTGTTCGAGATAACTCAGTCGGGCTTTCCGAAGAGCGTTGCTTTTATTCATTCCTATCTTGATATTTTTATAGAATGATTTCATCATCTCTGCCCCTGATCTGTCATCAACTTCCCATAAAGACATTACAACTGATTTACTTCCCGAAAGAAGAAAACTTCTTGCAAAGCTCAACACACCTTCCCCTGCATACATGGTGCCTGAACCTGTATAACAAGAACTGAGTACAACCATTTTAGCATCGAGTGGGACACCATATACTTCATATTGCCTTAAATACATATTGTTCACCGAATCGGCCGATCCTGAAAAAATCATTCCTGAATTAACCGGAGAGTTTTCATCAATAATTGTATGCATGGCAAGATGTATTATATCATATTTCCCTGCTTCATTTATATAAGCTTGCTTTGTAGCCTCTGCCCCCATGAATAGCTTACCATGAACTGTTCTTGAAACATAGTTGGCTTCCTCCCCTGCATACTTCAAGGGTAAAAGGACCTGCCTCGGAAAATAACCTTCCTGCCTGGCAATGTTCATAGAATCAAGATACAAAGGCGATTTATATATAGGTGCAAAAACAAGGGCATTATTGAAAAGAGAAGGTTTTCCATTACCTGCCTCCGAAAGCAGTGTTGCCGAATAGGTATAGGAAATGTCATAATTATTCATTAAAAACGGAAGCCTGTTATGATAAAGACTTGTATCTCTGTTATTGGCGGTTAAAAACGCCTCGAACGGAATAAAAGAGAGCTCTTTATCTGGTGAAATTATCAACCTGTTGGAAATGAAATATTTTTTCACAGGATCAATAAGAGATAAATACAATTTGTAGCCTTTCTCCTGAAAGAGCCTGAAATCTTCCCGTGCATCTCTTTCGGCGTCGGGCTTCGAAAGCATATTACGGAAAAATATTATGTCAGAGAATAAACCACTATCGGCAGGCACTGTAGTAATAACATTGTTCTTACTGTTTACAACAATTATATATAATGTTGTATCGGCCGATATATAACTTATGAAATTTGTCTTTTTGCCTGCAATTGCGGGGAGCAATTTATATGAAATGACTTTCGTGTTATATTTCAATCTGTAATAATCCGGATAATTCTTTTCGAATACATTGATAAGTGAATCTCTTTTCGAAGTGGCCTCGATAAGTGCTTCATTCCATATCTTCAGATTTTCCCTGTTAGGTTCATTTTTACTGTTTTCCTGATTTATTCTGGCTTCGAAGTATCCTATCCTGATGCTCAATTTTTTTTCGAGGTCCGCAAGAGCCGGAGGTACATAGGCTCTAAGCCCCTTGTTTTCACGTATTGAGGCAAGAAGACAGGCTGCTTTGCTTTTTTCGGAATATTCAAAAACTTTTTCAAAACACTCTTTGTTGCCTGTTTGTTCATAAAAGCGCTTAAAACTTTCGATGGCAAACAAATAAGCATCTCTGTAACGCTCACCAAGGAGGATTCGGCTTTCCTCCTCTCCTGCCCTGAGTCTGATCTTTTCCAGAATATTGACCATGAGCTCTGCAGTGGCGGCAGAACCTTCTAACGCCTGAAAATCGTCGGTAACTTCTGAAAGCTCGAGCAATGCAATATATTTCGCACTTAATATGTCCATCGTTGTTTTATCATTCTTTAAATATGAAATATCCGGATTCGAAATATAATCTTGCGGAGCCTTAAGTCCGGCATTCCTGTAAAGAATCGAAGCTGTAGAATCAAGCGCTTCCTGCAATTTGCCGTTATCAATAAGAGCATAAATGTAACCAAGCGTGATACTGTTATGCAGATTGACATTCCATGGATGTTTTTGGAGATAATTATAACATGACTTATATATCTGGAAAGGCTTTTCTTTATCCAGTTTATTTTCTCTAATATATCCGGCATAATTCACCAGCAGTTCAATGTATTCTCTCGAATTCTCAGTGTAATGTCTTTTAAATCTGTTCAGAGCATCTTCCAGTATCTTAAGACCTTTCTCCTTATCTCCAAGCCTTCCAAGTACAAAAGCATAATTTTTTAATAGTTCCTGCGATGCCAGAGTATAAACACCTGAAGCCATGTTATATCCTTTTTCAAAAAACTCAATACATCTGCGGTAATCTTTTAGATAGAAATAAGAAGTTGCTATGTTGTTAACAAGGTTCAATTCTTTGTCGTCGAAAGGCAGGCTTGTTTCATATATATCGAGGGCTTTCAGTAAATTTGTAATTGCCTGCTTGAATTCCAGAATATTCGCAAGGGCAACGCCTTTGTTCTGGTAAAGCAAAGCAAGATCTGCAGGATCAGGATTAAAATTTATTCGTTTCAAAAGCGATAATGTATTGTCAAATACTTCTATAGCCCCTTCATAGTCACGGATATTTATTTTTGCTATGCCAAGAGAAATATAAACCGGAATCAGATCAGGCGAATTTTCACCGGAAATTTTTATTTTTATTTCGAGAGATTGTGTGAAATAATCGTTCGATTTAAGATGGTCTCCAATTTTATTTGAAGCATATCCTGCAAAATTAAGAACACGAACTTTTAAATAGTCATCATGATATTTATTAAGTAAATTTAAAGCAATATTAAAATATATTAATGAAGCTATTTCTCTGCGGGTATTTGCCAATGATGCACCTGCAAAATAGTATGCTTTTGCCAGCAGGAGTGTGTCGGTAATGCGTTGCGAATTCAAAAATATAATCAAACTGTCGGAGTAAAGTCTGATTTTATTTAAGTCATTTTTACTGAAAACGTCTTCAAACCTTTCGCATATAATCTCAAGTTCCAAATTTTGATTTGTTTCTATTGTATCAGATATGACATTTAAAGGCGGAAGGTGGAAGGCAATAGGTACTGAGCTGGTTCCGGTAGCTTCGGCAGATGATGTAAAAGCAAACAGGTATAAGAATATTGTACAATATCTGATAACAGTATTCACAATCTATGAATAATATCATGCAGATATAAAGATATAAAGATATAAAGATTAAAAGTTATAAGATTATAAGATTTAATTTAATTAAGAATTTTTACTGTGTTTATAAATTATATAAATATTTGATATTTAATACATTAATAAATTTTAATATTTTTTAACATTTTTTTGTGTCACAAAATGCCTTGTTGTGGTATGTATAGGTGTAAATCAATTACCCGTAAAAGTATTTATTAACATTAAAAAGAAACCAGCTATGAAAAACAAGGAACTTAAAAAAGATTTCAATTTTTATGAAATGTTCGAACTGACAGCAGAAGAAATGAGAACAATACGCGGTGGAGATTTTATTGGTGGGCCAGGTGATCCTACAAATCCGCCGACAGAACCGCCTAAACCGAAACTATAATATTTATATAAATTATTAATAGCAGAAGTTTTTTGAAATAAGTGTACCGGGGAGTGCATTTAAGAAAGTGTTATAAAAGTCCTGTTTCATAAGTATGCAGGAGAAAGGAAGGTTTTTATTCAGGTATAAAGTAAACACTATGTAGCTTTAAGGTGAATAAAAGCTTTCTTTTCTCTGCAAACTATGTAACGAGAGCATCAGGAATTTGAAGCCGGTAAAAACCCACAATAAAAAGGAGTGTGTTTATTTTACCGGGATGGTAGAGTGTGAACTCTCATATATGGCAGGGAAATGAGAATGTTTTAAAATAATTCTCTATATAATAGTTATATAAAGTTTTATAAAAAAGTATTTTATAAATTATAAAAGGGTTGTATATAAATAAAATATATGGTAATAGAGATTTGATTTAAATATATTAACATATTTTATTTTATTACAATTGTTAATTATTAATTGTTTATGATTGGATAAAGTATACAGAAAAAAGTATACAGAAAAATGACAAATTGTCATTTGGGTATGCCAAAATTAATATAAGCAATATAAATATATTAAAAAAATGTATAAATAACAATAAACAACAAAAATGAAATCAATTGATTATTCCTATTTTATTGAAAGGTATCTGGCTGGTGAGATGGACCGGCAGGAGAAGACTTGGTTTGAGAAAGAACTCAATGGCAATGAATTTCTTCAGAAAGAGGTTACCATCAGGAGGAAAACCGATGATACTCTTCGGAGGCATGATATTATAGAACTGCGCAATAAGCTGGCAAAAATAGAAACTGACAGACAAGAGCGTGAAGCCGTTAAACTGAACCATAAAAAAACAGCTTTCAGGTCGGCAGCGGTACTAACAGGTTTAATAGTCGTCGGAAGCTTATTTTTTCTGAGTAACAAAAATTCATCACCCGACTCGGTTTATAACGACTATTTCACTGTTTACAACAGCGGAAGCCTTGAACGTAGCACTATTGCCCTGACCGACAATATCGGCAAATTATATAAGAATGCGCTGGTGCTTTACAGTGAAAATGATTTTGAAAGTGCATCTGTCCTTTTAAGGGAATATCTCAATAACAGACCCGGACACATGGAAGCCTATATGGTTTATGGTGTGTCGGAGATGAAAAACAACAGGTTCGACGAAGCCGAGAAGGCGTTTTCAACAGTGATCAACGACGGTAATAATTATTACCTTGATAATGCAAGATGGTACCGTGCTTTATGTTACATCAAAACCGGACAGGCCGATGCAGCAAGAAATGAACTGCTTTCAATCAAAAATACAGGGAATGCATTCAGTAAAAAAGCATCGGTTATACTTAAAAAAATAAAATAAATTTACTTAAAACAAATCAGGAAAAGATTAAAAGAAAAAGTTGAGTTCGCCTGAAGTAGATGAAATATTGATTGTAAAGGTCGGGAAAAATAAAAAGGGAGAGTATAATGAGTTATCGTGAGATTTTGGAAAATGGTGAATTAGAGAAATCGGAAAACAAGTGTAATAATTCCGGATTAGTTAAGATAAAAAGTATGTTCGATTGCCCCAGAATATTATCAGGAATGTCGCATGAAATGAGAACCCACATGAATTCCATTGTGGCATTTTCTTTCCTGATGAATAGTGGTAATTTCAGTGAAGAAGAAAAAAAAGAATTCAGTAATCACATATTAAGTTCCTGTGACCAGCTAATGTTTCTTTTTGATAATTTCTTCGATTCGGCAATAATTGATACGGGTAATTCAAAAGCCGAACCGGCAACTTGTAGTCTGGACAGCCTTGTAAATGAACTTAAGACTGAACTCAGGGCTGTCCATAACCGACAGGGCAATGATGAACTGGCTCTTATTTTTGAAAGTCAGCCTAATTGTAGCGATGATATTTATGTTGATGCGAACAGAGTAAAAAGAGTTTTGCGAAACTTGTTTGTTAATGCTTTAAACAATACAAAGTCAGGATATATTAAAATTGGCTGCAGGCGTGCAAATGGAATCATCACCTTTTATGTTCTCGATACCGGAAACTCTTTTCTAAAAAATGCCGAATTGCTTAATTCTGAAGACTTAAATGAGGCTATGAGAAAATATGACGATATTACTGCGATAATTAATCTTACGGTTTCAAAGAAAATTGTGAATATTATGGGCGGTAAAATATGGATTGTAAGCAACGAAGTATCAGGGTCGGGCTTATATTTCAGTATTCCATCTAAAAAAGCAGACTCTTCTTCCATTCTGATTAACAAACACAATAACAAGAGAATTATAATTTGATCTAAGAACCAGTCATATTAATTGTCTGCAACAATAAAAACAAGCGGTTAGAAAAATGAGACCTTTAACAGGTCTCATTTTTATTTCTTCCCATCGCCAGTTATTCTCACTTCAGTTCTTCTGTTCAAACTGCGTCCCTCGGCGGTGAGATTATCTGCAACCGGCAATGAAGCACCATAGCCTCTATATGAAAGCCTTTCCTTCATTATCCCCATACTTTCAAGAAAGTCAACAACTGATTTTGCTCTCTTTTCTGAAAGAGTCTGGTTATATTCCTTTGTTCCTATTGAATCGGTATAACCTACTATTTCCACAGTTATTAAAGGGTTATCAATAAGAAGCTTATATAATTTCTTTAACTCAATAATTGATTCCGGCTTTAACTCCCATGAGTCAAAATCAAAAAAAACATTTGAAAGCAGAATTGATTCACCCGTTTTAATTGGTGTAAGAATTACATGTTTAATATATGGATGGGAAACTGTATGAATTTCCTCGAGCATAAAGTTATCAGAGTAAAACATGTATCCTGGCTTGTTCACATTAAGGCCGTAATTTGCACCTGCAGGAAGGCATAAAAGGAAATTTCCGTCTATACCTGTTGTACCACTTGAAAGAACAATACCATTTTTGAGATTTACAAGTTCATAATCTGCCGATAACCGCTTCCCCGTTTCTTTATCCAGCACGGTGCCCTTGAAGTATGAAACAGGTTTTGGTCTAACTTCGTCATACAAATCAAAACAAAAAATATCTTTCCCCCTTTTTTCGTCTCTTATGGTGGAAAAGTAGCCTTTAGCTCCGGATGCATCAATAATCAGTCCAAGTTCATCATTATATGTATTTATGGGATATCCTAAATTTACAGGTGGAGTCCATGTAGTATCGTCATTCATTACCGAAAAGAAAATGTCATGTCCTCCCATTCCTATATTCCCGTTCGATGAAAAATAAAGTGTCTTACCGTCAAAGTGGATAAAAGGCGACATCTCATCATACTGTGTGTTTATTATTTTCCCTGGATTTTTAGGAATTCCCCATTTTCCATCCGGAGTCATAACCGAATACCAAAGGTCCATTCCTCCTTCTCCGCCGGGGCGATTACTTGCAAAGAAAAGCATTTTTCCATTTGAGCTTATTGACGGCTGTGCCTCCCAGTAATTACTATTAACCGGAGCGCCTACATTTACAGGTTGTGACCATTTTTTGCCGTCGAACGACGAATAATAAATATCACATCTGCCAAGTCCCCCAGGTCTGTCGCAGGCAGTAAAATAAATTCCGGTGCCGTCGGAAGTTACACTTTGGGCGCCTTCATTTTGTGGAGTATTAAGAGGGGAACCGGCATTGAATGCCTTGCTCCATTGGCCATCCCGTTGAATACTAATATAAAAATCCTCCTGATTCCTTAAATTTGATTTCCCCGGAGTTCTTTCCTGCCGGGTAAACATTAACATATAACCGTCAACAGTAATAGAAGGCCAATATTCATCATTTGGCGTATTGATTGAATCACCGAGATTGACAGGATTAAATGGTACCGGTTGTTTTATTGCCTCCACCGCAAACGCACAATCACCGATACTTTTTGCTGCAAAAGCTCTGTTAGTTTCATTTTCCGGATTAAGTTCAAGATAAGCTTTAAAATGAGATAAGGCTTTATCGTATTGTCCGGAATATAATTCAACACTTGCAAGATCAAAAAAAATAGACTTAGAGAAAAGCGAATCTATTTTTATAGCTTCGCGATAATATTTTGATGATTCGTTGTATCTTCTGGTCTTAAACATCAACTCCCCGAGAAGAGCATAGGCTTCATAAAACTCTTTGTCATAGTTTATAGCATCCTTTAAATATTTTTCAGCACTTTCAAAATATAGAAAATCATACTGCCGTTTACCCGAGATGTATGCATTCAAGGCTCTGTTTGAGTTTGTATGATAACGCTGTTGCCCTGACAACAAGTTTGCAGTAAATAAAAGAACCGCAGTTAATAATATTGTATTAACTTTTGCCACTTTATGGAATATTCATAAACTTATGAGTTTGTAAGGAAATTCTCCATGAAGTATTTTTCTTTAGATAATCTACGATTATTGGTGTTATTGTTTTGAATTTGTTCCATTCCGGTTGAAGGTACAATATACAATTATTATTTACCTTACTGCGGCATGTCTCAGCCCATTTAAAATCGTCTTCATTCTCAATAATTATCTTCAGTTCGTTTGCAATGTTGTAAAATGTTTTGAGCGGTGGCCTGTTTTTCTTAGGACTGAGACAAATCCAGTCCCATATACCGCTCATACTATAAACTCCGGATGTTTCAAGAAATGTCATTACATTATTATCTTTCAGGCATCTGCATAGATAATCGAGATTCCACATAAGAGGTTCTCCGCCAGTTACTACAACAGAATTCGTGCCGGAATTGATTACATTCTTAATTATATTGTCAACTGCCACCAGAGAGTGAATGTCATGGTTCCATGTATAAGGTGAGTCACACCAGTGGCAGCCGGTATCACAGCCGCCAAGTCTGACAAAATATGCAGGTTTACCTGTATGGAAACCTTCGCCCTGGATTGAATAAAATTCTTCCACTAGTGGTAGCAGATTTAATTCACTATTATTTGACTTTTTAGTGGCCTGTGACATTATCTTATATATAATTTCTTTTACTTAAGTCGTAAAAGTTCTCTAAATGAAGGAAAGAAATCGGTATTGTCAATTATGCCTGTGAATTTTTCGGCACCCGGGCCGTATGAAAAAACTGGCACCATTACTGCTGTATGATTTCCGGTGGCATATACTCCATTAATTGACTTCTTTATCAGGTCTCCGCCTGTAAGAGCCAGTCCGCCTGTTTCATGATCGGCAGTAACCACAACAAGCGTATTGCCTGTTTTTTCAGCAAAATCATAAGCTACCGAAATTGCAACATTCATATCAAGAACTTCCGACACATTCCAGTCAAGATTCCTTTCATGGCCGGCAAAATCTATTTGTGACCCTTCGACCATAAGAACGAATCCCTTTTTGTTTTTGCTCAATGTTTCAATTGCTTTGTCTGTCATCTCGGCAAGCATTCCGAATCGTCCTTCAGTTGATTTTGCCATGTGAACCGTATCGAGAAGTCCTGCTATCCGTAAGGAATTAGATTTTTTAAGTTCGTCGAGAGTATAGACAACATCATAGCCGTTGGCACGCAACTGTTCGGTAAGGTCTTTCCCATCTTTTCGTTTACTGAAATGATTTAAGCCGCCTCCAATAAAAACATCTATTACACCGTTCATAAAATCAAGAGCAATATCTTCATAATTGCCGCGTCCGGAGTTTTTAGCTATAAATGAAGCAGGAGTGGCATGCGTAATCGCACTTGTACTCACAAGCCCTGTAGCAAGTCCATTCTTTTTTGCAACTTCCATAATAGAAGCAACCGCTACAGAATCAGGCCCCATGCCTATCATGCCATTTCTTGTCTTCACTCCACAAGCGATAGCAGTTCCAGCTGCTGCCGAATCAGTTATATATCGGTCGAATGAAGAAGTAGTACAATAACCTGCATACTTAAAAAGTTTTAAAACAAAAGTATTATCACTGCGAACCATTCCTGCTGAAACCTGTGCTGGCCCCATACCATCTCCGATAAACAGTATTACATTTACCGGTCGTTTTTTAAATTTAACCGATTGTGCATTAAGTACTATATCGGAAGAAAGTACTAAAATGCTCAATAAAACGAAACAGAATAAAAACTTGTTTTTCATCTTACTTATCTTTTTAATAATAAATCATTTATATATTTGTTATTTAATTGCGTATTCTTTAAAATTTATATACTAACATCACAGAAAAATCAAATTTTTTTACTCACCAGTTATAATCATTAAATTCTTTTTAAGGCATTTTTTAAGAATACAATAATAATTAATTTACCGGTAAAATTAATTTCACTTTATTATTAATCTTTCATCAATATGGTAAAAACGGGTTTGCAGGTTTTTCTTGAAAAATTTCCTGCTGAATTCAAAGGCAAGAGGGCTGGTATTTTATGTCATGCCCCGAGTATAACTCCGGATTTCAATCACATAACCGATATTTTCGGTAGCAACAGTAATTGTAGAATGAGTGCAATTTTTGGTCCACAACACGGATTATTTGGACAAACCCAGGATAACATGATCGAATGGGAAGGTTATCCTCACCCTGTTTATGGAGTTCCTGTTTTCAGTCTATACGGAAAACTGAGAAAACCCGATAAGAAAATGCTTGGTCTTATTGATTTTCTAATTGCAGATATGCAAGATGTCGGGGCACGTTTATATACGTATGTATGGACATTAAAGAACTGCATGGAAGCGTGTGCTGAAAATAACATACCTGTTGTTGTCTTAGACAGGCCTAATCCGATAGCTGCAATTGATTTTGATGGCCCATTGCTCAGAGAAGACCATTTTACTTTTGTTGGAGGCGCGTCAATACCATTGTGCCACAGAATGACAATCGGAGAAATTGCTTTATGGGTAAAAGAGAAATATATAAAAAAATGTGATCTTAGAATAATTAGAATGGAGGGATGGAAACGTTCAATGCTGTATAATGAGACAGGACTTCCATGGGTTCTGCCCTCTCCTAACATGCCAACACTTAACACCGCTATTGTTTACCCGGGAATGGTACTTTTTGAAGCCATGAATATATCTGAAGGAAGAGGCACAACAATACCATTCGAACTTTTCGGCGCCCCATTCATCGAGCCATATAAATTATTGAATCACCTCAAGAATAAAAAAATACCAGGTTGTACGTTCAGAATACATTGCTTCATACCTGCATTCAATAAATATTCAGGCATCTGGTGTAATGGTTTGCAAATTCATGTTACGGACATTAAGAAATTTAGTCCGGTATTGACGGCTATTGAAATAATTGATTCAATATTAAAAACGTCCGGCAGAGAGAATGTACAATTCAAAAATCCGCCTTATGAGTATGAAGAGAAGCTTATGCCTTTTGATATTCTTGCAGGTGATCCGCTGGTGAGAGAAACACTATTGAAAGGCACTCCCCCCTCAGTTGAAAAGGAAAGATGGATTGCTGATACAGTCGGCTTCAGAGAGGAATTCAGAGATTTGTCATTATACGACGATTGATCTTAATTTCTACACGTACTTTACTTTAAGAGCTGAATCAGATTTTAATGTAAAGCTGATGGATTATTCAAAAAGTCCTTCGTCGCGGAGAAGAAGCAAAATTGCTGACTGAGGAACAATAATATATTTTTCATTGTTGAATTCTACTTCTATAGCCTGACTTTGTAAATAAACAGCTTGATCTCCGACTTTAGTCTGAAGCGGTATATATTTAGGTTCATCCGATTTATTTTTCCATGGTTCATCGTCAACAACAGAAGGTATTGGATAACCGGGACCTACTTTCAAAACATAACCAACCTGAACTTTCTCGTTTTCAGTAACACCAGGCGGAAGGAAAAGGCCGGTTTGTGTTTTCGACTGCGGCACTTTCGGTTTAATAAGTATCCTGTCACCTATAACAATCAGTTTCTGAATGTCTTTATCGTCAAGATTTAAAACCATGATGTTTAAAAATATTGTGCAAAATTATTAATTTTTCAGACAGCCAGAATAATTTCATTTAAAGTTGGATAATATTGATAATTTTGAGTGTTAGAAATAAGAATTGGATAAAACAGATATATATTTTACTGTCAGCGGGGTCTCTTCTGGAATATTTAAAGATCGAGGAAGTAAGTTTATTAGCTTTGCGCAGCCAGTTTCAACACATGAGGAAGCGAAAAAAATAATTGAAAATTACAGAATTAAGTATCATGATGCCCGACATCACTGCTATGCATATATAATAGGTCCTGAAGGAAATAACTACAGACAGTATGATGACAATGAACCTTCGGGTACTGCAGGCAAACCTATTCTCGGTCAAATAAGGTTGAAAAAACTAACTAATACTATTATTGTAGTAATAAGGTATTTTGGAGGCACTTTATTGGGAACCGGGGGTTTGATAAATGCCTACCGTAACGCAGCGTCGGAGGCATTGAACAATGCCAATATAATTAAGTGTTATATATACACTTATTATTCGATGACATTTCCATGGTCAAAGCTTAATACAGTAATGAAAATACTCAAAGATTCAAATGCTTTGATTAAAAAGCAGGAATATGGAGACGAATGTATAATTATAGCTGGAATAAGATTAAGCTTATGTGAACATGCTGTGACTAAGTTATCGGAACATAGCAATATAATAATTGCTCCTGTTAATGAACAAGAAAAATCATAAAAAGTTTTTAAAAATTATCAACATCATAATCAATATCAAACAAATGATAGTTAACTTTATAGTGGCAGGTTCAAAAGCATAATATTAATGTCAATTTAATGAAAAACAAAAGCTTAGTATCAATAGATGATCTTTCCACAGAAGATATTCTGAGCATTCTCGACCTTGCCGAGGAATTTGAAAAGGAACCTGAGCGCAGGATTCTTGAAGGTAAGGTTATAGCAACCCTTTTCTT
The DNA here is from genome assembly GCA_018056245.1 of Bacteroidales bacterium. GTDB lineage: Bacteria > Bacteroidota > Bacteroidia > Bacteroidales > VadinHA17 > LD21. Next base: position 75,210 of record JAGPFZ010000002.1, read on the forward strand.
TGAGCCTTCAACAAGAACGCGTTTAAGTTTTGAGAGTGCCATTAACAGACTTGGGGGAAGAATTTTAGGTTTTACCGAGTCATCAAGTACCAGCATATCAAAAGGAGAATCGCTTAATGATACAATAAAAACTGTTAGTAATTACTGTGATCTTATTATTATGCGCCATTCGCTGGAAGGAAGTGCCAGGTTTGCAAGTGAGATTTCAAAAGTACCTGTTATAAATGCCGGAGATGGAGCCAACCAGCATCCTACGCAAACCCTGCTCGACCTTTATTCGATACGTAAAACACAGGGTACTCTGGATAATCTGAACATCTTCCTTGTAGGTGATCTTAAATACGGCAGAACAGTTCATTCTCTTCTTATGGCAATGGCAAGATGGAAAACGACATTCAATTTTATTTCACCTGCAGAGCTCAAAATTCCTGATGAATATAAATTATATCTCGATAACTTAGGTTTAAAATACTATGAGCATACTGATTTTACCGACATCATTTCAAAAGCGGATATAATTTATATGACAAGAGTTCAACGCGAAAGATTTTCTGATCCTATTGAATACGAAAAAGTGAAGAATGTTTATATACTAGAGAACTCGATGCTCTGGAATACAAAACCGAACCTTAAAATTCTTCATCCTTTACCCCGTGTAAACGAAATAAATTTGGATGTTGACAGTAATCCGAAAGCTTATTATTTTGAACAGACACTCAACGGAGTTTATGTAAGGCAAGCAATTTTGTGTCTAATTTTAGGTTTAAAGTAATTTTAAAGGCCATGAAAGAACCAAAACAATTAAGCGTAAGCGCCATTGAAAACGGCACTGTGATTGACCATATCCCGTCAAAAACACTTTTTAAGGTTATCCAGATTTTGGGACTTGATCATATTGAAAATCAAATCACATTCGGAACAAACCTCGAAAGTAAAAAACTTGGAAAGAAAGCAATCATCAAAATATCCAACAAATTTTTTGAAGATGAAGATATTAATAGAATAGCTCTTGTTGCTCCTGAAGCTAAACTAAATATTATCCGCGATTATGAAGTAGTGGAGAAAAAAGTGGTGGAAGTGCCGGACATAATTACAGGAATCGCAAAATGTGTGAATCCAAAATGCATAACCAATCATGAAAATGTAAAAACCCGATTCAAGGTCATTTCGAAAAAGAATGTCACGTTAAAATGCACTTATTGTGAGAAAATTACTTCTCAGGAAAACCTGCAGATAATCTAAAAACCTACTAAAAATATCGTTTAATAATTTTGCAATTTACAATTTCTATTCCATCTTCTATCTACTGCCTACCGCCTCACACCTCACACCTCACACCTCACACCTAACGCCTTACGCCTCACGCCTACCGCCTTTCATCTGAGTCTCTCATACGATTTTATAAGCTTTTCATCATGCTTTATTCCCTTAAGAGCCAGACATGCAAGAATAATCAAAACAGGCGGGATAAACATTTTGAATCCTGGAATAAGCGTTACCCCTTCAGTTTTTAATATCCAGAGGATAATATATACCTCGATCACGGTGATAACCAGAGTAAAAAAAGCTACTATAGTTGTCAATTTGAATTGTAGATTCCTCCTTTTAAATAAAAAGATTGCAGTTAATGAAAGAACAATTGAAGCAATTAACAAAACAAGAAAGATTTTGAGCAAGAAATCAGCCTTGAAATCTATGCCAGTCAGTCCAGATATTCCGGACAATTTAACCATGATTACCTGATTATCCGGTCCCGAAAAATTTATAACTGGTCCGGTCAATAAAACAAACGATAATATAGAAATTATTATAAGATAAATAGTTTGAATACGCTGTATCATAAAAACATATTTTCATACCAAACTTAGGAACAGTAAAGTTAAACTCTTTTTCAAAAAAGAAAATATTTGTTCTATAAAATTAATCTCATCTTTTTAGGATTATTTAACAAATTAAACGAAGACGTTTTTACCTTTAAAAAATTAAATTCAATATTTTTGCAAAAATCCGAAGCGGATAATTATAACTATCTGCTGATTTTTTTTTACCAATATAATGTATAATTAATTAGCTAATTATGTTTTTATGAATAAGAGTTTACGAACAACTATAATTTTTATAATTCTGGTTCTTGCCGCAGTATTAATATTTTATCCAAAAATAAAGCCATTTGTTGAGTCAAAACTGAGTAAACGGTCAAAAGAAGCCATACCTGTAAGGTTACAGCAACAGCCGCTAACTGTAAGTGGTTTGATCCTATCTCCTGAACAAATGAGCGAACTGGTTAAGAGCATAGGGACTCTTTATCCTGATGAAGAAGTGGATTTATCGTTTGAAACATCCGGAAAAATTGTGAATATTAATTTTCAGGAAGGTACAAGAGTTAAAAAGGGCGACCTGCTGGCCAAAATAAATGATCGGCCGCTGCAGGCACAGCTCGAGAAACTTCAAGCTCAAAAAAAATTCGCCGAACAAAAGGAATTCAGACAAAGAAACTTACTGGACAAGGATGCAATAAGCCAGGAAAATTATGATCAGATTCTAACTGAAGTACAAACATTGCAGGCCGATATTAATCTTATTACTGCAAGGATTTCCGAGACAGAACTCCGTGCCCCTTTTGATGGAATTATAGGCCTGAGATATATAAGCGAAGGTGCTTATGCCACTCCTTCCACCAAAATAGCCAAACTGATTAAAATAAGCCCGATAAAAATCGACTTTTCAATTCCAGAGAGATATGAAAAGGAAATCAAAATCGGATATCCGATAAAATTTAACATAGACGGTGCAAACAGCGAATTAAATGCTTCCGTTTACGCTATAGATCCTAAAATAGAATTAAATACAAGAACTTTAGTTTTAAGGGCTCTTTATCCCAACAGTTACGAGGAACTTAAACCAGGAAGATATGCTGGTATCACACTAACTCTCTCACAGATAGATAATGCTATAGCAATACCAACAGAGGCGCTGATTGCCGAGATTGAAGGTGAAAAAGTATTTGTTAACCGATCTGGAAGAGCACACTCAATAAAAGTTGAAACAGGTTTAAGAACCGAATCAAAAATACAGGTTACCAGCGGATTGAAATTTGGTGACACCCTTCTTATCACCGGTATACTTCAGCTAAGACAGGATCTTCCTTTACGTTTCGATACAATTTATACCAGTAAGCCGTAATTGAAATAAGTTATGAGTCTATCATCATTAAGCATAGAAAGGCCTGTTCTTATAACAGTAGTTGCGATCGTTATAGTTTTGTTTGGCTTTGTAGGATTAACTTTTCTTGGGGTCAGAGAATTTCCAAGTGTTGACCCGGCAGTTATTTCTGTCAGTACTTCATATCCTGGCGCCAATTCTGACGTTATTGAAACCCAGATAACCGAACCTCTTGAACAAGCCATTAATGGGATCCCTGGTATACGAACAATTACCAGTATAAGTCGGCAGGGAAACAGCAGGATAACTGTCGAGTTTGAACTTTCGGTTGACCTCGAAACTGCTGCAAATGATGTCCGCGATAAAGTCTCACAGGCAATGAGATTTCTGCCACGCGACTGTGACCCTCCCATTGTCACAAAGGCTGATGCCGATGCCAGTCCGATCATAATGCTCACAATAGAAAGCGACAAACGTTCTCTTCTTGAACTCAGTGAATATGCAGATCTTACATTCAAAGAACAGCTTCAGACTATTTCCGGTGTAAGCGCCGTACAAATCATGGGGGAAAAAAGATATGCAATGCGCCTTTATCTTGACCCGGTAAAACTTGCCGGATACCAGCTTACTCCAATGGATGTCAGAAATGCAGTTTTGAGGGAAAATGTTGAATTACCTGCTGGAAGTATTGAGGGAAACACTATCGAACTTACTATAAGAGCTCTCGGACTTATGACGACACAAAAAGAGTTCAACGATTTAATAATAAAACAATCAGGAGACCTTATAGTCAGATTCAAAGATATAGGAAGAGCAGAACTTGGACCGGAAAACATCCGGAGTATTCTTAAAAGTGATGGAGTTCCAATGGTTGGCGTGCAAATAATACCTCAACCGGGTTCGAATCATATTGATATTGTTGACGAGGTAATTAACAGACTCGAGTTCATTAAAAAGGATTTACCCGAAGATATAAAGGTCAAAACAGGATTTGACAATACAGATTATATCAGGTCTTCAATTAAAGAAGTGGAAGACACAATTTTTATTGCATTTGCACTCGTTGTACTGATTATATATTTCTTTCTCAGAAACTGGAGAGCCACTCTTATTCCTATCCTTGTTATACCTATCTCACTGATTGGCTCCTTTTTTATAATGTATATTGCCGGATTTTCAATAAATGTGTTAACTCTCCTTGCACTTGTACTGGCTATTGCCATTGTAGTTGACGATGCCATTGTTGTAATGGAAAACATCTATGTAAAAATAGAAAACGGAATGGAGCCTGTCGAAGCCGGGCTTAAAGGATCGAATGAGATATTTTTTGCAATAATAGCTACAACAATTACTTTGATTTCTGTATTCTTCCCGATTGTTTTCCTTACCGGTATAACAGGCAGACTTTTCAGGGAATTTGCCATTGTGATGGCCGGAACAATAGCAATATCGGCTTTACTTGCATTAACTCTTACACCAATGGTATCAACAAAGTTGCTCAGGCATGAAAAATCTCATAGCTGGTTTTACCGTAAAACCGATAAATTCTTTATTGCACTCAATGCAGGTTATAAACGTTGGCTCGATACTTTTCTTAGAAATAGATACTATGCAATAGTAATTATATGTGTAGCTCTCGGACTTGTTTTCCTTCTTTTTAAGAGTATCCCCTCTGAGATGGCGCCGCTTGAGGACAGGTCGCAGATTATTGTAAACACAACTGCAGTTGAAGGAGCCACATACGAGTTTATGCTTGATTATGTTGAGGATCTGACAAAAATTATTGAACAGAAAGTGCCTGAAAGAAGCGGATACACTATGACTGTAATGGGTGGAGGCATGGGAAATATAAGAATTAACCTGGTAAAACCCAAAGAGAGAAAGCGTTCACAACAGGAAATAGCGGAAATGTTGTCGTCAGAATTCAGAAATAAAACCAAAGCTCGCGCAGCAGTTATCCAGCAGTCAACTTTTGGAGGCCGTAGAACAAGTCAGCCGGTACAATATGTTATACAGGCAACGACTATAGAAAAACTACGTGAAGTTCTGCCTGAATTCATGGCAAAGGTTATGGATAATCCAACTTTTCAGATGGCAGATGTGAACCTCAAATTCACCAAGCCTGAATTAAGGCTTCATATTGATCGTGATAAAGCTACAATACTCGGCGTTTCGACCCAAACTATCGGACAAACCCTGCAACTTGCACTTAGTGGCCAGCGCTACGGTTACTTCTTTATGAACAGAAAACAATATCAGATACTTGGAGACCTTGCCAGAAGTGACCGTAATGATCCGCTCGATCTTAAATCACTTTACGTAAGAAACAATTACGGAGATATTATACCGATGGACAACCTCGTAACCTTAACTGAAGAGACAGCCCCACCACAACTTTACAGATACAACAGATTCGTTTCAGCTACAATATCAGCCGGCCTTGCAAAAGGCAAAACCATCGGCCAGGGTATTGCTGAAATGGACAAAATTGCAAAAGAAGTTCTGGATGAAACCTTCAGAACAGCACTTGCAGGCGACTCAAAAGACTTTATGGAAAGCTCGTCGAGCCTTTCCTTTACTTTTGCCTTTGCACTAATCCTTATTTTCCTTGTTCTCTCGGCACAATTTGAAAGTTTCAGCGACCCTCTTATAGTGATGATGACAATCCCTCTTGCAGTTACCGGAGCATTGATATTTATGTGGTATTTCAACATAACAATGAATATTTTCAGTGAGATAGGAATCATTATGCTTATCGGACTTGTGTCGAAAAACGGAATCCTGCTTGTTGAATTTGCAAATCAGAGAAAAAAAGCAGGAATGTCAAAATTAGATGCAATAAAATATTCTGCTGCAGCACGTTTCAGGCCTATACTCATGACAAGCCTTGCAACAATTTTTGGCATTATGCCCCTCGCTCTTGGTCTCGGTGAAGGAGCAGAAAGCCGCGTGGCTATGGGTACGGCAGTTGTTGGCGGCATGATATTTTCAACTTTCCTAACCCTTTTCGTGGTGCCTGCAATGTATACATTCATATCAACCGAATCAAAAAAAGCTGATAATGGAACAAACAAAAAAACTGATTAGCTTTCTTATATCAGTAGTAATATGCTCACAAAGTATTATGGCTCAGACAGTTTACGGTTTGAACGACTGCCTGTCGATCGGACTTGAAAACAATTTCTCCCTTCAGATTTCCAGAAACAATCAAAATATTTCATCAAATAATTATACCCCTGGCAATGCCGGATATCTTCCTTATCTGAGTCTTGGAGGAAGATACAACGGTACCTATAACGATATTACGCAGGACATGAGAGATGAATCTTCGAGCGTCACAAAGGGAGCAACATCTGCCTCGACAAGTGCTTCCGCAACGCTGGGTATGACAATATTCAACGGATTCAACGTGAAAATGACATACAAAAAACTCGGAGAACTGAAGAAAATAGGTGAACTTAATACACAGGCGGCTATAGAAGACTATATTGCAAAGGTTGTTTCAACATACTACAACTATATTCAGCAATTGAGACTTGCCGACAATCTTAGCTATGCAGTGGAACTATCGAGAGAAAGACTCCGGATAGACGAGCAAAGATATCTTCTCGGTTCAGGTTCAAAAATTCAGGTATTGCAATCGAGAGTTTACGTTAACTCCGACAGCTCGAGACTGTCAAAACAATACGAAACTGTGAGATCAGTACAGATAAGTCTTAATGAACTAATGGCAGTTGAAGACCCCGGTATGAGTTTTATTCTGAAAGATACAACAATTATAGTCAATCCTAACCTTATTTATGAAAAGCTGCTTACTGAAACTCTGACTTCAAATACAAGTTTGCTCATTGCTTCAAAAAACAAACTTGTTTCTGAATACGACTATAAAATAATAATGTCGAAAAGATATCCTTATCTCGATGCTTCTGCAGGTTACAGCTACGCCTTGAGCGAAAGTTCTCAGGCATCGTATAAATCGCAAACCACCGACGGGTTTAATTATGGATTAACGGTCGGCTTTAATCTTTTTGACGGTTTTGATGTGAAGCGGCAGATAAGAAATTCAGCGCTTGAGTTAAAAAATAAAGAGTTGAGATATTCGGAATTAGAGCAAACGGTAAAAGCGGATCTCTTAAGGATATATTACGGTTATAGCAATAATCTGATGTTAATGACACTGGAGAAACAGAACCTCGAGACTGCTGCCGAAAACCTTTCAATAGCAATGGAACGTTATAGACTGGGCGAACTCTCCGGGCTCGACTTCCGGGAAGTTCAAAAAAGCCTTCTCGACGCCCGGGAAAAACTTCTGTCGGTTGAATATCAGGCAAAGCTTGCAGAAATTTCTCTTCTTCAAATATCGGGTAATATTATGGACTATTATAAATGACCAGATAATACCGGCAATCCCAAATAAATCAGATATTAACAGAGAATTTTGTAATAATAATTTTTTATGTATATTTGAACTCTGAAATTAAAATATTACTTTGCAATGTCTGAAGAAACAAAACCGGTAACTGTCAAAGATGACGAAATAGACCTTGTGGATCTATTTCACAGAATGGGCAGGGCAACTCGCAAAGGATTCAAATCACTCGGAAGAGCTTTTCTCTATTGCTTTTTCTTTTTGATAAAAAACTGGCTCTGGCTTGGACTCAGTCTGGCCCTCGGTGTTGCAGGCTCATATTACCTAAAGCATTCTTCAGAAAAATTGTATAACTCCGATATTACTTTAAGGAGTAATGTTATTGAAAATGCCGACCTAATTGAATACATTAACAAACTTCACACTTTCTGCAGGGAAAAAAACCTGACTGAACTGGCTTCAGCACTTTCGGTTGACAGCAGTAAAGTAAGATATATTAAAGATATACAGGCATTCTGGGTGATAGACATGGGAAATGATAGTAACCCCGATTATGTTGATTTCAGCAACTCACATAACCCGAGAGATACTGTTAACGTAAGGATGCCTGACAGATTTGTCATCAGGGTAAAAACAAGTATTCCTCATGAGCTTGGAGAGATCAGAAATGGCATTATATCGTTTATAGAGAAGAATCAGCTTTTCCAGCAGCAGAATATGCTCAGGCTCGAACAACAGAAAATGCTTCTTTCGCGGATAGATTATGAAATCGAGCAGCTCGACAGCCTGCAAAAAATAAAATATTTCGAAGAATCTCGTCGGTTGATGCCGAAAGAGGGAGGCCAGATAATATTTCTTCAGGAATACAGAACACAGCTTCTGCACGACGATATTTTCAATATGTACACCAGAAGACAGGATGTGGAAAGACAACTGACAATTTATTCAAGCCTGATAACTGTACTTAATGATTTCACACCACCTGCAAAGCCGGTAAACAGAGCTCTATATTATGGAAAGGTTCTTATTCCGGTGTTATTTGGTCTGGCAATCATCATTATCCTGATTGTTGATAACAGAGAGAGACTTAAGAAAATATACAGGAAATACTAAAAAGAAAGGGAGCTGGAAAGCTCCCTTTTGTAATTCACTAAAGTACTCCTTTCTTTTAGACCACGGTTTCGCAAATATAAGTTTTCTTTCCTGATGATTTTTCTCTTGTAAATACTTTCCCAATCTGACTGCAGGTTCTGTCAAGATTCCTGAAAGGACTTGTCTTGATCTTGACAGGTTCTGTAGTCTGGTTATCTTTGTATTTAGAAAGAAAAATCATTATGCTGCCTGGTTATAAAGTTTTGCCGGGATCTGATTATCAATACCCTGGTGACAAAGTAGATTGTTGTAGTAATCCATGTAATCCTTAAGCCCATTGTAAAGTTTAAGTCCATCAGCCGGAACTTTGATGTAAACATAATTCCATTTGACTGATTGCCATAATCTTTCGATAAAAATGTTATCAATAGCTCTGCCCTTGCCATCCATGCTGATTTTGATTTCTTCTTTTTCAAGTAGCTCAATCCATTCATAGCAGGTAAATTGACTGCCCTGATCAGAGTTTATAATCTCAGGTTTGCCATACCTCTGAATCGCTTCTTTCGTTAAATTTAAGCAACAAGTTGCATCGAGTGTATTTGGACATACACCATCCTACAACAAAGCGGCTGTAAACATCCAAAATGGCCGTGAGATAAAGAAAGCCTTTTGGCATCGGGATGTAGGTTATATCAATTGCCCATACCTGGTTAGGATGATCAATTGTCAGCCCTTTAAGCAAATATGGTTTTATATACTTTGCCTGGCCTAGACGGCTTAAGTTCTTCTTCGGATAAATGGCCATGATGCCCATCAGCCTCAGAAGCCTTCTGATCCTTTTATGATTAGCAAGAATACCAAGAGTAAGAAGAAAATCTCGCATCCGGATAACTCCCTCTCTGGGGCGTTCCATGTAGTGTTCATCCATAAGACGCATTATGTGAAGATTTTCTTCAGTCTCGCCAAGAGGCTTGTAATAAAAGCTGCCCCTGTTTACACTTACCAGATCGCATTGAAGACGAATGCTCAAGGGCTCTTTGCGGTTAACCATCAGAAGCCGTTCTGTCATAGACCCAGTTTCTTTAAGTTTTTTTAAAAAATCACGCTCCATCTCTAACTGCCCAATTTTGGCAAACATCTTTTCCATTTCTTTTTCATGGTCCTCTAACGGCTGGGTCTTCTCAAACAGTTGCGGAGCCCTTTCCAGAAATTCTTTCTTCCACCGGGTTATCTGGTTGGGATGTATTCCGTACTTTTTGGAAAGTTCAACCAGGGTTTCTCTTTCCTGCAATGCTTCAATTGCAACTTTAGCTTTAAAAGTCCCTGAATGTTTTTGCCTTTTTGATTTCATAATTCACTGGTTTAAAATTATTAAAATTAAACTTAACCAGTAATCTTAATTCAAGGTAGTATTATAATCAAAATCATGGTCGCTCTAATTTGGAAAAAGAGCTGGATAGTTTGTTGTCCGAGCCATTGAACCCAAAACATAAAGAGATGATTTCTTTTCAAAAGCGAATTACCAGATATCGTAACTATCTCTTTACCTTCCTTTATTATCCTGATGTGCCTCCTGATAATAATGGTTCTGAAAGAGCAATCCGTAATGTCAGGGTAAAACAAAAAATATCCGGACAGTTCAAAATATTGGGCGCTGCTGAAAACTTCGCAATCCTGAGATCCCTTATCGACACAGCTATAAAAAACAATCAAAATGTTTTACAGGCTTTAAAGGTAATCGCCGATTATAATCAAGATTTTTAAAATCTTAAATAATCTTATATTTGAATGGAGTGCAATGATAAGCAATTATTAGTTTTATTTCTGGTATTGATTCACTAATATTATTGTTCCATCTTTTTCAGTGAAATAATATACAAAAGGGAGCTTTTCAGCTCCCTTTTGTATATTATTTTCAATTTATTACCTCGCCCCCTTCTTTTTTATAATTATTAAAATGGTTTTTAAGATAACTACTACATCAAGCCATAAAGACATATTCTTTATATAATATAAGTCATATTCCAATTTTTCTGATGTTTCTTCAATATTTGATGCATATCCTAGATGTACCTGAGCCCAACCTGTAATTCCTGGTTTAATAAGGTGCCTGATACTATAAAAAGGAATCCTTTTTTCGAATTCTTTCACAAATTCTACCTGTTCAGGTCTTGGGCCAATAAGGCTCATTTCTCCTTTTAGCACATTCCATATTTGAGGAAGTTCATCTAATCGTAATTTCCTAAGGAAATTTCCAACACGAGTAATTCGAGCATCATTTTTATCAGCAAATTTAGCGCCATTTTCTTCAGCATTTTTATACATAGTACGAAACTTTAATATCTTAAAAATCTTGCCACCTTGCCCAACTCTTTCCTGTAAGAAAAAAACAGGCCCATCTGAGTCAATTTTTATAATTGCAGAGATAAATAAAGTAAAAATAAAAACAAAAGGAGAGATGATAAAAATAATACTAATATCTATGCACCTTTTAAAAAAATTATAATAGAAAGATTTATCATAATTTTCAAGTGATTCAATATTGAAATATTTTAAAGGTATTTTTCCAATGAAATTTTCATAAATATCGCAGACATTAAAAAAAGGTATTTTTTTAAGGGTATAATGAGATATTTGCTGTGTCCATTCTGATGTCATCCTATTAAAAGGTGGAATTACTATTCCATCTACATCTAGATAGTAATTGTTATCTTTTAATAAAATAAATTGCAAATTTTCAAATTGACTTTTATCAAAATTCTCTTCATCCTGGGGAATTATTAAAATCTTCAACTTCCTATTGTTATTACTATATTTATAGTATACTAAACATGTCCAAAAAATACTAAGGATATAAGTTGAAATGAGAAAAGACCTCGAATAATAAATTCGCCCGATCATAAGCACTGTTATTAATAACAAGAACGAAATTGTAATTGTAATATAAATCATTGCATAATTTCTTAAATTAGGGAACTTATTTATTTTTAAAAAAAGAAATAATGAAAAACAATAAGTAAGTATGTATAATGATATAGTCAATAATTCATCAACTTTAAATGAAAAATTCTTACCCCATGAAATAAAAGAGCATAAGCTTATTATGAAAATTATTCCAATTAAATGCCAAAGCAAAAATAATTTATTATTTATTGAAATATTGTGTGAAATACCATTATTGGTTGCTTTTGACATGTTTTATAAGTTTTATGAGTTTTTCAAGAAACAAATAATTCTTAAACAATCTATTACAGTTTAATTAAAACATCATTTTTTGTTTCCGTTTCATTTTTTCTGAACTGAGAAAGGAGAATGCAATAGAATAGTATAAAGAACATTATACCCCATTGCCGGTTAAACATTGATTCGAAGAGCAGGAAGAAAGACATCATTGCTGTAAAAGCAACTGCAAGTTTTGGATATTTGAGTCTTTTACGGACAAGAACAGGGGTAATCAGCATCCATATAAGCGATAATGTACCGGGGATACCAAAAGTCATTTGTGCTTCCAGAAACTGGTTATGGGCATTAAAACGCAGACGTGCTTCCTCTTCCCATCCGTTTTTTTTATATTCTTCCACCATTCTGTCCTCGATTTTAGCCAGACCATGCCCAAAAACCGGCTTTTCTTTTATAAGCTGTATAGCAGAATACCATTCACGCGTTCTCTGATCGAGGTTCTTCCAGTCAATTTGTGTACTATCAGTTACTTGTTCTATTGAATTTATATACCTTTTAACTCTTGGGATTTGAGTAACGGTAATGCCGACAACAAATAAGAACACTACAATGGAAAATATATAGAAAAAAGGATTATGTGCTTTCAATATTCTGTTAACAAAAAAAGCAACTACAAGAATAATCCATAAAAACAAACCTGCTTTCGAACTAAGTAAATAGAGTATTACCGAAAGAAATACTATTAGTAATAAATAAATCCATGATTTTAGATCAATTTTTTTCGAATCATTTACGAAAAAGAGTAAAATAAGCAGCCAGTTTATTTTAAGTGCCAGATATGTTGGATGCTCCAGTATGGAAAATCCAACCGAAGTATATTCCTGATCATGTTGTAATATCCATGAAATAACGGGAATATCTCCTGGATAGTTAGTATGTACTTTCAATAAAAACCTTATAAATAGATAAATTGAGACAATAAGGATACCCAGGGCATAACTCTTAAAAAGAATTGAAATCTTTGAACTTGTGTATTTACTATAGAATATCGGAAATCCCAGGACAGGGACTAAAAAAAACATAAGCCTCTTAATAATTACTGAAAAAGAGCCGAATTGCAAAATAATACTAAATAAATTTATTAAAAAGTACAATACTGGTGGTAGAATGATATACCAGATTTTAAAAAAATCGTTGTAAAGTTTATGATTATCCAATATCCATAATGCAAAGCCCGTAAACAGAAAAAATCCCAGAACATATAATGATAAAAAGCGATGAAAAGAAATAGTAAAAAAAGTAAAAGCAAGACTCCAGAAACCAATTTTTTCAAAAAAGAGCTTTGTTTTTAATAGATAATTATTATTCATTAATTTTTTGAATAACCCAGTATTTCCTCAAACTATAATTCTATAAGTATTTTTTTACAATACTTAATAATTTTTTTGCAGAATCATAGAAATCATAATTTCTAGCGTTTGTGAACCCCTTTTCTATTAATTCCTGTCTTAAATTCGCAGATTGTAAAACCATGTCTATTTTAGAAGCAATATCGTCTGGTTTATAAGGATCACAAAAAATTACACTATCCTTATAAACTTCCCTGAAAACTGGAATATCAGAAACAATAACAGGACAACCACAAGCCTGAGCTTCTAATGGAGGAAGTCCAAAACCCTCATAAAAAGATGGATATATAAAGCATTGTGCGTTAGAATATAACCTTATTAACTCTTCGTCGTCTACAAAGCCTAAGAATTTTATATTTTCATTAGATTCTATTTTCTTTAATATTTCAGTCGACTTTTTGCCAAACACTTTTTTATTTATACCTCCTACAATATATAACTTAAATTTATTATCGTTATGAATTTTAAGAAAAGCCTCAATAAGTCCAGAAAAATTCTTATAATAAACTACAGATGATACTGCTAATATATACTTGTCTGGGTAATTTGCTTTTAAAGGTTTGAACTTACTGCTTACACAATCATATACTACAGAAATATTTTTTTCATCAAGATTATATAATTCTATAAGTTCTTTTTTTGAAAAATTACTTACTGTAATAATATGTCTTGAATTTTTTATCATTAATGGGAATAAAAACTTATAATATTTTGAATATAAGGGAGATATATGTTGACTAAATTTTTCATAAATAATGTCGTGTATAATTGAAATCTTATTCATATAAAAAATTGGCAATGTATTTGCAAGATTCAAAACTAATGGATTATTGAATTTATTTAAGTACATTAACAAACTAAACTGATCCCATAAGTGACCTTTTAGTTGGCCATATTTAATTACATTCAGATCTTCTACTATTTGTTCGTATAATACTTTTTTGGGCGATACAAATTGTATATTTAAGTCATCATTTATTTCACTTAAAGCATAAATCATTTCAATTCCATATCTTTGAGCACCAGTTATTTTCTGGGTTAAAAAACGAGTAGGTATCACTAAATCAATTTTGTCCTTTTCTTTTGAAATCATTCTTATTTGATTAAATTTGTTATTAAATTAATGATTTTTAGATTAACTTATTGTCAGGATAAATATAGCAGTCCCAAGTAAGACTCTAATTACTTTATCGTTATAAACTAAAGTCAATTGATGCAATTCCTATTCAATAATTTTTCTCAAAAGTTCAGACCATTTATCGCATATAACTTTTTTTGAAAAGTATTTATTATAAGTTTCAAACGCATTTTGCTTTATCGGGTCTAGCAACGACTTGTCGTCTGCAAATTTTCTTAGCATTTCAATTACATAATCCATATTGTAAAAAGATAAATTAAAACCTACTTTATAAAAATTTATCCATATACTTATGGATGAATTTTCTGGCCCTGCGAAAAGTACAGGTTTCCCATTTGCAATAGCACCAAAAAATTTTGATGGTACAGAAATACCAGCCCAATCATCTTTAAGACTTATTAATAATATGTCGGCAGAAGATAATCTTTTTTCTAGTTCATTATCGTTATCTGCAAATCCTACAAATGAAATATTTGTATCTTCATTACTTATTTTTATTTTAAGATTCTCGAACTTATTTCCAAATCCTGCAAAACAAATATGAGCAGATATTTTATTTTTTCTTAAATCTTGCGCTAACTTAATAAACTCTTTAAATTTATGCGCAATTCCTAAAGTTCCAGTATATAGTAACGCTAAAGAAGAATTACCAAATAACTTTTTTCTTGTTTCATCTTCAATTTCTGGTAAGGTTACAGGTTCTATAAATGACCATGGCGTTAGTGTTATTTCAATCGCGCTATGCTTGTATTTTCTTAATAATTCTCTCATACAAGGTCCAATATCAGCAATAACATCTAACCTATTATAACAAAACTTTGTAATTGGTCTAACGCATTTCCCTAATAATTTCCAAATTATTCCTCCTGTTGCCATGATAGCTTCTGGATAAAGATCAAATGACCAAAGTATAATTTTGGACTTTGAATCAAACATTTTAATAAAAGGTATAATTAAGTAAAGGAATGGAGGATTAGTTCCAATAATAATAGCATCAAATTTTCCAATTCGAGGCAACCAAGTTATTAAGTTTAAAATTAAATAAAAGGATGTAAATAATCTTTGTATATTTTTTCTCTGATTAAGACCTGGCACATATACTCTTCTATATTTAACTCCTTTCCATACTCCAATTTTGGGTGTTAATTTTTTAGTATGGTCAAAATATGAACGATTGCCTATTAAGGCTGTTAGATTCCAACCTCGTTTAACTAACTCTTCAGATAATTCTGAAATATGCCTTGCAGTATTATGCTGGTCTGGCCAGAAAACTTGATTAATGATAAGAACTTTGTTTTTCAATAAAAATCAATAATTTATATATAAACAAATAAAAGAATTTTCAAATTTTATTTTCCTTGTAATAAAACATTAAGATATAATGTCACTTAGCAAATTTCAGAATCTACCATTTTTTTAATCCATTCATAAGTTTTTTCTAATCCTTTTATCAAAGGATAGTCTGGTTTCCATCCAATCTTTTCAAAAATTAATCTGTTATCCGAATTACGCCCTCTTACTCCTAATGGCCCTGGAACATGACGAATAGTAAGATTTTTCCCTGATATCTTTATAATTGTTTCAGCTAAATAATTAATTGTAACCATTTCTTCAGAACCAATATTAACTGGTCCAGTAAATTCAGAGTCCATAAGTTTCCTTATTCCTTTAATACATTCATCAATATACAGGAAAGAACGTGTCTGATTACCATCTCCCCAAATTTCAATTTCTCCATTTTCTTCTGCCATTGCAACTTTTCGGCATAAAGCAGCAGGAGCCTTTTCTCTTCCACCCTTCCATGTTCCTTCAGGACCAAAAATATTATGAAATCTAGCAATTCTTACAGGCAATGCATAATTTCTATTATATGATAAATATAGCCTCTCACTAAAGAGTTTCTCCCATCCATATTCACTATCTGGTGCTGCAGGATAGGCAGAATCCTCAGCACAATTTGGATTATCCGGGTCTAATTGATTATAAGCAGGATATATACATGCAGATGAAGAATAAAAAATCTTCCCGGTCTTAAACTTACACGCCAGATCTACTATATTGAGGTTAATCATTGCAGAATTATGCATAATGTTAGCATCATTATCTCCTGTGAATACATAACCAGCTCCTCCCATATCAGCAGCCAATTGATAGATTTCATCAAATTGTTGATCAAGAACTTTTTTGCATACATAAGGATCTCTTAAATCTCCAATAACAAATTCATCAGCATTTGTTTTTATAAATTCCGGATATTTAAGATCAACACCTCTAACCCAATAGTTAATTCCTTTAAGATATTTTACTAAATGGCTTCCAATAAAACCACCAGCACCTAATACAAGAGTCTTTTTCATAGTAAAAAATTTTATTAAATATAATCACTATTATTCAATTAATAATTTAAATTCGTAATTAACGCTCATAAACGTCTGATTATCAATCATATTTTTTTTCGTTTAAAAATTGCCCTACTGCATATTAAAACTCAATTGAAACCCTGTAGGAATTGATTTACTTTTAAATCTTCTTTTTGTACTCCTCAGCAGCTCATTTACGTCCAGATTGCTTATTAGATGGATTCGAACCAACGAGGCTACTACCGGGAAGGCTTTCTTTACCTGTGCAATCTTTTGCGTCACTGTTAACAACAGTTTGGCTATTAATGTGCACCAGACCTGAGTACAGATGGCATTTTCATTCTCTCCATAAAAATAATGTAGCTGGAAATTCTGCTTCATTTTCTTGAAAAGTATCTCGATACCCCATCTTTTCTTGTAAAGAAATGAGACATCTTCAGCAGTTATATTAAAATTGTTTGTAAGAAAATCATAATAACGGTTCTGTTCATCCTGATAACTGACCTTCCTCAATGTCATTTTAAGTTTGGTCGTAAGATCTTTCGTCCCGTCTTCTTTCTCAGGATGGTATTTCAGTTCAATGATCTCATCCCGTCATACCTTTGCCCTGCTTTTCTCACGATAATTTTCTCTCTTTACCTCTATAACCCTATATACAGCATTCTTTTTCATTCCTCTTTTCTTCCTTACATCTCCTTCGGGATTACGGCCAACACCCTTTAAAATGTCACTGAATAACCGGATAGTTGTTGAGTCAACAATTAATACCTCTTTAAATGTCAGTCCAAAGGTTCGGCTGTCCAACAAATTTTATTTCTGTATCTTTATTCATGTTGTATTCGTTTTTAACCAAAAACCAAATTACAACATTTGAGGTCCTGATATATCGGGATTTTGGGAGTACCCTTATTTTATTGTTTTAGTAGGACAGTGATGATTATTTTATCACAAATAATGAACTCAGTAAATACATATTTATAAACATTATAAAACTCCAAGTATAAATAAAAGCATTTATTATCTTTTTTTGCTTGAATATTATGGATATAAATGGAAGTAGAAATATAATAGAAGGATATAAAAAATTTGTAATTCTAAAAGATAATACAGGTAATTGGCCAAAGCCGAACCATGTAAAAAGAGACCAACATAACAATTTTAAAAAAAATATTTCATAATTATTATTAAATTTGCTAAAAACAAGAAAAAAGTAATAAATAAATAATAAACTAATCGAAAATAGATTAAAAAAATTAATCCTGTTAATGCTACTAGTAGTGCCTTCCAATTTAAAATAATTAATATAATTTATTAATTTTAAACTCATTGGCTCTGGTAAAAATTGTGAAATTTTAATAAAAAAATTTAAAGTAAAAAAAAACTTATAAAACAATAAACCTAATATAGGAAGCAATAAATAAATTAAGCGATTAATTTTAGTTGATTTTAAAAAATAAAATGGAATTAGAATGATAGCTGAATAATGGAATAAAATTGCCAAAATAATTTTTAAATAATAACCAAATGCATTTCTTTTAATAATGTCTTCGATGGACAGCATAAACAAACCGACCGCTGCTCCTTGCCTTATTTGTATTAAGCCGAAATTAGGCCAAAATAGAAATAAAAATATTATAAAACTTAATAAAAAATTTAAACTATATTTCTTAATAGCAGTAGTAAATAATAACATTATTAAAATATCATATATTAAACAGAAAGTATAAACGTTCCCTTTGAATATTATTTGATTAAAGAATATGATTAACCAATGAATCGGCTCATACTGCTTTAAATCAAATTGTTTTATGTTGTAATTTAATGTTGAATAATAAATATTATAATCGGGTGAAAACTTTACAAAAAAAAGTCCACTAAATAAAACTATTAAAATGAAACAAATTGTTAATAATTTTTTTATACTTAGCTTTGTAACTATTTGAATATTCATCGCTTAATTAAAATTTCCTCGTAATTTGGGAAATGTATATGATTTTTTAAGCCCAGGTTAAAAACAAAACCATAGCACAAGTTTTAGCTATTAAATCAAAATAAACAAATACCAGAGGATTAGAAAAAATTGATAATGACATAAATTTATTAACTATAGTTGTATTTCTAATTTGTTTATCTAACCTCATTAATCAATTCCTCCCATTCATTGATCCAACTATTGTAGTCTAGAAATTTTGCTGCACTTTTTTGAATGACTTTATACTTTTTCTTCCATTCTATAATATTCCCCGACATTTTCAAAATTTTTTCTGCTAATTCTTCATAATTACCCGGTTCAAATAATAAGCCATTTAAATTTTCTTCAATAATTTCCGGTGTTCCGCCAATTCTACTTCCAATTACAGGTATGCCAAAAGCAAAAGATTCAATAATAACAATTCCAAAACTTTCCTCCCAAATTGAAGGTACAACTAAAAAATCTATCTTTTTAAAAAATTCTTCAGGCTTCGTCCAGCCTTCCCATAATAAATTTGAATTTTTATACTTTTTTTTCAAGTAATTTACATAATTCAAATTTCCTGATCCAGCTATAAATAACCAAATATTTGGAGTTTCAATTCTTGAAAAAGCTCGTAATAACACTTCTATACCTTTATTTGGTTCTATGGAGCCGATAAAACCTATATGAATATTTTTATTAAGCTTCCTCGGGGTTCCACTTCCTGTGTCGATTTTTCTGGAATTATATATAACCCTTTTTATTAGTGTTGTTTTGAAATACCCGTAAGAAAGCAGTTTATTAAGAATAAATTGAGAGCACCCTACTACTGCAGTAACCTTATTTGACAAAACCTTGTGAGGGTATCGCATTATGGAACATGTTATACATCTATTTTGGCATACAATATTGTTCTTAAACATATTTATAGGGCATAACAGATATTGATCGTGAAGAAATTGGATAAGAGGAATACCCTTTTTATACACTGAAAGCCATATTGAAGGAGACCAGCCATATATATTATGACAAATAACTATTTCAGGCTTAATTTCTTTCATATATTTCTTTACAATTTTCTTAGAAAATGGATTGTATATATCAATTAAATGCCATAATCTTCTCTTAATAAAGGAGGGTTTTTGTTTATTATGAAAGTAAGGCAGATAAATATTAGGAATCCTTTCTCTGTAAACTTTTACACCTTCAATATATTCTTCTGTACGTTTCTTATCTGAAAAAGTTAATACATTTATTTCGTGACCCCTTTTCTTCAATTCTTTGCATAAGTGCTGCATAATAATTTCTGCTCCACCTCCTATTAAGGGTGGGTATAATACATTAATTGTTAATATTTTCATTTTAGTTTTTCTAAAAATACTTTACCAATGTTCCTTTCCAAACCATCTTTTACAGCTCTTTTTATGACTTTTAATTCTTTTATTTTATAAATAGTTAAACTTAAAATTGTTAAAAAAAATAAAAATATAGATCTATTTATATTATAAATAAATCTATTGGATACTAAATCCTTATTTTCGAAATAAACTCTATTTCTTATGCTATAATAAGTTCTGAAATCATCCCCGCTTTTTAAAAGCGTAGTAAAAGCAGATAATCTGTTATCTTTTATATGCCATGACATTTCAAGGTCTTCAATTTGGCTTTTCCAGCAAAGATATATTTTACCTCCAGATCTTGTAATTCTATAAGTCCATTCATGATCATCGGCATAAGTAAAAAACTCTTCATCAGGATAACCAATATTTTCTATAAGGTTTTTATGTATAAAAAGACCACCATAAGGAGCAACAGATATTTCGCCGTAATTAATATTATTTTTTTCTAAGTTATTTAAATATTTTGATAATTTTATATCTCTTTTAAAAAATAATCTTTTCATAAATCTAAAAAGTTTTGTAGGGAACTGAAAAATGTGAAATCCTATAAAACTATTTTTTTTACCTAGCACTAAATACGGATCTTTTTTAATTATTGATTTTATTTGATAAAATTCTTTATTCTTTCTCCATGATAAAAGAGCAATTTTTTTTTCTTTATCATATAATTTTATATTTTCCCAACATGAATAAAGAGACTGCAGAGCTCCTCTCAGAGGCAAATTATCATCATCAAGCAACCATAAAAATTCACATTTACTATCATTATATGCTTCTTGCAAACCCCTCTTAAATCCACCTGCCGAACCAAAATTTTCATCAAGGTATAATACTCTTATTTTACCATTAAGCTTATTTTCATAGGCTTTAAGTTGAGTTTTACTTTCTTCATGCGAATTGTTATCTATAACGATAACTTGCGCCACTCCTTCAGCTAATGCAGCATCTATAGTTTGTCTGAGCAAATAAAATCTATTTCCATATGTTACAATTATTACAAAAACTTGCATTTATTAATCCCCTGTAAGCGACAATTTAAAGTGCTCCCTTCTTTTAGACCACGGTTTCACAAATATAAGTTTTCTTTCCTGATGATTTTTCTCTTGTAAATACTTTCCCAATCTGACTGCAGGTTCTGTCAAGATTCCTGAAAGGACTTGTCTTGATCTTGACAGGTTCTGTAGTCTGGTTATCTTTGTATTTAGAAAGAAAAATCATTATGCTGCCTGGTTATAAAGTTTTGCCGGGATCTGATTATCAATACCCTGGTGACAAAGTAGATTGTTGTAGTAATCCATGTAATCCTTAAGCCCATTGTAAAGTTTAAGTCCATCAGCCGGAACTTTGATGTAAACATAATTCCATTTGACTGATTGCCATAATCTTTCGATAAAAATGTTATCAATAGCTCTGCCCTTGCCATCCATGCTGATTTTGATTTCTTCTTTTTCAAGTAGCTCAATCCATTCATAGCAGGTAAATTGACTGCCCTGATCAGAGTTTATAATCTCAGGTTTGCCATACCTCTGAATCGCTTCTTTCGTTAAATTTAAGCAACAAGTTGCATCGAGTGTATTTGGACATACACCATCCTACAACAAAGCGGCTGTAAACATCCAAAATGGCCGTGAGATAAAGAAAGCCTTTTGGCATCGGGATGTAGGTTATATCAATTGCCCATACCTGGTTAGGATGATCAATTGTCAGCCCTTTAAGCAAATATGGTTTTATATACTTTGCCTGGCCTAGACGGCTTAAGTTCTTCTTCGGATAAATGGCCATGATGCCCATCAGCCTCAGAAGCCTTCTGATCCTTTTATGATTAGCAAGAATACCAAGAGTAAGAAGAAAATCTCGCATCCGGATAACTCCCTCTCTGGGGCGTTCCATGTAGTGTTCATCCATAAGACGCATTATGTGAAGATTTTCTTCAGTCTCGCCAAGAGGCTTGTAATAAAAGCTGCCCCTGTTTACACTTACCAGATCGCATTGAAGACGAATGCTCAAGGGCTCTTTGCGGTTAACCATCAGAAGCCGTTCTGTCATAGACCCAGTTTCTTTAAGTTTTTTTAAAAAATCACGCTCCATCTCTAACTGCCCAATTTTGGCAAACATCTTTTCCATTTCTTTTTCATGGTCCTCTAACGGCTGGGTCTTCTCAAACAGTTGCGGAGCCCTTTCCAGAAATTCTTTCTTCCACCGGGTTATCTGGTTGGGATGTATTCCGTACTTTTTGGAAAGTTCAACCAGGGTTTCTCTTTCCTGCAATGCTTCAATTGCAACTTTAACTTTAAAAGTCCCTGAATGTTTTTGCCTTTTTGATTTCATAATTCACTGGTTTAAAATTATTAAAATTAAACTTAACCAGTGGCCTTAATCCAGGGTAGTATTATATTATTACAACGTATGAAAAATAGCAATTAAGAATGTTACTTCCCCCGTTCTAACCATATTATATTTTTACAAAAATATTATTTAAATCTTCAATAAATTTTTGTGGCTCTTGTTTGATAATTTCTCTATAATAGCAAAAATCTTTATATCTTTTATCAAAATTTTCAAAACACTCTTTTATTTTATTTACTATCTTAGAAATATTTTCCTCTTTATCGTCAAATTTATATTCTTCTGGTATAGGAACATCTTCATAAAATGCAGCAGAGCCGCTTTTGCTGGTTATAACACAGCAACCTAAGATAGCTGCTTCTCTTGGGATTCTATCTTTCCCCGGGTGATTCCCAAAGTCTATATATACTTTTGCTTTTTGAAGATTTTCAATAACTTGTTGGCGAGTCATATTTAATATAGGAACAAATTTTATATCTTTTGCTTGGTTTATAATTTTTTTTGTAAATTCATAACCTTTATTGGGATTATATATAACAACATTTTGTTTTTGTGACATATCTGTTTCAACCTCTAAAAATTGTTTATTTAAATAATCAGAAAGGAAAAATATTTTATTTTTTGGTATACCTTTATCAACTATATTGTTTAAAGCATAAAAGCTTTGAACTAAATGAATAGAAGCATTTATAATTTCAGTCGGTAATTTCATTGATTTGAAATCAAATTTTTTATAAATTATGTTATTAACGTCTATTAATTGCTTGTTAAACAATATTTTCCAAATTTTATTAATTATCCTATATAGAAAAAAATTCATTCTATTATCTAAAATTTGTGATATATAAAAATTATCAATACTTAACCACCATATACACTTTCTAATATTAGAATACTTTTTTAAAATGCTAATAGCATTTGCTATTTCCGGAACAATTAAAATATTCTTTTCTTTATTTTCTATTTCTCGAACAAAAGGATTATTATATTGTTGATATTCAAAATGCATAGGAGATGAATAATTATCAGGAATATAGTACATGTAAGTATTAATTTTTAAATTAACTCTTAAATGATATGCAAGCTGGTGTAATAATTCCGGCCCTCCCGTAGCCTTATTAGCTGGAGCAACAATATATATTAAACTATCAGAATATATATTAATACTCATTTTATTCTTTCTTCAAAAATCTCTAAAGCCTTTTTAACTATATCATCCATATCATAGTATCTGTAATCAGCAAGTCTTCCAACCATGATAAGGTTTTCAAATTTATTAGACAGCTCCCGGTATTTATTATAAGGTCCTTTACTTTCCTCCTTAAGCACTGGGTAGTAAGGGATATCTTTACCGGTCTGGTATTCTTTAGGATATTCTTTTAAAATAACAGTTCTTTTGTTCTCGACAGGATGAATATGTTTAAATTCCGATATCCTCGTAAAATCGTAGTCGTTTGGATAATTTACGACTGCAACTTCCTGAAAGTAATCGAGCTCTAAAGTTTTAAAATTCAAATCAAGTGAGCGGTAGGGAAGTTCACCAAATTTATATCCAAAAAGTTCATCTATCATACCTGTAAATATGACTTTGCCTTGAAATTCCTCTCCCAAAAAATAAATTTTTTTATTCTCATGGCCTATTTTTATTATCTCTTTAAAATCTGTATTTAGCATTAACTTAATATCAGGATGATTTAGCATCTCTTTAAATATCTTAGTATATCCTTCAACAGGTACTGCCTGATACTTATCCGTAAAATATCTATCGTCTCTGCTAATATAAACAGGGACTCTTCCTGTAACTTCATTATCAATATCTTCTGGTTTTAAGCCCCACTGCTTTACTGTATAGTTCAGAAATACCTTTTTATAAATAAACCCTGCCAGAAATTTTAAATCTTCATCCTGTTCCTTTTTAAGCTCGAGGATAGGTATTTTAGAACTATAAGGATATTTAACCAGTAATTTTTGTTCGATTCTTTGTGCAAAGGTTTCAGGGAAAAGCATATAAAGGGTATTCAGGTTAAATGGGAGTGGAACCTTTTTCCCGTCAATAAATGCTAAAACCCGATGATGATAAATGTGCCAGTCGGTAAAATTTGAAAGATAATTAAAAACTTCTTTATACTCAGTATGGAAAAGATGAGGGCCATATTTATGAATTAAAATTCCATTTTCATCTTTATAATCGAAACAATTTCCACCAATGTGGTTTCTTTTTTCTATTATAAGAACTTTCTTATTTAAAACATTTGCTATCCTCTCAGCAATAACGCTGCCTGCAAAACCGGATCCAATTATTAAAAAGTCAAACATATTTTCTTTGAAGTATTTTAATACCTTTATTTCGTAAATATATGTACATTGTAACTGTCACGAATATTTCCGTAATCAATGCTGCAAATGATATTCCAATATGCTGATAAATAGGTACTAAAATAATAGCTAGCAATAAATCAACTATACTTGCTATAATTAAAATATTTGAAAAGGCCCTTTTATAATCAAACGTTAGCATAGTTTGAATACCAAAAATATTACTTAGTCCAACTATAAATGGTAAAAATGCCAAAATCTTCAAAACAACTATAGATGATTCGTACTGTTCCCCTAATAAAATATTAACTATTACATCTCCTAATAAAAAAATAGCTAAAGAAAAAACAAATGTTACTCCACCAACATACATAGTAACCTCTCTTATAAATTTAATAGCTTTCTCTTTAGATTCATTTGCTAGTTTGCTAATATAAGGATATATTGTCTGAGAAACAGGGGTAAATAAACCTTGAAAAGCTTTTATTATTTTTTCAGCACCGGAATAATAACCGACAATAGTATTATTCGTAAACAAACCTAAAATAAATGTATTTGAAACAGTATAAAAGCTTATAGCTATAGTTGAAATAAATATATGCCACCCTTCCTTTAATTGATGTTGTAATTCCGTCAAAGAAGGAACTTTAAAATTAATTTTAAACTCTTTAAAAACTACCCATATTCCAAAAATACCGGCAACAATAAAACCTAATGAATTAATAAGAGGTACATAAATATAGTCAGAAGCCTGATGAATAAAAACAAATATTAATATAGTAAAGAATAATTTCGCCCCAATATTTAAATAAGTAATATATTTCATCCTCTCCATTCCCTGAAAAAACCATACAGGAAATAAAACCTGTCCTACAACCATCCCAAAAGTCAGATAATACAGTAGCGAATCTCTCCTGAATTTTGCAAATAAAAAAATTATAACACTCATAATTATGAGCGATAATATAAGTAAGCAAAACTTTATAGTCATGACAGAGCTAAATATCTCTGAAACCTTTTCCTTGTTCTCTCTGTTTATTGAAATTTCTCTTGTGGCAGAAAGATTAAAACCGTAATCAGTCAATATCTGAAAGTAAGCTACAAATGCCTGTGCAAATGCTATAAGACCATATTTCTCTGGACCTAAAACTCTGACCAGATAAGGTAATGTTATCAGAGGTAACAAATAATTTGCAGCTTGCAAAACTGAAAGTGAAAAAAAATTTGAAAAAAGCTGTTTTTTTTCTTTTGTATCAGTAAAACTACCAATCTTACTTGCTATTATTGAATGCCTCATTAATACTTTTAAACTGTTTCGGCTTTAAGCTTATATTATTTAATTTTTATCCTTCAGACTCAACTTTTCCCTTTTGTCTTTTATCTTTTCTCTTTTTTCACACTCCCGCCCCGTCAGTCACATTAGTAAAATGTTAAATGACTAACTATAAGGCCTTTACTTTATTTCCGATATCCGGCAGTGTATATTTAACGTAACCCGATATCTTTTATCTCTTTCCCAGGGCAACTATTTCCCGGTTTAATATATTTTATTATATTTTAAAAAGTTACAAAAATCCAGCCGGCAATATTATTTTATTTAACGTTACCCTTATTATATTATTATTTCCAATCATTTTCTCTTTTACACTTTCCAATTCAATATTTGTAAATATTCTCCTCTCATTCGTACATATAATAATCATCTCAGAGTAAATCTTTTCTCCTGGTATTCACATTTAAACGCGTAAAATAAAACCCTCTCCCCTATAATACCCAATAATTGGTTTCAATTGTTTATTTTCCAAAAATAAACCTGCAAACCGGGTGCGAAAATACAATTTATAATTAAATCTTGGAATAAATAACGCTACTTTTTTTGAACAAGACTGTTATTATCAACAATTTTCTATAATAATGAAAATCAATTTATTAATGATTTAAAGGATGTAAATTTTTAAAAAATCACTATGAAGCAAAGAAGGCATAATTAATATCAGGAGGAGAAAATTTTGTTATCTGTTGTTAAGGAACCATTCGACTGTTTTTTTAAGTCCCTCGAAAACATTGATCATAGGCGAATAGCCTATTAGCTCTTCAGCCTTCTTTATCGAGGCCATAGAATGCTTTATATCTCCTGGTCTCTCGGGACCATAAAGTGGCTCAATTCCCGAAATATTTTTATCATACTTTCCAAGGCACTCTCTTATTATTTCGAATATCCTGGCAAGCGAAGTGCTTTTGCCGCAGGCAATATTATATACCTGATTAAGAGCATCTTCTTTCTCAACAACAGCCGCAAGATGATTGGCCTGAACGACATTGTTAACAAATGTAAAATCTCTCGATATGGTGCCGTCGCCATTAATAACAGGCCGCTCGTGCCTCATAAGCTGTAGAATAAACTTCGGAATAACCGCAGCGTATGCACCTTCGGGATCCTGCATGGGACCAAACACATTGAAATATCTCAGACCAATAACTTTTATGTCATAAATCGTCGAAAATACTTCGGCAAACAATTCATCTGTTAGTTTTGTCACTCCATAAGGAGACAAAGGCTTTCCGATTTTATCCTCAACTTTTGGAAGGTCGGTATTATCGCCATAAACTGATGAACTTGTAGCATAAATGAATCTTTCAACTCCAGCTTCTTTTGCCGCAAAAATTATCTTCACGAACCCGCCCGTATTAATATCGGTCGAGCTTACCGGATCAGCAATAGAACGCGGAACCGAACCAAGTGCCGCCTGGTGAAATACAATATCTGTTCCTTCTACAGCCTCCCTGCATATCGAGACATCTCTTATTTCTCCTTCTATAAGTCGGAACTTGGGGTTATCAAGAAATTTTTCTATATTCCTTCTCTTGCCGGTTGAAAAATTATCAAGACAAACGACATAGTTATCCTCTTCAAGCAATGATTCAACCAGATTTGATCCAATGAAGCCCGCACCTCCTGTCACAAGCACCCTCCTGCCCCTTAATTTCTTATCCATATCCATATAACAACAACATCTTCAGTTTCAGATGTTAAATAAATATTTTTTCTGAGAGAAAAACAAATTATTCTTCCAGCGCTTACGATGTAGGCTTTTCCAATAAATTGAAATGCATTATTCAAACATCATAAGGACTTCCTTAAGAATGAATTCCGCCGTCTTGCCGTCGCCGTAAAATGCCGGGTATTCCAGATCGAGAGATTTGTTAAGATAAAAATTAAAAGCCGCCTTAATCAGAGCAGGATCTGCATCGGCAAGCATTGCAGTCCCGTTCTTAATAAGCTCCACCCATTCAGTTTCTTTTCTGAGAACGATACATGGTTTTTTGAAGAAATGCGATTCTTTCTGCACTCCTCCTGAATCAGTAATTATCATTCTTGAGGTCATTTCAAGAAAAGTCATTTCGAGGAAAGAAACAGGTGGTATAATTCTGATATACTTGCTTTTGTTAAGTTTGTTCAATAGTTCTTCGAGGTTATTATTAAGTGACAAGCTTGTTCTGGGATGAAGCGGCATGACAAAAACCATTTTCGACTCTTCGGCAAGGTTTAACAAGGTTGTCAGTATGGAATTAAGCCTAAGAATATCGTCGGTGTTTATATCGCGATGTATCGTAACAAGTACAAATCCGTCGCGTTCAATCTTAAGCCTGTCGAGCATATAAGATTTCTTCTTCTCTGCAAGCGATGAAAAGAAAAGCGTGTTGTCGTACATTATATCGCCTGTAAGATAGATTTTCGGATTATTTATATCGTAAGGAGGGCTGTTTTCGGGTCGGAATCCTTCTGCAATAAGGTTCTTAAAGGCTTCGTTGGTGGGCGCAAAAAGCAATGTTGATGCAACATCGCTTACAATCCTGTTTATCTCTTCAGGCATTGTCTTATTGAACGACCTGAGTCCTGCCTCTACATGAACAACCGGAAAATGTTGCTTAACGGCTGCCAGTGCACCTGCAAGTGTCGAATTTGTATCACCGTAAAGCATCAGGCAATCTGGATTTTCTGAAAGCAGCACCTCTTCAATGCCGGTAAGCATAAGCCCTGTTTGTTTTCCGTGACGCGCCGACCCCACTCCAAGATTATAATGTGGTTTTGGAATCTCAAGCTCGTCAAAAAAAACCTGCGAAAGTTCACGGTCATAATGCTGCCCGGTATGAACTATCAACTCATTTATCTTTGATGAAAATTTACTTCTGATTGCCCTGCTTATTGCAGATGCTTTGATTATTTGAGGCCTGGCACCAACAAGATTGATTACTTTTATTTTTGCCATCTGATAGTAACAAATTAATTATCCAAAGATAGATTTTTTGACAGTATTTCTAAACTAAAAATACGTATTCATAATAAATGAGATATAAAGTAATTATAATCAATTTGTTATTAATAACTATTCAATCCAGACTCAATAGAGTAAAGACTTAAATAGTAAGTGCGACAAATTAAAGAAATCTGATGTCAATCCGATATTATAATAAAATGGTATGTTTATCCTACCCATTTTCTGCAATTGATTATTTTGCATAATTAACTGCTCTGGTTTCTCTGATAACGGTTATTTTTATCTGGCCGGGGTATGTCATGTCTGATTGTATCTTACGTGCAATTTCCATTGATAGTTTTTCAGCATCATGGTCGGTGGTCTTGTCTGCACCAACAATAACGCGTAGCTCTCGGCCCGCCTGTATTGCGTAAGTTTTTGTAACACCCGGATACTGAAGTGCAATGTCTTCAAGTTCTTTAAGTCGTTTGATATATGATTCTACCACTTCGCGTCTTGCTCCAGGTCTTGCTCCGGATATAGCATCACAAACCTGAACTATAGGTGCAATGAGAGTTGTCATTTCTACTTCGTCGTGATGAGCGCCTATTGCGTTGACTATTTCAGGTTTTTCCTTGTATTTCTCGGCAAGTTTCATTCCGAGTATTGCATGTGGCAGTTCTGGTTCGTCGTCGGGTACTTTTCCAATGTCGTGCAGTAAGCCTGCTCTTCTGGCAAGTTTTGCATTAAGGCCAAGTTCCGCAGCCATTATTGAACTCAGGTTAGCTACTTCCCTGGAGTGCATAAGCAGGTTCTGACCATAGGATGACCTGTATTTCATTTTACCAATAAGCCTGATAAGTTCGGGATGAAGTCCGTGAATTCCAAGGTCAATGGCTGTTCTTTTACCCACTTCAAGGATTTCATCTTCAACCTGTTTGCGTGTCTTTTCAACAATCTCTTCAATTCTTGCAGGATGAATGCGTCCATCAGTTACAAGCTGGTGTAGTGCGAGCCTTGCAATTTCGCGGCGCACAGGGTCGAAACCTGACAGGACTATAGCTTCGGGTGTGTCGTCAACAATTATTTCTACTCCTGTAGCAGCTTCGAGTGCCCTTATATTACGGCCCTCTCTTCCAATTATCCTGCCTTTCATCTCATCCGAATCAATATGAAAAACTGTTACAGCATTTTCAACAGCCTGCTCAGTAGCAACCCTTTGTATAGTTTGAACAATAATACGCTTTGCTTCCTTATTGGCAGTCATTTTAGCCTCATCAATTATTTCATTGATGTACGACATGGCTTCTGCCTTTGCTTCTTCTTTAAGAGATTCGATGAGCTGATTTTTAGCTTCAGCGGCTGAAAGGCCAGAAATGAGTTCTAATTGTTCAACCTGCTGCTTGTGTAATTTTTCAAGCTCTTCAGATTTTTTCTCAAGAAGTTCTATTTGTGTAGTCAGATTATCGCGTATTGCCTCTACCTCATTTTTCTTGCGCTGTACTTCTTCCATCTTCTGTCCAAGAGAGAGTTCTTTCTGCTTAATTCTGTTTTCAGCCTGTGCTATACGACTGTTTTTTTCATTAATGACTTTTTCATGTTCAGATTTTAATTGAAGAAAACGTTCCTTAGCCTGAAGAATCTTCTCTTTCTTAATTACTTCGGCTTCAGCCTCAGCTTCAGAAATTATTCTTTCTCTCCTCTTTTTAAGAAGATACTGCCATAACATATATGAAATGCCAAAACCTGCCACAAGAGCAATTGAGGCAATTATAATAGTTATACTGTTAAAATTATTTGTTGCAATTAGAGTCATATTTTACATTGTTTAGTTATTATTATATAATATAAATAAAAACCCGCAAAGTTTCTTCAGATTGAATAAAACCCCATGACTTCATGGCTGAGGTTGCCAGTCTATCTCAGACTTCCACTGTCCCTAAAAGGGGATCCCGTTGATACGGGATGAGGCCTGTCTTTAACAAACTGAGCTTTACCTCAAAGTTTTTTAATGTTGAGTTTCATAACCTAACAAAGAAACTATGCGGGCAATTAGTTTTTGTCTATTTTAAAGAACGTCATCACTCTTTTTCCCGAGAACTGAATCAATCTTACCTGTCAGTTCACTCAGGGCAGCGGGGAGATAATCATTACTTAATTTTTCTTCTTCATCTATCAACTTTATCACAAATTGCAGGGCGGTCATCGCTAAAAAATCCTGTGCGTCTTTATCTGAATACTTTTGTTTATACAACAGGACTTTTTCATTAATCATTTTTGCTGCCCGTCTGATTTTCTCCTCATCTTCCCTTTCTACTTTTAATGGATAATATCTGTCGGCCACATTAACCCTGATATATAGCTTCTCATCATCCATTTTTATATCTTATCTGTCTAAAAGAGCAATACATTTGTCAATTTCCCGCACCAGTTCCGTTATCTTCTTCTTTGCTTCCTGCCTCATTTCTCCTTCTCCAAGCAAAGCTCCTGTCAATTTCAATCTTTCGTATTTTTTTTCAAGTTCTCTTATTTCAGCTTCATGCTCCTGAAGTAATCTTTCATATTCTTTATTCAGGGTTTTAAGATTTTTGTTTTCTTGTTCAAGGTTAATATAACGTTGAATTAATTCATCTATTCTACTGTTAAGATTTTTTAACTCTTCATAACCCTGAACAGACATACAAAAAACTTTGTTACAAAATTACTATTTTTTAATGATATTTTCAAAATATTAACACAATAAGTTTGCAAAAGTTCAAATAAAAAATAGTTTTGCAAGCTTTAAAAATTAATAAACCGGTGAATAAAATATCTATTCTTTTAATTGTTTTATTATGCACAACAGGTAGCGATTTTATAATGGGGCAGGAACTATTCGGTCCTCCTGTTAATATTCCTCTTTTTCTTTCGTCGGGTTTTGCTGAATTGAGGCCTGATCATTTTCATTCCGGAATAGATATTAAAACTCAGGGTATTACAGGTAAAAATGTACTTGCCAGTGCTGACGGATATGTTTACCTTATTTCCGTTTCTCCTTCAGGTTTTGGGAAAGCAATATATCTTAGACATCCTTCGGGATTTTCGACAGTGTATGCTCATCTTGAATCATTTTCTCCGGGAATAGAAGATTACGTCAAAAGACATCAGTATAATAGAAAAAGCTATTCTATAAACATTTATCCGCCGAAAGAAAGGTTTCAGTTCAAAAAAGGAGACTTGATAGGCTACTCAGGAAACACAGGTAGTTCATCAGGCCCTCATCTGCATTTTGAGATAAGAAAAACTGCCAGTGAAAAACCTGTCAATCCTTTACAATTCGGATTCAAAATCGAAGACAACCTTAAACCAAGGATCGAAAGGCTTGTCGTTTATCCGGCAAACAAATTTTCTCTAATTAACGGCCAGAACAATAAAATTTTTATCAATACTTCAGAGAGAAACGGAAATTACAAACTGATCGAAAACGGCGAGTTAACAATAAGCGGTACTGCAGGATTCGGAATAATTTGCAGGGATTTTATGAATAACACACCAAACAGATTCGATATAACTTCAATCGAGCTCTTCATTGATTCTATTCCATGGTTCCGTTATGATATGAGTGAATTCAGCTTCGACCAGACAAGGTATATCAATGCTCACATTGATTATGAAGCTCTTATGAAAAACAATACATGGATTCACAGAGCATTTGTTCTTCCAAATGACAGGCTCGACAGATATAGCAGCTATATGAATAACGGGCTTTATGACTTTGATACGAAAAGCACACATAATATTCATATAGTAGTCAAAGACGGAAGCGGCAACACTTCAACATTGAGCTTCAAAGTAAAATCTGTTCCATCATCAATTGATGCTGAAATTAATAAAATCACGCTGACAGATACTGTCGGCCAGAATAATAATGAAACAGATAAGAGTGTTACTTT
The DNA here is from genome assembly GCA_018056245.1 of Bacteroidales bacterium. GTDB lineage: Bacteria > Bacteroidota > Bacteroidia > Bacteroidales > VadinHA17 > LD21. The sequence goes on from JAGPFZ010000002.1 coordinate 108,127, forward strand.
GATGCCATTCTGGAAAAACAATTCGTTTGAATCGGATAGCATTAAAGTTACTATACCTGAAGGAGCTTTATATGACTCGCTCTATTTCAGATATGCGAAAGAAAAAGGGAATAACCTTCTTTATTCGTCTGTTCACAAGGTTCACGACATGTTTACACCATTACATAAAGCTATCACCATCTCAATAATGCCCGATTCCGTGCCAAAGGCAGGCGCCTCAAAGCTCGTTGTTGTTAATGTAAATGATAACGGACGAATTAAGAGTGCCGGAGGAAAATACTCCGGAGGATTTATCACTGCCTCAGTTCTGAATTTTGGTAGTTACGCCGTAGCTACCGATACCACGCCTCCTTTAATTCTTCCGAACGGACTGACTCAAAATGCTAACCTGACGGCTCTGAAAGAAATCAGAATTAAGATTACCGACAATCTTTCAGGAATAAAAAATTATACAGGTCTTATAGATGGGAAATGGGCACTATTCGAATATGATGCCAAAAACGACCTAATTTTTTACAAATTCGACAGCGACAGAATCACAAAGAATACAAATCACACTCTTGAACTTACTGTTACAGACAACCGGGATAATATTGCTATCCTCAGGAGAGACTTTTTCTGGTAAAAAAATACAGACAATGTGTTAAAATTTTATTAATAAAGTGAAGAAGGATATATTCCCTGTTCAACCATTTTGTGTATATTTTCAACAACATAAGGTTTGTCCTCACGATAAGTAACACCAAACCATTGTTCATTGCTCATCAGAACTTGTATAATAATCTGGCCGCTTTTTACAAACCGGTCAATCGAAGTAGGTATATCAAGCTCTGCTTTTGGGTCCATGCCATGCTTGCGAATAAAATTTCCAAACTCCTCCGCCAGGAATTTATAGCATGTAGGCTTAAAACCCCAGAGATTCATTGACACAATTTCGTCACCTGTAAAATATATTTTATCGCCTTCTTTACCAGGTGCTACGGCTCCGTTTTCCGTTTTTTCTATCTGACGCATTTCGACAATATTTAAAAGCCGTCCGGTACTATCAACACTACATATTCCTCTGTTTACATGTCCATGATCGGACAATGTATTTCCCAGCCTGAAACCTATAATACAATAACAATAAGGATCTTTATTTTTAACGAGAAAATCATAAAGTATTCTGAAAGACTCTGGACCATAGAAATCATCGGAGTTAATCACACCGAAAGGTTCTTTAATTACTGGTTCTGTAACAAGAATTGCATGGCTGGTACCCCATGGTTTCTTTCTATCGGGCGATATTAAGGCTCCTTCCGGAAGGACGTCCAGATCCTGAAAAACATAATCAACGGCAATTTTATCTTTAAGTCTTTCCACAAAACGTTCTCTTACCTGCTTTTCAATATCCCTGCGGATAACAAAAACTATCTTACCGAATCCGGCTCTTATTGCATCGTAAATTGAGTAGTCAATTATTGTTTCGCCTGATGGACCGACTACATCAAGTTGTTTATCACCTCCGTAACGGGTTCCCATTCCTGCCGCAAGAACTAATAAAGTTGGTTTCATAGTACAAAATTTATTTTACATAGATGACTTAAATACTATATAATTGAATATCTATTATTTATAATATGCATTCAATTCTATAAAAGATCTTATAAATATATAATTCAATTTACAATAATAATGAAAAAAATACAGTGACGAAATACGGAAAATTTTAATTTGACTAACTAAGAGGAGAAATTAAAAGATTTTTAAAGGGGGAATGTTGTAATTTAATTTTAATTGATAAATTTGCGCACCGTTTTACTACGAATTAAATACTCTGAGCAATGGATTTAATGAAAGTTGTTAATGAAAAACTCGCTATTGAGAATAAACATCCCGAGTTTTCTGCTGGTGATACAATCACAGTTCATTATAAAATAATTGAAGGCAATAAAGAAAGGATTCAGCAGTTCCGCGGTGTTGTAATTCAGAAAAAAGGGCACAATCACACTGCAACTTTCACTGTAAGAAAAATGTCGGGCAATGTGGGTGTAGAGAGAATTTTTCCACTTGCCTCTCCTTTTATTGAAAAAATTGAAGTAAATAAACGTGGTAAGGTAAGAAGAGCGAGAATTTTTTATTTTCGAAATCTTAAAGGTAAAAAAGCACGCATTAAAGAGAAAAAGGTCTAATTTGATTATTAATTTTCCGCCAGTTATTTCTTGTTTATCATCTCCTCTTTCTTAGCTTTTGCTTCCTCAACCAGTCTGATTGCTTGTTTGTCGGCTTCCTGACGTAAGCGATTTCCTTCTTTTTCTGCTTCTTTAATAAGAGCATCTGCTGCTTTTTTGGCTGCGGCGCGTGCAACAGCGCCCTTCGTTTCTGCGGCTTTAATCATTTCGGCTGCTTTAGCTTCAGCTTCTTCTTTAAGCTTTAATGCTGCCTTATCTGCTCCATCTCTAAGCTGCTGGCCTTTCTCCTCCGCCTCCTTAATAAGCTTGTTGCCCATTTCTTCAGCTTCCTGGGAAAGTTTTTCTTTTCCTTTATCAACTGCATTATCAATTGTCTGTTTCACAGTCTCTCTGGCAGTTTCTTTAACAGTACCTGTTTTACCTTCTGCACCAGAACCGAAATCGGGTGTCACTTCCGGTTTATCAACAGTTCCTCGGATTCTTACATTTACTTTAATAACATCGGCCGGCTTGAAAACAATCCCAAAAGAAGATGCCTGTGCAGAAAGATTATTAATAAGATTATTCACCGAACTACCGAGTTCGGAGCTTGGTATCTCTACCTTTACCAAATAATTTAGTGTTTGATCGAGTCCATGATCCCCTGAAATATTCATTTTTATATTTCCCATTTTAATATCGAACGGGCTAATATTTACTCTTCCGTCTCTGATATTAAAGCTTATATTAAGGTCTTTTAGAGTGTTTGAATATTTATCTCCCAGGTTAAGGAATTCTTTCAATTTATCAAATACAGCAGCTTCTACTACCCTGACTTCATCCGATTGAAGTTTGCCATATCCATTAATAGTTTGTATTACAGGCATCATATTACTTCCCAGAAGGCTTTCATATTTCAACTGGATGCTTACTCTTCCTTCAAGACCTTTTGCCACCTGCGCTAATTTTTGCATAGCTACAAAAGTGTTGAACGATTCCTTTATATCAACATTCTTAATATTGAAATCAGCTATTAAAGTCGGTTTCAGTGTATCGCGGGTATCATAATCGGCATTCATTAGTATTGAACCTCCGAGCATTTCCATTCCAGTTTCACGTAGAGATAAAATATCGTTGCGAATTATAACATGGCCTTTGAAATTTTTTGCGTTGATTTTATCATAAATAAGGTTATTAATTATTGCATTAAAATCAAAGTCCACATTTTTCGGGACAAATATCAATGCAAGGGGTATAGCATCTTCTTCAACCACAGCCGTAGTGTCGGGGGCTAATGAATTCATGATTGAAGATATATCTACCGTTCTGGATGAAAGAGTCAGGTTTCCTTTAAGAGTTTCATTTCGGAACAGGTAAGGAAGGTAATTTTCTATATTGCCGCTTAATAACAAATCACTGGTGCCTGCAACAAGAAGGTCTAATTTTTCCATGGATGTGTAAGCAGGAGAAAAACGAAATAAAGCTTCATTGAGGTTGATCTCTGGGATGCCGGTCATTGACATAAGCATTTTTTGTATTCCGAGGGTTCCATTGGCAGTAAAGCTTTCGTATTGTTTTTTCTCTATCATTGATAGTCTTCCGCCCAAATTCAAAGCCATTTCAATTAAACCAGAAAGTTGCAGATTTTGAACAGGAATAGCCTTCGAAAGTGCATCGAGGTTGATTTTTCCATTTATTGCACCTTTGAAATCAGGATCGCTCATTGGTGTTTTAAGGAAAAAAGTCATATCGAATGGGTTACCAGCAAGTTCGAAGTGGAATTTATCGAGATTTACAGTTGTAAGGTCGAGATTTTTACCGTTGACGAATACTTCAGTATTAATATTTATAGCACTTATTTTCTCAGGTAAAGCAGGATAGCTTACGACGCCGTCTTTTACGTTCAGATTAAGGCTTATATCCGGTAGTGTGCTATCGGCGTCGGAGTATATACCTTTTGCAGATCCTGAAAGAACGAAATTGCCGGTTGCATTAAGGTTTTCATAACCTGTCATATACACTGCCGGGATGAGGGAAAGAAGCGTCTTGAACGAAGTCTGATTTGTCGCGAAAGCAACATCAGTCGAAATATCCTTTCCGGGCATGGCAACTGTACCGGCAAAGTTCAGTCGAAAATCGTTTATTGCAAAGTAATTTTCTTTGAAAGTAAACCTCATGCTGTCGAGATTGGCAAGTAAATTAATCTTTGTATCAATAACAGCTTTGTTCAGGTATTTCACCCCGTCCAGATTCAGAGTTGTTTCAGCTATCTTCAGGGACATTTTGATGTCGGTTTCGATTAAGCTCATGTTACCTGAAAGAATGTAATTCAAATCATTTAGAATAGCGGCTAATTTCAGGTTTTCATCAATGTATTTTATATTACTGTTTCTTATTTCAAGCTTCCTTAACAGAATTTTTATATTACCTGTTCCAGCTTCTTCCTGCGGTTGTTCCTGCGGCTGCGGTTTCGGAGTTTCAATTATTTCTGTTGTGTCGGCAGAAGGTTTTACTATATTCCAGTTGGCACTCCCATCTTTCAAAGCTATTGCATTTACAACTGCTCTATCGAGAACAACTGATTTGATTTCGTAGCCCGATTTACTAAAAAGGCTTGAAAGGTTGAATATAAGTCGTAATGACCTGAATCCGGCAAGGGTATCACCCTCGAACTTGTCAATTCCTGTAACATATACATCTTTAAGTGAGAAAGCAAGGTTTGGAAAATTGCTAAAGAATCCGATGTTATAATCGGCAAATGTCACTTTTGCATTAACAGATTCATTTATAATGGTCTCCACCCCTGTTTTAATTTTATCTTTAAAAAGCACAGGTATAGTAAAAAGAAGAACAAGAATAAACAGAATCAGTCCTGAAACAATTTTAAGCAGAAGTTTTGCAGTCTTTTTCATTTAAATTACTTTATAAAGTTCATAATGAAAAACTTATATCTGAATGTAATTGTCTTATTTCACCACTAAAATAAGCTAATATTAACAAAAATAAAAATTTGTTATATTTGCTTTCCTAAAATAAAATGGTCCCGTAGCTTAATTGAATAGAGCATCTGACTACGGATCAGAAGGTTGGGGGTTTGAGTCCCTCCGGGATCACTGAAAAGCAGCTGTAAAGCTGCTTTTAAAGTATAAAGGAGAAAGGTGAAGTAATATATCAGGTTAGATATTTTCTTCCTGTCCTTTCTTTTGTTTCGGCAGGAATGATACGCACAGAGCGCCGGCAAGAGCTATACATATCAGTACTATAAATCCAAGAGAGTAGCTTCTCGTAGCTTCATTATAAAGTGCCCCAACCATCATCGGTGCAAGAGATTCGGCTATGCCGTCGGCTACGAGCACAATACCCATTACCCGGCCAAGGACTTTCACACCAAATAAATCTCCGGCCATAAGAGGAATAATCATATAATCTCCGCCAAGGCCTATTCCAAAAATAACGGCAAAGAGGTATATTCTTCCTTCAAATTCAGGCATGAGCAACAAAGGTATTGCGCAGACCACTATCATATAAACCAGAATCATAACATACTTTCTCGAGAATATATCGGCAAGCCATCCAATAAGTAATCTTCCTTCAATACTCGAGAGAAGTACTAGAGATAAAACATTTGCAGCCTGTTCCTGAGTAAACTGGAGGTCGCGCAGGTATAGTTTCAGATGCTGGTTTGTTCCTCCAACTGCTGCTATTGAGCACATACTTCCTATTGCCAGTAGATAAAAATAAGGATTCTTCAATATCTGTTTCATCGGGACATCAGCTTGTTCCTTTTTTTCTTTAACGACCGGTTCCTTTTTTTCCTTAATAAAAAAAGCAAAAGGGAAAGCCATAAGTATAATAAGTAATCCAAGTATTACCAGGGCAAAATGCCATCCAACGTTTTTAATTAACAGAGCAGATAATTGAGGAACAATTACTCCGCCGGTTCCAATGCCTATGAGGCAATACCCATTGCTTTTCCTCTGTTTTTACCGAACCATTTCGATATAAGTACCTGGCAAGGAAGAGGACCACCGAAAATATATCCAAGTGCGTTAAGGAAATAGAAAAAGTAAAACATCCATAATGAGTTCATCATACCAAGGCCTATCAGAGCAGCACCTGCCATGAGTATTCCTGCAAGCATCACTCTGCGTGGTCCATACTTATCAATTATCCAACCAGCAATAAATCCAAAAAGCGGGGCAACAAGCAATTTACTTATTGCATTCCCGGATGTGACAGTAACTCTCGACCATCCAAATTCATTTATCCATAAATCATAGAAAAACGGCAGTCCGTATAGTGCAAATCCTACAATAGCCATCATTGCAAGAAAAGCCGTTATAACTATGTAAGGCTGCGAACTTACACCGGAAGAATCCCTGAATTTAGTCATATAATTTTCTTAATAAGTTGTAATAAAATACAATATTATAGCTGAAAACTCACAAAAAAATAAATCTTTCAATAGTATGAAATTTGATTTTTGATAATTTTGAAATTCAAATTAAAAAAATGATAGAAAAAGTAAAAGAGATTTTCAAAGCTGAAGCTTCAGCCATTTTGAATATACCCGTAAATGAGTCGTATGAAAAAGCAATTGACCTGATATATGAACATGTACATATTAAAAAAGGTAAACTGGTCACAAGTGGAATGGGTAAGGCCGGTCAGATAGCTCACGATATAGCTACAACATTCAGTTCAACAGGGACTCCGGCGGTTTTTCTTCATCCAAGCGAAGCTCAGCATGGCGACCTGGGGGTTTTACAGGAGAACGATATATTGCTGGCTATTTCAAATTCAGGTAAAACAAGGGAAATAATTGAACTTGCTAATCTTAAAGAAAATTTATATCCTGCAATCCCTATTGTTGTAATTACAGGTCATCCCGATAGCCCTCTTGCCGATAAAGCTGATTGTGTCATTTATACCGGCAATCCTGAAGAAGTTTGCATATTAGGCTTGACGCCAACGAGTTCAACAACCGCAATGACAGTTATTGGAGATGCACTTGTAGTACTGATGATGGAAAAAATTGGTTTCACTGCGGAGGAATATGCCAAAAGACATCATGGAGGTTATCTTGGCGCAAAGTCGAGAGAACTATCAATGAAAAAAAATAAAAATAATTAATTGTTTAAAGTAAAATTTATTCAGTTTATTAATTCGAATACTCCGTCAAGGATATAGTTTGGCATATAAGGAAATTGCTCAGCCATCTTCCGGTCGGTAATTCCTGAAAGTACAAGTAATGTATCAATTTCCGATTCTATTCCTGCAATGATATCCGTATCCATTCTATCGCCTATGATTATCGTATCTTCATGATTATGTCCAAGTTTTTTTAGAGCAATCCGCATCATAAGTGGGTTAGGTTTTCCAACAAAATATGCAGGTCTTCCTGTTGCCAATTCGACCGGTGCTGTAAGAGATCGGCAGGCAGGTACAATTCCGTTTTCAGCCGGACCTGTGACATCCGGATTGGTGCCGATTAGTTTTGCTCCTTTAAGAACAAGATTTATAGCAGTCTCTATCTTTTCATAATTATAGCTTCGGGTCTCCCCTATTACAACATAATCGGGATTGACATTGTTCATCGAGTAACCGACATTATACATAGCATTTATCAGCCCTGTTTCACCAATAATGAAAGCAGAGCCACCAGGTATCTGTCCGGAAAGAAAATTGGAAGTGGCAAGTGCGCTCGTGTAGAATACGCTCTCGTCAACGTCAATGCCAAGCCGCTGCATCTTATCTTTAAGCTCTTTAGGCGTTCTTTCACTTGAATTAGTAAGAAACAGATACTTTTTCCCCTCTCTTTTAAGCCAATCAACAAATTCAGGCACTCCGGGTAATAACTTATTGCCGTGATATAACACACCATCCATATCGGAAATAAAAGCCTGTTTCTTCTTGATTCTTTCAATTATTTCTTTTTTATCCATTTAATTTTTTGTTTTGTATAGATTTTACAACTTTTGAGTGATTCTTTACCGGGCAATTAACTTTATTAAAATTAGTTAAAAAATTTTGATTTATTAAAGTAAACATAAATCGCACAAAAATAAACAAATAACCTGTAGTTTTATAAAATTGAAGGGGATGAATTAATTTTCTCTCATTTTTTCATTTGTTGAAATAACAAAAAAGATTAGTTTTGAAAAAACTCAAATTTTAAAAAAATAACAAACGAACCAACATCTTCGACGATAAGCCGTAAAGATTACATCTTTTCCATAACTGTAATCGGGCTTCTTTTTTTTATTTTCGGGTTTGTAACCTGGCTTAACAGCATACTTATAGTCTTTTTACGGACA
>JAGPFZ010000050.1 GCA_018056245.1 Bacteroidales bacterium
ATATAATGAAATCGATAAACTTGAAAAGCAGCTGGATAAAAAGCTCGAGGGTGTTCTGGATCAGCACTTGCCTCTTGCATTTGCAATAGTTAAAGAAACTGCAAGGAGATTTAAAGAAAACAGTGAGCTTATTGTTACGGCAAGACAGTACGACCGTGATCTTGCTGCAAAAAGACCTTCCATTACCATTAAGGGAGATAAAGCTATATGGAGCAACAAGTGGATGGCAGGAGGAAATATGATAACGTGGGATATGGTACATTTCGACGTGCAACTCATGGGTGGTGTTGTTCTTCATAAAGGGAAAATAGCCGAAATGGCTACCGGAGAGGGTAAAACACTCGTTGCAACTCTGCCTGTTTTCCTTAATGCAATGGCAGGTAGAGGAGTACATATTGTAACGGTTAATGATTATCTTTCAAAACGCGACTCAGAATGGATGGGACCTATTTTTGAATTTCACGGTCTTACTGTCGATTGTATCGACAAACATCAACCCAATTCACCAGAACGTCGTAATGCTTATCTTGCAGATATTACATACGGTACAAACAATGAATTCGGATTCGACTATCTGAGGGACAATATGGCAATAAATGCTGACGACCTTGTGCAACGAAAGCACCATTATGCTATCGTTGATGAGGTTGACTCAGTGCTTATTGACGACGCCCGTACTCCTCTTATTATTTCGGGTCCTACAGCTCAGGCTGAAAACCAGCAGTTCATGGAACTTAAGCCGAAAGTAGAAAAACTTGTTAATGCACAGAAAAAACTTGTTACACAAATACTTGCAGATGCAAAAAAATACATTGCAGAGGGCAACACTGAAAAAGGTGGCATGCTCCTGCTAAGAGCATATAAAGGACTTCCAAAAAACAGTGCACTTATTAAGTTCCTGAGTGAGGAAGGAAATAAATCCCTGCTTATAAAAACCGAGAACTTTTATATGCAGAATAATAACAAGGAGATGCCGAAAGTGACAGATGAGCTCTATTTCATCATTGATGAAAAAGCAAATACCATAGAACTCACAGAAAAAGGCATAGACCTTATTTCCACTTCCGTTGAGGATGCAAGCTTCTTTATTCTGCCTGATGTCGGTTCGAAAATAGCAGAACTCGAAAAGACAAATCTTAATGAAAGGGAAAAACTGAAAGCCAAAGATGAAATTCTTCAGGATTATTCAGTCAAATCCGAAAGAGTTCATACATTAACTCAGCTTCTTAAAGCTTATACATTATTCGAAAGAGATGTTGAATATGTTGTTCTCGACAACAAAGTAAAAATTGTTGATGAACAAACCGGTCGTATCCTTGAAGGTAGAAGATACTCTGACGGACTTCATCAAGCTATTGAAGCAAAAGAGAACGTAAAGGTAGAGGCTGCAACCCAGACTTATGCTACAATTACATTACAAAACTATTTCAGAATGTACCATAAGCTGGCAGGCATGACAGGTACGGCTGAAACAGAAGCCGGAGAATTCTGGAATATCTATAAACTCGATGTGGTAGTTATTCCTACAAATGTTCCATGTATACGAACCGACCGTGAAGATATCGTTTATAAAACCAAGAGAGAGAAATATAATGCTATCATTGACGAAATTATCAGACTTCATCAGCAGGGGCGACCTGTACTTATAGGAACTACATCGGTCGAAATATCGGAACTTCTCAGCCGTATGCTTAAAATGAAAGGTCTTAAACACAACGTACTTAATGCCAAATTACATCAACGTGAAGCTGAAATTGTTGCTGAAGCTGGCAAAAGCGGAACTATTACCATAGCCACTAATATGGCAGGAAGAGGAACAGACATAAAATTAACACCGGAAACAAAAAATGCTGGCGGATTAGCTATTATAGGATCGGAAAGACATGAATCAAGAAGAGTTGACCGACAATTGAGAGGACGATCGGGCAGACAGGGCGACCCCGGTTCATCACAGTTCTTTGTATCTCTTGAGGATGAGCTTATGAGACTTTTTGGCTCTGAAAGAATTGCCGGTATCATGGACAGATTGGGCCTGAAAGAGGGTGAAATGATTCAACATCCAATGATTACAAGATCAATTGAAAGAGCTCAGAAAAAAGTAGAAGAAAATAATTTCGGAATAAGAAAACGTCTTCTTGAATATGACGATGTGATGAACTCCCAACGCGAAGTAATATATAAAAGACGAAGACATGCACTTCTGGGTGAACGATTGGCAGTCGATATCGCAAATATGATATATGATGTTACTGAAAGTCTGGTAGAATATTACCACGATTCAGGCAATTTCGAAGAGTTCAATTTTGAACTTATTCGCTCATTTTCAATTGACTCACCAGTTTCCCAAGATGACTTTATGAAAATGTCGTCCGCAGAATTGACCGATATCGTTTATAAAAAGGTATTGGAAGTATATAAAAGAAAAGTTGAAGCAATTTCTTCTCAGGCATATCCAGTTCTTAAAGATGTATATAACCGCATGTCGCATGTATATGAAAATGTGGTTGTTCCGGTTACCGATGGTACGAGAGTATTTCAGGTTATTGCTAATCTTAAGGCAGCTGCCGAAAGTAAAGGCCTTGAAATAGCCAGGGCATATGAAAAAACCGTAGTCCTTGCAACAATTGATGAAGCATGGAAAGAACATCTTCGTGAAATGGACGACCTTAAACAATCAGTGCAAAATGCTACTTATGAACAGAAAGATCCATTACTGATTTATAAATTTGAATCGTACGACCTTTTTAAATCAATGCTGGATAAAATCAATAAAGATATAGTAAGCACTTTGATGAAAGGTTATATTCCTCTTCAAAATCCCGAACAGGTAAGAGAGGCAGAACGGCAAAAGCACGTTGATACAAGTAGATTAAGGGAATCGAGAAGTGATATTTCGCAATACAGCACTGTTGGCGGAGGCCAGGCTAATTCAGGAAAACCGGAACCGGTAAAGGTGGAGAAAAAGGTTGGACGTAATGACCCATGTCCTTGCGGAAGTGGGAAGAAATATAAAAACTGTCATGGGAAATTTGAATCAGCTGGTGCTTCTGTAGCTCCTCCCGCCAGATAACTATTTGATATTTTCCATTGCTTTTCGAATCATTGTATACGTTTCCTTGCCCACAGGAACCAGAGGAAGCCTTAAGGTATTCTGACATAAATTCATTATACTCATAACTGATTTTATACCGGCAGGATTTCCATCGGCAAAAAGAAGTTCAATTATAATCATGAAACGATAAAATATCTCTCTTGCAGCTTTGAAATTTTGTTTCAAACAATAATTAACCATTTCGCTCCATTCTGCAGGATAAGCATTTGCAATCACTGAAATTACTCCTGCTCCGCCTTCGGCTATAATAGGAAGAGTAAGCAAATCATCCCCTGATATCACAAGAAAATTATCAGGTTTATCCTTCAGTATCTTCATTATCTGGCTCATATTACCAGACGCTTCTTTAACACCGATTATATTTTCAAAATCACGCGCCAGTTGCAAACATGTATCCGCAGATATATTACATCCGGTTCTTCCCGGTATATTGTACATTATTATCGGAACAGGGCTGCATGTAGCAATTGCCTTGAAATGTTCATAAAGACCTCTTTGAGTGGGTTTATTATAATATGGTGCAACTGAAAGAATACCATCCACATTCCTCAAATCAGTGTTTTTAATTTGCGTTATTACATCCTGTGTGTTGTTTCCGCCAATTCCAACTACAAGAGGAATCCTTTTGTCAATTGTTTCGATTGCGAAGCTTATTAAAGCTTTTTTTTCATCTTTCGAAAGAGTTGATGATTCTCCGGTAGTTCCCATAAGAACAATGTAATTAATGCTACCGTTAATTACATGATTAATTACTTTACCTAATGTGGTAAAGTCAATACTTAAGTCGTTTTTAAATGGTGTAATTAATGCAACACCAGTTCCTTTGAATTTTTTCATTTTAAATGATTTATTAATTTGCCGATTCCGTCTTAGTGTTAATCATTTCAAGATATTGAATTGAATTTTCTAAGTAATCTTTAATATTTAAAGGCTTTACTGCATCGATCATTAAATCGTAAGGAGGATTGCTATTATTTTCATCATATACTCCTACTTTTAGTCCGGCTTCTGAAAGCATCACAATATATTCAAGCGGGAATATTTTGTTGAAATTTACATCAATAAGGATATCGAAAGGCGTTTTAATGAATTTTTCAGCTTCTTTTGAAACAGGAATATAGAAAAAATTTAAATCATTATTTTTCAGGCATATAAGATACCTGATTGCAGTTAGAGTATCTGGAAGAATTTTACCTGGATAAAATGCTATAATTGTGAGATTTATATTTTTTTCCTGCATTTTTTGTTGAAACTGGCTTAACACATGAAAATTTAAAACGTCTGATGCATCCCAAACCATACCCATAGTGCGCGCAGTTTTCAGATTGCCTTTGAATTTTGTTCTCTTTGCATGTTTCATTTTGCGTCTGAGAATATTCCTGCCTATTTTGAGTCTTATATTTCTTAAAAAATCCATGTTGCAAACCTAACTGTTTTTTAAAATATCTTCTTCTAATTAAAGAATATTATGCAAGCATCTTGAGAAATTCATCCTCTGTTATAATAGGAATACCAAGTTCTTCCGCCTTCTCCTTTTTTGATTGTCCCATATTCTCACCAGCCAGAATGAATGATGTGTTATTAGTTACTGAGGATGCATTTTTTCCTCCATGCTTTTCAATCATTTCTTTGTACTCTTCTCTGCTGTGCTTAGAAAAAATACCGGAAATTACAATCGTTTTTCCCGAAAGCTTGCCTTCTTTCTGTGTAGAAGCTTTTTCCTCAGCTGATAATTTTATTCCGTACGATTTTAACCTTTCAATAATCTCCCTGTTTTCTTTATCACTGAAATAATTGATTATGCTGGAAGCAATTTTCGGACCTATTTCGTTTATTGATGTAAGCTCCTCCATTCCTGCCGACATAAGCGAATCAATATCCCTGAAATGTTGTGCCAGAATTTTAGCTATAGTTTCACCTACGTGTCTGATACCCAGAGCATAAATGACCTTATGGTATGGGGCTTTTTTTGAATTTTCTATGCTTGCAATAATATTTGATGCTGATTTATCTCCCATCCTTTCAAGCTTAACAAGCTGTTCTTTTTTTAGTTCGTAAAGATCAGCGATATTTCTTACGAGTCCTGCATTATAAAGCATATCAATTGTTTCCTCACCAAGCCCTTCGATATTCATTGCCTTCCGAGAAATAAAATGTTCGATACGGCCTTTAATTTGCGGTGGACAATGTAAATAATTAGGACAAAAATAATTAGCCTCATTTTCCATCCGCATTAGTTCTGTACCGCACTCAGGGCACTTCTTAATAAATTCAACTTTTTTACTGTTAGGAGTTCTTTTGCTACGATCAACACCCGTTATTTTAGGAATTATTTCTCCGCCTTTTTCAACATAAACCATATCGTTATAATGTAGATCAAGTAACTCAATCTGATCTGCATTGTACAGTGACGCTCGTTTTACTGTTGTTCCACCCAGAACAACAGGTTCAAGATTTGCCACAGGCGTAACAATACCGGTTCTTCCTATCTGAAAATCAACTGAAAGAAGCCGCGTCAGAACTTGTTCAGCTTTATATTTATAGGCAATTGCCCATTTAGGCGACTTGGCCGTCGAACCCAATTTTTTCTGAAGAGAGAGCAAATTTACTTTGACTACAACACCGTCTGTGTCATAAATTAGTGATTTTCTGCCTTCTTCCCAGAATTTAATAAACGATTTTACTTCTTCGATCCCATTACATAGTTTTAATGTCTCAGGAATTATGAATCCCCATGTCTTGATTTTCATAAGATTATCAAAATGTGTTTCACAGGGAAGATTCTCTCCGAGAAGATAATATAAAATACAGTCAAGTTTTCTTTGTGCAACAATATTTGGATCAAGAAGTTTTAAAGTTCCTGCAGCCGCATTTCTGGGATTGGCAAATAGTGGAAGCCCTTCTGCGGCACGTTCTCGGTTCAGTTCATTAAAAACCGGACGCGACATAAGAATTTCGCCTCTTACAATAAATTCTTCAGGATAATTATTTTTTTTAAGCGATAGCGGAATGCTTTTAATTGTTTTTACGTTTTGGGTTACATCATCTCCGACATAACCATCGCCTCTAGTAAGGGCTCTTAAAAGGTGCCCATTCTCATATACAAGACTTATTGATGCTCCGTCATACTTAGGTTCACACACGTATTGAACATTATCATTTACAACTTCCGAAACTTTTCTGTGAAATTCATCCAGCTCTTCTTCAGAATATGTGTTGCTAAGTGAAAGCATGGGATATTTATGTTCATACTGAACAAATTCCCTAATTACGTCACTTCCAACTTTTTTGGTGGGAGAGTCCTCTGTAGCTAGTTCGGGAAACATTTTCTCAAGATTTTCAAGTTCCTTCACCAGCATATCATATTCGTAATCAGATATAACAGGTTGATTTAGAACATAATATCTTCTATTATGTTCATTTATTTCACGGCGAAGCCATTCTACTCTCTCTCTTGCTTCACTTATGTTCATTCGGATTATAAATTAATTACAGAAAAAATTATGTCCAGACTCCAGCGATTTTGTTTCCGCATAAGGAACACTTCCCGTTATTAATTTTAACAAAATCAATCCTGTATCCTGTTCTTTTTATTATAATGTTGTTGCATGATGGGCATCTGGTATCGGACAATTCATTACCTGGTACATTTCCTATATATACGTATTTTAAGCCTTCCTCAGCAGCTATTTTTGCAGCCCGATTAAGTATATCAACAGGTGTGGGAGGAACCTGATCGAGTTTATAAGCGGGATAAAATCGGCTAAAATGCAAAGGGGTTTCCGAAAATCCGTTTTTGAATAACCAGCTGCACATGTTTCGTATTTCATCGAGCTTATCTGTCCATGTAGGTACGACCAGATTCGTTATTTCAAGCCATACGCCTTTATCTCTGTACACTTTGAGAGATTCCAGAATTGTCTGAAGTTTCCCACCTGTCAGTTTAAGATATGTGTTCTCATTGAAGGATTTAAGGTCAATATTTGCAGCATCAATGACATCACATATTTTTTCAAGAGGTTCCCTGTTTATATAACCGTTCGATATAAAAATATTTTTGACGCCTGTTTCCCTTGCAAGCTTTGCAGTTTCATAGGAATATTCATAAAAAGTTACCGGTTCAGAATATGTATAAGCTATTGATTTACACTTATATTTTAAGCTCTCCGATATTACTTGTTCAGGTGGAAGTGAATAATTTCTTGTTTTTTCAGGAGATGTTTGTGAAATAGACCAGTTCTGGCAGTTAAGACATGCGAGATTACAACCTGCAGTCGCTATTGAAAATGCTGTGGTACCAGGTAGGAAGTGGTAAAGGGGTTTTTTTTCTACTGGATCAACGTTAACCGAGCACGGATTTCCAAATGCCATTGTGTATAATTTCGACTTAATTACCTTACGGTTATTACATTGACTTATTTCACCTTCTTTAAGCACACACTCGTTCGGGCAAATCCTGCACATAACCCCTCTGGGTGTTTCTTCCTGAAACATTGCAAGTTTTAAATTTGTAGCTTTTTGTTCGTTTCCAAGAAGTATTCCGGATAAATAAGGACAGCTAATTATACCTGCCGAAAGAATTGAACAACTCTTTATGAACTCTCTTTTATTAATTTTTCTATGGTTCATTTTTATTCTCGATGGTTTATAAAGAAATCAAAATTACTACCTGTGTGCGAATGATGCAAATATTAATCCGATAAAAATTAAAAGTCCCAATATCAGCATTGTAACTTCTGATCCTAGAAACGGCAAGGTAAATCCGGAGATAACTAAAAATCCAAGAGCTGAGCCGGCAAGGTCGGAACTATAAACCACTGCAGGTATTGATTCTTTTTCACCTCTTTCCGAAATAAGTTTAAAAAGATAGCCGGTCATCAGCGACGGCAAGAAACTTATTGTGAGAAAAACCAGAATAATTATAGGCTGAAAATCAATTGAAGGGATCAGATTGAAAATAAAATATGCTGATAAATAAAAAACAAGTAATAAAATCATAACAATTCTCAATTGTGTTTTATATTCGGCCGAAATTTTTATCAGAGCCCCTGCTGATAAGCCACCCATTATTACTGCAAAAACCAGACCTGTAATATGATAAATATTGCCTGCAGTGGCTTGAATAGCCATAAGAGTCAGGATTTCATACCCTGCAAGTGAAGCTGAGGCCGCATATATAGGAAAATTTTCAGGCTTTACAGTAAAACTGGGAAAAATGAAAAGAAGTGTCAAGATTATTATTGCAGGGATTATTTTACTAAGATCTTTTGTGAGAGTATATGTTTGAAAATGGTAACATGCAACCGGAGAACTTAATGTATTGATTTTTGATTGCTGGCTAATAACCGACAGAATTTCTCTGGTTTTCATGCTAATTATCTCATCATTAAGATAATTAGCATTAACATAAATATTCTTTATTCCTTTTTTATTAACTAATGAACAAATGTCGGTACTAATCTCTCCGTCGGAAGCAATTAAATAGAGTTTATTTCCAGCTATAGGTACAACATTTTTGAATACCTTTCCAATAGTGTTAAAAATAACAGAGTAAAGCATGGCCAATTGATCGTTGTAATAATTTTCGGATGGCCCTGGAGAACAAGAAAATACGCCTTTATCACCAAGTAAAGAATGAATTTCTTCAAAAAATTCTTTTGTGTAATACCTATTTAAAAGAAGAGTTGAAGGCGGAGGAATAAGCATTACCACTACATCAAATTTTTCTTTGGAATTTTTAATGAATCTGAAAGCATCGTCATTAATAATTTCTACTTCTTCATTATTTTCCAATATATCTTTACCGGTAAGTTTTATGAGTTCAGGATCACGTTCAACGAAATAAATTTTTTCTGGCTTATATTTTTTTATTTCCATGATATTTGAGACAGGGTCTCCTGAAACAAGTAACACTTTTTTTGGAGCATCATGTTGTAGCATTGCATAGTGAATATTTTCCTCTCGTTCGGCTTCATCATAGCTCCATCGGGCAATGCGGTGATTATAGCATGTAAATTTCTCTCCCCCGTAACTTCCTATAGTTATATTACCATAAGGAGTGTCTTTTGAACTTTCCACTTTGATGCCGGGAAGTAGCATCTGACGGAAAAACTTATCGGGTGGAAACGATATTGTATAAAGCATTAATAAAACTCCAGCAGTAATCAAAATAGAGCCTGTTACTTTTTTAATCTGATAATCCGTCAGTAAAATGAAAATAATATAGAGTATTATAGTTACAAATAAAATCTGATATGTATCAAGAATGCCAGAAGTAAATATTGTGACAGCAATTCCGGCAATTATTCCGCCAAGCGTCTCGATGGAATAAGATTTTCCGCTGTCAAAAAGTTTCTCTTTCCTTGCAACCATAAGCATTTTTATGAATGCGAAGCCCGAACAAAAACATACAGGGGAAAGCGCTACAAGAGTAAACAATAGGCCTGCAAGAAATGATGGAGTCTCTCCCGGGTTGAAATAAAACCTGTTTATAACAATCATCAAAATCACAGAAAGCAATGGGCTTATTGCCAGTAACCATTGGAGTTTTTTCAGGGGAAGTGGTTTTGATCTCCCTGCAAAAAAAGAACCTGCTGCTGAATCAATTAGCCACGAGGCAAGATAGGTTCCTGTAATTAACTCGTAACCACCTGAAATGTTAAGCATTTCGCGCATCAAAAGTAATTGAGCCGAGGAACTTATAAAACCTGTAAGAAAGAGATTTGCTTTTAAAAGTTTAGGCTGTAGCACCTTTTTGGTTAATTCACTATCGG
>JAGPFZ010000003.1 GCA_018056245.1 Bacteroidales bacterium
ATGGTTCCGAAGTGAAAGGGCGTAATATTATTGTCAACGAATCAGTTGAAAAGCCTGAACGAAGAAATTTTAAAAAGAGTAATTATGGACAAAGAAGGAGAGAAAATTTCAGATAAAAATTAAAAATCACAACAATGAAAGGTAATGTAAAATGGTACGACAGAGTTAAAGGTTACGGTTTTATACAAACTGAAGACAACAAAGATATTTTTGTACACCGTTCCGGCCTTGAGGGCGTCAAAGTTCTTGAAACAGGAGAGGCTGTTGAATTCGAAATTGAAGAAAGAGAAAAAGGGCCCGTGGCCGTAAAAGTAAGAAAAGTTGAATAACCTTATCATGTTTACTTAAAAATTAAAAAAGGGCTCAGAAATGAGCCCTTTTTTGATAATATACATTCATTTTTCTATTAGGTCGTAAATAAAATCATGAAAATTAATACTTGAAATATTTTGATATTTTAAAAATTTTCACTATCTTTTTTGTATAGTAAAAATCTTTTAATCTTTCAATTATGTATTATTTCTATAAATTTGTACTTATGGATATTTTAACGATCAAGATATTTACACGTACACTTTCTTCGAGGCTTGATTATATTGCTGAATTCATTTTATCAGACCTTCTGGGAGTATCTTTTGAAATAACCAGCGACAAAAGAAAACTCGGTAAAAGTCCGGTTATTAATTATTCAAGTGAAGAAATAAAGGGTACATTTAAAATTATCCCTTCTGGTCTTCTTTTTGAAACGGGGGTAAGACCTCTCGATCTAACTGTTACATGGTGGAATGGATTGCCGGCTTTTTTTCTGTCCGACGGTCAGTCAGACTTTCCTTTTGATATTTTTTCAGCAGCGTTTTTTGTTATTACACGATATGAAGAATATCTCGACTTTGAACCTGATAACCATGGACGTTTTCCTGCTTCCAAAAGTCTGGCCTTCCGCTCTGGCTTCCTTAATAAACCTGTTATAAATTTATGGGTAAAAGAACTTTCGAAGCTGCTTATTCTGAAATTTCCTAACGTGACTTTCAAAAGGAATACATTCAAGGCTATTACAACCTTCGATGTTGACGAACCTTTCAAATATCTCGGTAAAGATATGATTAGAAATATAGGTGGTTTTTTGCGTGAAATAGGGAAAAATGATATGGGTGCTGCAGAAAGATATCGTATTGTGCTGAAGAAACAGAAAGACCCATGGGATATCTTTGATTATATTTTTTCAATGACAATTGAGAAAGGCAACCAGATAATAGTTTTTTTCCCTGTCGGCGACAGGACAGATTTTGACAGATGGCCTTCATATTTAAATGATGATTATAGAAAACTTATTACCGGAGTTTCAGAAAAAACAAAAACAGGCCTCCATCCTTCTTATTATTCTTGTGACAATACTGCAAAGCTCAATATGGAAAAAGAGCGTTTACACCAGATAACAAACAGTGAGATAATTGCAGCGAGATATCATTTTATAAGACTGAAGTTTCCAGATTCGTATTCTAATCTGGTGGATGCCGGTTTCAGTGAGGATTATTCTATGGGATTTCCTGATGAACCAGGATTCAGAGCAGGTACTTCAAACCCCTTCTTTTTTTATGATCTATCATCTGAAAGAAAAACAAATTTGGTTGTTTTTCCGTTTCAGATAATGGATGCAACTCTTATCCAGTATAAAAAATTTCAACCTGAAGAGAGTATGTCAGTTATAAAAAAAATTATAGATGAAACAAAAAACGCAGGTGGATTGTTTCACTCGTCATGGCATAACAAAACTCTTGTTGAGGGAAAGAAAGCCTCAGAGTGGAAAAAAGTTTTTGAAAATACACTGAACTATCAAAACCAATGATTATTTATCTTAAAAATCGGGAAATTGACAGAAAACAGTGGGATACTTGTATAAGAAATTCAAAGGTATTAAAGCCTTATGCATGCTCATGGTTCCTTGATATTATGGCTCCAGGATGGGAAGCCCTGATAGATGATGAATATGATTCGGTATTTCCGGTACCGGTAAGAAAAAAAATAGGCATAAAATACGTTACCTCACCTGTGTTTTTACAGCAATTAGGTGCTTTCTCACCCGATAAATCGCCGGAAAAAGCAATTAACGAATTTCTCGATTATCTTCCTGAGTTTTACAAACTTTTTGATTTATGTATCGGACAAAAAGTTGAACGTGACGGATTCAAAGTTTTTGAAAGAGCAAATTATGAACTTGACCTCTCAAGGCCTTATGAAGTGCTTTGGAATAATTTTTCGCATTCATGCCGTAGAAATATAGAAAAAGCAGAAGGTAAAGGAATAGAATTTTCTTATGATATTAAACCGGAACAACTTATTGAACTTTTTATCAGAACGAAGAAAAAAATTATCAAAGGAATTAAACAAAGAGATATTGAACGACTTTTAAATCTTATGAAATTTTCTATCAAACAAGAGAAGGGCAGAATAGAAGGTGTGACAGCATCTGATAAAAGCCTTCTATTCGGCCAATTTTATTTTAACCTACCAGGATATATTAACTTGTTTTTTGTTGTAAACACTCCTGACTCCAGAGAGGGGCGGTTTAATTATTATTTTATAAATAAGATAATTAAAGAGAATGCAGGCAAAGAAATTATTCTTGATTTTGCGGGTTCTTCAATTCCCTCGATAGCATCATTTATGAAATCATTTGGAAGCGTGAATAATCCTTATTATCGTATATATAAGAATTCTCTTCCCTGGCCTTTGAAAATGCTTAAATAATTCAGAAATGATTTTCTATTATGGCCCTTCTGATAAAACAACTGTTAAATAAGCTCGGCATTCTCTACCTCTCTTAATTCAAAGAGCTTTTCATTTTCACATTTCAGTGTGCGTGCCGGATATTTCTTAAGGAGAGTATAATTATGAGTGGCAACTATAACGGCCCTTCCTGTTTTATTTATTTCCTGAAGCAGTTTGATAATGCCCTCCGATGTTTCGGGATCGAGATTTCCCGTTGGCTCATCAGCAAGTATTATATCAGGATCATTCAATAAAGCCCTGCCTATTACTACTCTCTGCTGTTCACCACCGGAAAGCTGATGAGTCATTTTATAACCTTTCAGCCCAAGCCCCACCTTATTTAATACTTCGGTAATCCTTGTTTCTATTTCCTTTCTGTTTTTCCATCCTGTAGCCCTCAATACAAACTCCAGATTGTCATGAACGTTCCTGTCGGTAAGAAGCTGAAAATTCTGAAATACAATCCCGAGTTTCCTTCGCAGATACGGGACTTGCTTTTTTTTTAGCTTTCGTAGATTGAATCCTGCAACAGTTGCATCGCCCTCCTTAAGTGGAATTTGTGCGTTTATAGTTTTTATGAGACTAGTTTTTCCACTGCCCACTTTACCAATAAGATAAAGAAATTCATTCCTTTTTACCGAAAAATTGACATCTGTAAGAACAAGATAGTCCTGCTGCCAGATAGTGCAACTGTTAAATTCAATTATAGAGTCGAGTGAATGAATATCCTCCATAAAATTTATTTTTGCCAAAATTATCAAAGAATTGATAACTAATGTCAGGTTGTTAATAAATTCGGTAATAAAGAAAAATAGTAGCCGTTTATAAGTTGTATTTTTATGCTGTATTTAAAAATTTGATATAATTATATTTTTAGAGAAGCAGTATGATTTCTATGCTCTCTTTTTTAACATCTTTGTACTTTGCCATAAATTTTCAATGGAAAAATAATTATGAATAGAAAGTTAACTTTGATATTAATTTTTACCCTTACTATAATAAATAGTCTTACTGCGCAGCTTTCTTTTATGCAGGAAGAGATAAGCTCAAAATATCTCAAGGGGATGGAGTTTTATGAAAAAGAAAAATTCACGGCAGCAATCAGATTTCTTGATGATTATCTTAAAAATGAAGTAGATGAAAACATGGACAGAAGATGTAATGCCGAATTTTTCAGTGCAATGGCTTCATTGAAACTTTTTCATCCCGATGCAGAATATAAAATGACCAGGTTTATTGCAACATATCCTGAAAGTGAATTGGTGAACGATGCAATAATGTCTCTTGGCGATTATTTTTACCAGAATAAAAATTACAGAAAAGCTGCTTTATATTACAATCGTATAAACAGGATACTTCTTACCGGCGACAGGTTATCGGAATTTTGTTTCAGATACGGCTATTCGGCGATGATGACCGGTGATAAACCGACAGCTCTTCTTATGTTCAATGAAATCAAAGATATTGATACGTATTATACCTCTCCGGCACTTTACTATTTTTCTCATATTGCTTATGAAGAAGGCAAATATGAAACGGCACTTGAAGGTTTTATGAAACTTCGTGACGATGAGACATTCGGAAGCGTTGTTCCGTTTTATATTGCCCAGATAATGTATTTACACAAAGATTATGACGGAATACTTGCAATTGCTCCGGGATTATTGAAATCTGCAGGCAAACAGAGAGCCGTTGAACTCTATAGGTTTATCGGCGATGCATATTATAATAAAGGTAATTACAGCGAAGCTGCTGAGTATCTTGAGAAATACGTAACAAATGCAAAAGCTAGCGGAAGAGAAGATAAATATGAACTCGCCTATTGTTATTATATGAGCAGTGAATACGATAAAGCAATAGAAATTTTTCTCGAACTTACTGCTAAACCTGATATTCTAAGCCAGAACGTATGGTTAATACTTGGTGACTGTTATCTAAAAAAGGGAGATGTAGCCAGGTCGAAATTTGCCTTAAATCAAGCCTCACAACTTAATTTTGATCCTGAAATTCGCGAGGAAGCATTGTTTAATTATGCCAGGCTACTATACCAAACTTCTTATTCACCTTTCGGGGAAGCTATAAAGGCTTTACAGGATTATATTGAACTATTTCCTGGTTCCGATAGAATTGAGGAGGTATATAATATGCTTATTTCAGTATATACTCAAACTAAAAACTATAAGGAAGCCCTTGCTTCCCTTGATAAAATTTTAAATAAAGATCCGAGATTTGAAGAAGCATATCAAAGAGTGGCATTCTATAGAGGGCTTGAACTTTTTAATAATATGGAACTTCCGGCATCGATCAATATGTTCGATAAATCACTGAAATACGAAAAATATAACAGACAATTAAAGGCACGTGCAATTTACTGGAGGGGGGAAGCTTATTACCGTCTCGGACAATATGAAAAGGCTATTGCCGATTATCAGACGTTTATGGGTGTCCCGGGATCAATGCTCCTCGATGAATATAAGCTTGTGAGATATAATTTAGGATATGCACTTTTTAATATAAAGGATTATGCAGGTGCCCTTGTACATTTTAAGTCTTTCGAATCATCGGCTACAAATGTACGACCCGATATTTTAATAGATGCACGCAACCGAATCGCTGACTGTTATTTTATTGATAAAAAATATTCCGAAGCAATAGAATATTATAATGAAGTAATAGACTACGGGAAAATAGACGCCGATTATGCACTCTACCAAAAAGGTTTTGCTCTCGGGTTAATAAATAATCAGAAGGGAAAAGTGGAAACATTGTCAAAACTTATTACTATGTATCCCTCATCAAAATATATTCCGGGAGCACTTTTTGAAAGGGGTAGAGCCTATATAATTTTGAATGATAATATGAGAGGAGAAGCTGATTTTAACCTTATCATATCTTCATTCCCTTCAAGCCCATTTGCACCACGAGCAATCGTTCAACTTGGTCTGCTCTATTTTGACACTGGCGACTACCAGAAAGCAATAGCTCAATTCAAAAAAGTAATTGAAAATTATAGTTCAACTCCTGAAGCACGGTATGCTCTTAACGGACTTAAAAATGTTTACGTTGAAATGAATGACGTTGAATCTTATTTTTCTTACGTCAGATCTCTTAAAGGTTATGCCGATGTGAGTCTGGCAGAACGAGACTCTCTTCTTTATATGTCGGGAGAACGTCTATATATGACAGGTGACTGCAATAAGGCAACAGAAGTATTCAATAATTATCTTAAGGAATTCAGTAATGGCAGTTTTCGCATAAACGCACTTTTTTATCTTGCTGAATGTTATTCAATTTCGGGAAATAAAGATGAGGCACTTAATTACTATTTACAGGTTATACAATTACCTGGTAGTGAATTTCTTGAACATGCACTTCGCTCTGCTGCATCTATTACGTATGAAAAACAAGATTACCTTAAATCTTTTTCACTTTATGAACAACTTGAAAGAATTACGGAAAAGCCGGATATTGTTGTCTTTGCAATGAGAGGACAATTAAAATCGGCATGGGAAGCCGGCGATGCTGAAAAAGCTATAAGCGTTGCAGAAAAGATTTTGAAATCAAATAATATTCCTGCCGAGCTAGACAGGGAGGCAACATTTACAGCCGCTAAAGCTTATTATAGTCTTAACCGTTATGATGACGCATTAGTGGAATTCAAAAAACTTGCCGGCGAGATTACCAGCGAGCAGGGTGCGGAATCAAAATACAGAGTTGCCGAAATACTTATGATGCAGGGAAATATCAATGAAGCTGAAAAAGTTGTTAATGAATTTGTAAATATGAATACTCCCCATCAGTACTGGATGGCAAAAGCATTCATACTTCTGTCAGATATAAGCATCAAAAAGGGAGATATTGTCATGGCAAGAGCAACATTACAGGGATTGAAAGAGAATTATACTGTGCTTGATGACGGAATTTTAAATGAAGTACAGGCAAAACTTAATGCTCTTTCAACTAAACAGTAATCATAAAATATTTTTAAAAACTGTAAAATGGAAAAATATAGAAATATACTGATTTCAACAATTTTACTAATAAGTATACCAGTTTTTTCAATTTTTGGTCAGAAACCAGTTATAAAAAGAGAGATAACTCTTTATAATCCTTATAAACCTTCTCTTCCCGATGTGACTAAAAAAAGTTTTCTTCCTGATATGACAGATACTTTAAGTATAAAAACCGAATTCAAATACGAAATTAAATCATCGCGATATACTCCAACTTATGCCATAAGTCCTCTGAAACCTGCTACTATGATGCCTGATCCCTTAACTAAGCTTTATAACAGTTTTATTAAGCTTGGTTTTGGAAGTCATGTAACTCCTATAGGAGAACTCAGTATCACAAACTTGCGATCGAAAAAGGGAGCAATTGGTTTTTACGCAGGCCATTTTTCGGCAAACGGTAAGATTAAACTGGAAAATCAGAAAAAAGTTTTTGCAGGATATATGGACAATAACGCATCACTTTATGGCCGTAAATTTTTTAGTGAAAGTGTTCTTGAAGGTTCAATTGATTTCAGTCAGAATACAAGATATGCTTATGGATATGATACATTATTTTCTGATTATAACCCTTCAAAGAAAGATATAAAACTGAATTATTACTCATTCGGAGCAAATATTGGTTTAAACTCAGTTAAGACCGACTCTACTGAGCTTGCATATAATGTAAAATTGAGTTATAATTATTTCACTTCACATAAAGATTTCTACCAGAACAACATCAGGCTTGATGGCATAGCATCGAAAGAATGGAAAGGTTTCTATGTTGGTTCAGGTCTTGAGTTCGATTTTTATAAACCCTCAGGTATTGTTTCTAACTCTTCACGATATCTTGCTTCTCTAATGCCTTTTGTGAAAAAAAACAGCAACGAGTGGGACGTTAAGCTTGGTGCGGATATCCTTCTCGACCGGAACCTGAATGATAATGCTAAATTACGAATTTACCCCAATCTGAGATTTGCTTTTAATATAATTCCGGCCAGCCTTGACTTTTTTACAGAGCTTAACGGTAAACTTGAGAAAAACACTCCGGAAGAAATTATAAACATCAATCCTTATATTATCCCTGGTGATACTTTATTTAAAATACAAGGAACAAGCTATCCATTAATTGTGAAGGCTGGATTTTCAGGAGAAACCGGCATCGGAGGATATTACAGGTTATTTGCTTCTTACTCTATTTCCGATGATCTTGTTTTTTTCAGCAATTATTTTTTCAGAAACTTTTCAACACAAAACACCCTACCAATTTACAGGGGCAACTACTTCCTGCCACTTTATGATGACGCTGAAATATTTAATTTGCATGGAGAAACAGCCGGCAAAATCAGCAACCGGTTAGATTTTTATACCGAAGCAAACTATTTTAAATATACCCTAACAAACAATCGGTCGGCATGGGGCAGGCCTGACTGGGATGCAGAATTTACAATAAAATATAATCTGAGGGATAAAATTCTTGCTTCAATAACAGCCAATGCAATCGGCAAAAGAAAAATGCTTCAGACTATAAAAAGTATCGAATTCAGTGCTATACCCGATATGGTAATCAACATACCAGCTCATCTTAATTTTAGTTTGCAAGCGGAATACAGATATACCAAAATCCTTTCTTTCTGGATGAAGCTCAATAATATATCTTTCTCAAGATATTATGAATGGGCATGGTATCCTTCGTATAGGTTCATTTTCCAGGCTGGTTTTACATACAGCCTTTAAAAATTTAACCTATTATTGAAATTCTAATTTCTCCTTGTAAATACATATTATCCGATTTTGTTTATTTCTTGTGAAAATAGTTGATAATTTTTGACATTTCTATTAGCTGTTAAGGATATTATTTGTATATTTGTAAAATTATTTAATTTTCATTGAATCAAAGATTTATAAAGCAATTGTGAAGTTGGGTTCAGGAGCAGTAAATGGTTTTGAAACCAGAAAAAATTTCATAAATATTTTTGGCTGTTCATACCTTTCACCGACTTGTCAGAAAGTCGGGCATTGAATGATTCAGGTTTTACAAGTATTAATAAAGTATTGAAATAATGAGTGATACGGAAAAAAGAGTTATTGTAGGTAATGATTATTCTGCAGAGAGTATTCATGTGCTCGAAGGCCTTGAAGCTGTAAGAAAAAGGCCTGCAATGTATATTGGCGATATTGGAGTAAAAGGACTTCATCATCTGGTTTATGAAGTTATTGACAATTCTATTGATGAGGCTATGGCCGGCTACTGCAATAGGATAGACGTTACAATTCATGAAGACGGTTCTGTTACAGTTGTCGATAATGGACGAGGTATCCCAACAGGTATGCATGAGAAAGAGCAAAAATCGGCTCTTGAAGTGGTATTAACAATATTGCATGCTGGAGGGAAATTTGATAAAGATTCGTATAAGGTATCCGGTGGTTTACATGGAGTGGGCGTTTCGGTAGTAAATGGATTATCCGAATGGCTTATTGCAGAAGTGCATCGAGAAGGGAAAATTTTTATCCAGAAATATGAAAGAGGGAAACCTGTTACAGACGTCAATATTGTCGGAGAAACAGATAAAACCGGTACCACAATAACATTCAAACCTGATACCGAGATATTTCAGACTCTTGATTTTAATTTTGAAATATTGTCATCAAGACTTAGAGAGCTTGCATTTCTTAATAGAGGTATACTGCTAACTTTGAGGGATATGCGTGAGATGGTTGAAAATGGTAATGGTGGTAAGCCTCGTTACGAGGAATTTTTCTCCAAAGATGGTCTGGTTGAATTTGTTAAATACCTTGATGTTAACCGTGAACCTCTTATTCCTAATCCTATATATATGGTAAACGACACCAGTGAAGTGCCTGTTGAAATAGCTTTACAATATAATACCTCATTTACCGAAAACGTATATTCTTATGTGAATAATATCAATACTATAGAAGGAGGGACTCATCTGGCAGGATTTAGAAGGGGACTTACAAGGACTTTGAAAAAATATGCTGAAGATTCTGGTGCCACTGCAAAATTAAAATTCGATATAAATGGTGATGATTTCAGGGAAGGTCTTACCGCAGTAATTTCTGTAAAAGTTGCAGAACCTCAGTTTGAAGGCCAGACAAAAACCAAGCTTGGAAACAATGAAGTTATCGGTGCAGTTGATCAGGCAGTGAGCACTGCGTTAACCAATTATCTTGAGGAAAATCCGAGAGAAGCAAAACTGATAGTTCAGAAAATAATTCTTGCAGCCACCGCACGCCATGCCGCCAGAAAAGCAAAAGAGCTTGTTCAGAGAAAAAATGTACTTTCCGGATCCGGCCTGCCTGGGAAACTGGCCGACTGTGCAGACCGTGACCCCGAAAAATGTGAACTCTTTCTGGTTGAGGGCGACTCGGCAGGCGGTACGGCAAAACAAGGACGCGACAGACGTTTTCAGGCAATCCTCCCGCTAAGAGGTAAAATACTTAATGTTGAAAAGGCCATGCAACATAAAATTTTCGATAGCGAGGAAATAAAAAATATTTTCACCGCACTTGGCCTTACTATCGGAACGGAAGATGACAGCAAAGCCCTTAATACATCAGGATTGAGATACCACAAAGTTATAATCATGACCGATGCAGATGTTGATGGCTCCCATATAACTACGCTTATTCTGACATTCTTCTTCAGATATATGCAGGAACTCATAAGTGCAGGAAATATCTTTATTGCGCAACCTCCGCTTTATCTTGTAAAAAAAGGGAAAATGGAGAAATACTGCTGGAGCGAAGAAGAGCGTGAAGCAGCAATCAGGGAGCTTGGACAGGGAAAGGAATCAGGTATTTCAGTACAGAGATATAAAGGCCTTGGCGAAATGAATGCCGAACAACTTTGGCAAACAACTATGAATCCGGAAACACGTATCCTGAAGCAGGTAACTATCGAAAGCGCAGCGGAAGCCGACCATATCTTTTCAATGCTAATGGGTGACGAAGTCCCTCCAAGAAGGGAATTTATCGAATCCCATGCTCGTTATGCAAGAATAGATGCATAAGAAGGTGTAAAGATTTTTATTTTCGCGAAGTTTTGTTTAGCTGAAGAGTCGATAACAAGCCGCATGCAGCTTTAATATCTTCTCCACGGCTCGCCCTAATAGTAGTTATTATCCCTTTTTTGTTCAAACTATCTCTAAAAACTTTAATATCTTCTATATCAGGACTTTCAAACTCGAGGCCAGGGATTTTATGGAAACGTATAAGGTTTATCCGGCATTTAATTCCATTCAGGATTTTTGCAAGCTCTTTTACATGTGCAGATGTGTCATTTATTCCCTTGAAAAGAATATATTCAAATGAAATACGTCTCTGACTTTTTATATCGTATTTTCTTATTATTTCAATTATTTCTTTTATAGGATTAGTCCTCTCCACAGGTATAAGTCGCTGCCGTTCGACTTCGAATGGCGAATGTAAACTTATTGCAAGATTAACTCTGCTCTTTTCAAGAAATGTCTTGATTTTGTCAATCAATCCAATTGAACTCACAGTTATTCTTGTTGGGCTCCATCCATAACCCCATTTTTCCGTAAGGATTTCAATGCTTTTCAATACTTCTTCAAGGTTATCTAACGGTTCACCCATACCCATATATACAATGTTATAAACGGAGCCGAATTCTGGAATGCTTCTTAACTGATTGAGAATTTCGTTAGAGGAAAGATTCCCCTGAAATCCCTGTTTGCCGGTCATACAAAATACACACCCCATTTTACATCCCGATTGAGTGGACACACAAAGAGTTGCATGATTTTTTCCAGGTATCCATACTGTTTCAATGTATTTATTATCAAGTACTTTAAAAAGGTATTTTTTCGTACCGTCCTTACTCTCAGAAACATTTTCCGGAAAAGAAAGTCCTATGGAATATTCGGATGAAAGAATTTCCCTCGCTTTTTTCGACAGGTTTGTCATTGTATCTATCGAACTGATATTGTGTTTATAAAGCCACTCGGCAATCTGCATTGCAGAATAACCAGGAAGTCCCGCACGCTTTGTTAAAGCAACAAGCTCGTTGAGTGTTTTGCCGTATAATTTTTCTTTCTCCATAATCTTTTATCTTCGTATCCTTTTGTATTAACTCTATTTTCTCAGTGAAACGCAAAACTTTTTTAAATCAGCTTACAAATTAATAGACATAAAGCCAATTTTATTACTGTCAATATGACTGGTCGGAACGGACGTATTGACAGTTAATGTAATTTATGTTCAACTTTAAAGAGTTTCATTTTTAAAGCTTTTTTAAAAAGTTTTCCAGCTATATTATTTTGTATTTATTCGGACTAAATAATTATATCCAGTTGTCTATAAGAATAACTGATTAAATCATTTCTTATAGTGTACGTTTTTATATAAAATCGTCATGCACGTTAAAGTAATGTTAAAGCCGAATAAATTAAAACAAACTTTTTATAAAATGCACGATATTTGTTAAATTTAACAAGGTTATTAAAATAATAACTCTTTGTATTACTTAAAAAAAATTAAAGGCCAGATGTTTAATAGTTGAAAAATAGATAATATGAAAACAAAACAATTCTTCGGTGGGTTACTGATGGCAATTATTGGTGCTTTAATTGCATTATTTGCCTATACGAAATTTTTCGAAAAGGACAAAGGTGTTCTTATCGCCGACACATCATCCATAAATAGCGAAAATATGAAGCCAATTCTAACTTCATATCAGCAGGTGGGGCAGGTTGACCTTACTTATGCTGCTGAGGTTACAGTTCATGCAGTGGTACATGTTACAACAAGTATGACATATTCAAGTAAAGGAATTAACCCTATACTTGAGTGGTTTTATGGAGATGTTTACCGGCAGATTCCGCGTGAAGTAAAAGGTTATGGTTCTGGAGTTATTATTTCAAATGACGGTTACATAATTACCAATAACCATGTAATAGAAAATGCCGAAAAGATTACGGTAAAACTCAACGATAACAGAGAGTTTGAAGCAGAGATAATTGGACGAGATCCGAGTACTGATTTAGCTCTATTGAAGATAAAAGCAAATGGCCTTCCATTCATTACTTACGGCGATTCGGATAATCTAAGGCTTGGTGAATGGGTGCTTGCCGTGGGAAACCCCTTTAATCTTACAAGCACGGTTACAGCCGGTGTTGTCAGTGCAAAGGGAAGGAATTTGGGAATAATGGATAGTAATTACAGCATAGAATCCTTCATTCAAACCGATGCGGCAGTTAATGTAGGAAACAGCGGAGGCGCACTGGTCAATACAAAAGGACAGCTTGTAGGGATTACAACCGCTATTTATACACCTACAGGTGTTTATGCTGGAAACTCTTTTGCAATACCGGTAAGCATTGTGAAGAAGGTAATTGATGACTTAAGACTATATGGTGTAGTTCAGAGAGCCTTTTTAGGTGTAGGCATTAATGAGGTAACTGCTGAAATAGCTGAAAAGGCAAAACTTAAGGAAATTAAAGGAGTTTATATAGCTGAAGTATATGAAAACGGCGCAGCAAAAGATGCCGGGCTGAAGGAGGGAGATGTAATAATAAAGTTCAACGGAGTAAATGTCGGGAATGTTCCCGAACTCCTTGAACAGGTGGGCAGATATCGTCCGGGAGATAAAGTTACCGTAACTTATGTACGTTCAGGTAAAGAAAACACAGTATCGGTTACCCTTAAAAATATTGAAAATACTACTGGCATAGTGAAACCAGGTGCAGGTTCAGCAGTAGTGTTTGGTGCAAAACTTGAACCTCTTACAAATGAAGAAAAGAAAATGTTTGGGATAGACTATGGCGTTAAGGTTACAGAAGTCAACGAAGGCAGATTCAAAACTCTTGGAATACGAAAAGGATATATTATTTTGAGTGTGAATGGGAAGAAGGTCAAAAGTGCTGCCGACGTACGTAATTATACTAATAACGGCGAAAATTTGACATCTATCGAAGGAATACAATCGAATGGTACATACTTCAGCTACCAGTTCAGCGGGGGATTGAAATAATATAAAATTATTTGTTAAAAATTTTCATTTTAAATAAAAAGTTATTAATTTTGCGGAAATTTTTTCAAGGATAGATGAGACAACTAAAGATTACTAAATCAATCACCAATAGGGAAAGTGCATCGCTCGACAAGTACCTTCAGGAGATTGGTAAAGAGGAGTTGATATCGGTAGAGGAGGAAGTTGAACTTGCCCAGAGGATTAAAAAGGGAGACAGGGCTGCTCTTGAAAAACTCACAAAAGCAAATTTAAGATTTGTGGTTTCGGTAGCAAAACAATACCAGAACCAGGGATTAAGTCTTCCTGATCTTATCAATGAAGGCAATCTCGGACTTATTAAGGCAGCCGAAAAATTTGATGAGACTAGAGGATTTAAGTTTATTTCATATGCAGTCTGGTGGATAAGACAGTCGATTCTTCAGGCACTTGCTGAGCAATCTAGAATTGTGCGCCTGCCTCTTAATCAGGTTGGTTCACTCAATAAGATTAATAAAGCCTTCTCTAAGTTCGAACAAGAATACGAAAGAACTCCATCTCCCGACGAACTTGCAGATGTACTTGAAATCCCTAAAGAAAAAGTTACCGATACACTGAAAGTTTCAGGTAGGCATGTATCGGTTGATGCACCTTTTGTTGAAGGTGAGGATAATAGTCTGCTCGATGTTCTGCCGAATACCGATTCTCCTGTTGCAGATAAAGCTCTTATGGATGAATCTCTTTCAAAGGAAATCGAAAGAGCACTGGCAACACTTACTGAACGAGAAAGAGACATTATTAAGCATTTCTTCGGCATTTCATGCAAGGAAATGACTCTGGAAGAAATAGGAGAAAAATTTGGCTTAACAAGAGAAAGAGTCAGACAGATAAAGGAGAAAGCTATAAGAAGGCTCAGGCATACTTCCAGAAGTAAACTTTTAAAGAGCTACCTGGGTTAAGAATTTTGTTGATTGTAAAACTATAGCCGTCAGGTGAACAAACTGACGGCTTTTTTAGTGAATATCTTGTTAAAAACACAAATAAAACCTATTCTATTTAAATAAAAATTGTAATTTATCAGTAAAATAGATCTGATGGATTTCAAACTCGTATCGGATTTTCAACCTACAGGTGACCAGCCCGAGGCAATAAGACAACTTGTAGAAGGTCTTAATAACGGTTTACCCTATCAGACATTACTTGGTGTAACAGGTTCTGGAAAGACCTTTACTATCGCTAATGTTATTGAACAGGTACAACGCCCTGTGCTTGTTCTTAGTCATAATAAAACTCTGGCTGCACAATTGTATGGAGAATTCAAACAATTCTTTCCTTATAATGCAGTTGAATATTTTGTTTCATATTATGATTACTATCAGCCTGAAGCATATATTCCAGTCACTGATACATATATAGAAAAAGACCTTTCGATAAATGAGGAAATCGAGAAACTAAGACTTAGTGCAACTTCATCACTCCTCTCTGGCAGACACGATGTAATTGTGGTTTCATCGGTATCATGCATTTATGGAATTGGGAATCCAGATGATTTTTATTCAAATACGGTGCATATAAGAACAGGTCAGATTATTCCACGTAACCAGTTGCTTCGAAAGCTTGTCGATAGTCTTTATTCCCGTGATGAGATTGAATTCCGACGTGGCACTTTCAGGGTTAGAGGTAATACTCTGGATATTTTCCCCGCTTATGCGGACATTGCCATACGAATTATCTTTTTCGGCGACGAAATTGAAGAAATATATTCTTTTAATCCTGAAGAGGGAACAAGGATTGAGATATTGAATGAATATATTGTCTATCCGGCCAATATTTTTGTAACAACTCGCGATCGAATAAACAAAGCTATAGAATCAATACTGTATGACTTACAAAATCAGGTAGCATATTTTAATGATATCGGGAAAAAAGAAGAGGCAAGAAGACTTGAACAGAGAGTCCAGTATGATATTGAAATGATAAAGGAACTCGGTTATTGCAGCGGCATTGAAAACTATTCAAGATATTTTGACGGTAGAAAACCAGGCACCAGACCTTTCTGTCTGCTTGATTATTTTCCGGATAATTTCATTACAGTAATTGATGAAAGTCATGTAACCGTGCCGCAAATTCGTGCCATGTATGGAGGAGATCATTCGCGTAAGCAGACTCTTGTCGAATATGGATTCAGACTTCCTGCTGCTCTTGACAATCGTCCCCTCACACTCGATGAATTCGAGACTCTTACAGGCCAGACTATTTACGTAAGCGCAACGCCTGCCGACTATGAATTGCAGAAAAGCGAAGGAGTTTTTGTAGATCAGGTAATTCGTCCTACCGGACTACTTGACCCACCTATTGAGGTTCGCCCAAGCCTTAATCAGGTTGACGATCTTATAAAAGAAATCCGAATAAGAGCAGCACAAGGAGAAAGGACACTCGTAACAACTCTGACAAAAAGAATGGCAGAGGAACTTACTGCTTATCTTTTAGCATTAAATATCCGGTGTCGTTATATACATTCAGATATTGAGACATTGGAACGAATTGAAATAATGGAAGGATTGCG
This sequence comes from Bacteroidales bacterium, assembly GCA_018056245.1. Lineage (GTDB taxonomy): Bacteria > Bacteroidota > Bacteroidia > Bacteroidales > VadinHA17 > LD21. The sequence goes on from JAGPFZ010000003.1 coordinate 16,319, forward strand.
TGCAGGAGAATTCGATGTTATAGTTGGTGTTAATCTCCTCAGAGAAGGGCTTGACCTGCCTGAAGTTTCACTTGTTGCTATCCTCGATGCAGATAAGGAGGGCTTCCTTCGTTCAGCAAGATCACTTACACAAACAGCAGGACGTGCTGCCAGAAATATCAACGGCATGGTTATTATGTATGCCGACACAGTTACAGAAAGTATGAAACAAACTATTGATGAAACAAACAGACGAAGGACAAAACAATTGAAATATAACAGCGAAGCCGGTATAAAACCGGCACAGATAATCAAAAAGAAAGGCTCAATAATTGCAGGGCTGAGTAAGCAGGGCATAAATGTCAAAACCTATGTTGAACCGGAAAAAGCGGATATAGCTGCAGACCCTGTAGTCAAATATATGAACAAAGAAGCTCTGGAAAAAGCAATTGAAAAAGCTAGAAAAAATATGGAGAAAGCCGCCTCAGAACTTGACTTCATTCAGGCGGCATTATTCAGAGACGAGATGAATGAGCTTAAGAAACTTCTTTCACAAAAAAATAAAAATTAAAAACAACAAAAACCATTTGAACAAATTATAAAAAGCCTTATTACCTTCTGTTTATATTATTTACTATTATAACAGAAGTAAATTGCAAACCTCAGGAACATCATTATTTAATTCATAAATAAATATTCCTGCAAATAAAATTTTCAGCAAGATATGTTATTCTGTAACATTTTTTTTGCAGCAAATAGCCGGTGCAAGAAACATAGTTATTGCCGTCAGCAAAAAACTATTGGCAGCATGGAAATAATTCACCAAATGTTTGAAACCAAAAAGATTCTTGCCAATTAACAACGAGATTGCCGCAAAAATAATAATCAGAATGCCGATTCCAACTGAAATCCATCCTGCAATTTTTACTAGTTTCATTGTTTTTAATATCTTTAAATCCTTATCAAAATTAAAAATAATCTTAATATGTTAATTAATTAAAATAAAATAAGTTAATTATCTTATGCAGTAGATAAAAATAGCTACATTTTTTATTTCTATTAGCCGGTAAACACACTTTTAGTGCATAATTTCGGTTGACCAATATTGACCGATAAATTATTTATGTTGATAAACATAATAACTAATAAGCAGATTATCAATATTATAACAATCAATTAAATATTATCTTTGAAAATTGTATTAATAAATTTTAAAGTTATTTTAGTATCTTTGTAATTGCAACTAAAATACGTTCGGAATTTTTACATTTAGTAAAAATTATTTTGAAGTAATTTTGTATTAATTAATTGCATTTAATATGAAAGTAGTTGATTATAAGGATTTTGAGGCTATATCACCAATTTTCAAAGGGGAAAAAGGATACAAACGGGCTGAATTACTTATGCGGATTTTCTCTTTAGATAAAGTAAATAAAGTGTATAAGAATTCGATCGAATTTACAGGGGCAAAATTTACTTCTAGTTTGTTAAACGATCTGGGTATAAAATATATAATAGGTAATGTAGAGCGTTTAAAGTTTTTGCCTAAAGAAGGGCCATTTATTACTATTTCAAATCATCCTTACGGAGGGCTGGACGGGATTATTCTGGTAGACTTGATTGCAGCTATACGTCCTGATTTCAAATTAATGGTCAATAATATACTTGCAAAAGTAAAAACAATGAAGGATAACTTTATTCCGGTTATCCCTGTAAGCAATGAAAAAATAGGAATAACTCGTGCAAACCTCGATGGCATTAGGGAAACAATAAGACATTTGTATAATGGACATCCTGTAGGCTTTTTTCCTTCAGGAGCAGTATCAGATTTCCGCCTGAAAAATTTCCGAGTCAGAGACAGACAATGGCAGAAAAGTATTATTCGTATTATAAAATCGGCAAAAGTTCCGGTTATACCAATTTCTTTTTTTGATACTAATTCTCCCTTTTTCTATTTTCTCGGACTGATAAACTGGAAAGTACGCAATTTAAGACTACCCAGTGAACTTTTTAATAAAAAAGGACAGAAGCCACGAATTGGAATTGGTAAAATAATATATGTAGATGAACAGGAACAATATAAAGATATAGATACATTCGGTGAATTTTTAAGGGAGGCTGTTTATAATATGCCGTTACCTTCCTCATTTACTCCACGAAATATGTTGAATATTGCTGAATATCAGTTTGACTGATATTTATCTCATCCCATTTTTCCGATTTCTTTGTTTCTTTGAAAAAAGTTTTTTAAGAAAATTTTTATAAAAATTTGTTAAATCTGATAAATTCAAAAGGAAAGAATTAAATTTAGCGACTCAAGGTAAAGAATTCGGAAGATTTGCATTATAACAGAAAAAATCCGAAGGACTAATTAGAATGTTTGTATTTGATTTAATTGTCAACTTCGTAAAACTTAAATACACATGGATTTATTTAATAAAAATGATGATGATTCAATAAGAATTCATAAAATACTTAATTCTATTTCCAAGGATAGGATAAGAACTAATTTTCTTAAAAAACCAGAACAAAAATTACTTGCTATTCTTGTCCAGCGAGTTCCTTCATGGATAAGTTCTGATATGCTTACGACTTTAGGTCTTTTGGGAAATATCATTGTCTTTATAAGTTTCATACTGGCATTTTATTTTCACAGAGCCTATCTTTTGCTCGGGGTTTTAGGTTTTACGATAAGTTGGTTTGGTGATTCACTCGATGGAAGAGTTGCCTATTTCCGAAATAAGCCCCGCAAATTATATGGATTTATTCTTGATATTACAGTCGACTGGTTGGGAATTATATTAATAGGATGTGGATATATGGTCTATTCAGAAGGATTATGGGATCTATTCGGATATGGTTTTGTTGTTTTGTACGGTTGGGAAATAATTATTTTATTAATGAAATATAAAATTACAGGAATTTATTCAATTGATACCGGCAAATTGGGTCCTACTGAAACGAGAATCATAATTTCTGCAATAATGGTGGCCGAAGTACTTCTTCCTGGCTCATTAATGTATTCGGCAGCAGGTATATGTCTTATTCTGTTTATAATAAATATTTTCGATACAAGAAAGTTATTGAAAATTGGAGATGAAATTGATAAGGAAAATAATAAGAAACTTGCCGAGAAACCTTTTTAAAAACGGCACTTTTTCACTATTTTCCAGGTTTTACCACAACTACTAGCATACAGATATCAAAAATTAATCGGCATTAATTTTCTGCGGAAAGCCAAAATTATAAACTTCGTATCAAATGGCGGTGAATTATAAAATGTTTGTCATCCTTAAAAATATTAAGTCCACCTTCTCCGTCATCTGGCGTACTCCGCCGACGAAGTCGGGGTGGCCGGACTCGAACCGGCGACCACTAGCACCCCATGCTAGCACGCTAGCCAACTGCGCCACACCCCGCTTTAACCACCATACTCCCCGACGGACAAACAAAGTGGTCTTTGATCTCTTTAATCGTTTTAAAGAACAAATCGGTCAACTTGAAAAAGTATGAAACAAAATAAAAGCGATAATCCTCATCATATCTTAAAAATGACCGATAAATCCAATACAAAATTAGTTAACAATTCTGATAATGCAATATCAGCTAAAACATAAAATTTCATTGTTAATATCATCCAATGTTTAAAATGAAAAATTAATAATGCATTTTTGTATAAATAAAATTTCTAAATAGAACTTAATTTGTTTGAATGCAAATAGCAACATTATTTTTTACTTATGGAGTTTTTTAAAAATTTGGAAACTAAGAGTCACCGGGAAATACATGCATTTGAAAATGTTGAGAAAGTAAAATGTCTTATAATAGGTTCCGGACCGGCAGGCTATACTGCTTCAATCTATGCTTCGAGAGCGAATTTGAAACCCATCCTCTATACAGGTATTGAGATTGGCGGGCAGCTTATAAAAACTCATATCATTGAGAATTTTCCTGGTTTTCCTGAAGGTATTTCCGGCACAGAATTGATGGAAAATTTAAAAAAGCAAACTGAAAAATTCGGTACAGAAGTACGATTCGGTGTTATAAGTTCAGTTGATTTTTCACAAAAACCTTTGAAAGTAACCATTGACGGAGCAAAAGATATCCTTTGCGATACTGTTATAATCGCGACAGGCGCCGTTGCAAAATACCTTGGCATCGAAGCAGAAAAAAAATATGCAGGACGAGGTGTGTCGGCTTGTGCAACATGTGACGGTTTTTTCTATAAGGGTAAAGATGTAGCTGTGGTCGGAGGAGGCGACACGGCAATGGAAGAAGCATTGTACCTTTCGGGTTTATGCAGAAAAGTCTATCTAATTGTCAGACGGAATGTCCTTAGAGCTTCAAAAATAATGCAAGATAGGATTTTCAACACTCCTAATATTGAGATATTATGGGAACATCAACTGGTGGACCTTTTTGGTGACGAAGGAGTTGAAGGAGCAATTCTTGCAAAAAAGAAAGGCACTCCGAAAGAGGAGATTGTAACATTAAAAATTGATGGACTTTTTTTAGCAATAGGTCATATACCTAATTCAGCTCTTTTCAGTAAATTCGTTGAAACAGATTCGGTCGGATATATTAAAACCATACCCGGAACATCAAAAACAAATATACCGGGTGTATTTGCTGCAGGCGACGTTAAGGATCCATATTATAAACAGGCTGTAACAGCTGCAGGCTCGGGCTGCATTGCTGCTATTGACGCTGAACGCTACCTTTCGGAACAGAGATTTTAACCTGTAATATTTTATATCGGTCCTTAAACTTTTCTGTTTAACAATAAATATAATAATGAAAACATTCAAAAAGACTTTCAGGATAAGTGTTGAGCCTTCCGATATTTATTCGGCACTTACCAATCCATTCATTATTGAACTGTGGACAGGTTATAAAGCGGTGATGAACGAGGAGCCAGGTTCCGAATTCTCTTTATGGGAAGGCGATATCGAAGGTAAAAACATAGAATTTATTAAGAACAGAAAAATTGTACAGGAATGGTATTTCGGCGATCAGGTTGAAAAATCAATCGTTACGATTTTGATTAAACCTGCTAAGAATTTTTCCGAAGTAACAGTTGAACATACTAATATACCTGACGAAAGTTATGAAAATATTTCACAAGGCTGGAATGAATATTATTTCGATGCTATAGAGAGTTTATTTAATCCAAACTTCTGAACATTCCAGCTCTATAAAATTCTTATTAGAGAAAATACTTTTATTTTCTTTTCCGATATTAATTTATTTATATACATATAATTGACTATATTTGTAATGATCTTCAATGAAATAAAGATTAATGCTATGCTCAGACTAAAATATTTTAAATCTTCATTATATTTTTTAACATTATTAACTGTCTGTATTATTAATAGTTTTATGCTAAAAGGGCAGGAAGAGAATGAAATTGTTATTAAGTATCCTGAACAATATCTTTTCCCTGATTTTCAACCCGGGAAGGTTGCTATGAAAACCGGAAAGGATATTTACCTTCTTCTTAATTATAGCGTTGTGCTTGAAAAAATGATGTTTCTCCAGAGAGGGCAGGTTTATGAGATGGTGAATTGTGAATCGGTCGACACTATATATTTGCAGGGCAAAAAATTTATACCCTGGAATAAAGTATTTCTTGAAGTTGCCATCGAAGACAAAATGCCTCTATTTATTCAGCATACAGGAAAGGACCTTGGGGCTTCAAAACCTGCCGCATACGACGGTAAATCAGACGTTTCATCGTCTAATTACATGAATTATATGCCTCTAAAAGGCGAACCTTTCAGAATGAAGAATATTGATGAAACTAATATTAAATATGACGATATATACTGGATAATTATTGACGGACAAATGAAAAGTTTTATATCAAAAAATCAATTATTAAAGCTTTTCCCCGACAAGAAAAACCAGTTAAAGAAATATATTGCGGACAACAAAATAGATTTTGAAGTTTCAGATGATGTCGTGAAACTTATTGAATTTTGTAACAAGCTTTTCTGATAATCTGATAGTTTTGAAATAAGATTTCATCGAGGATTATTTCGAAAATCTGCCATCTCATCTGGATATTCGTCGTTGTCTACTTTCTTTTTTATCTCTTTGAAAACATTCACTGTATATTCAACATCTTCAAGTGTATGAACGGCAGTAGGGATAAGCCTGAGCATTATCACATCTTTAGGTACAACCGGATAAATAACCAGAGAGCAAAATAAATTATAATTTTCTCTAAGGTCATATACAAGTTGAGATGACCGAGTAACATGACATTTTATATATACCGGAGTAACAGGAGATTCTGTTTTACCAAGGTCAAACCCTGCCTTTCTTAGGCCATTTTGCAATGCTTTTACAATCGTCCAGAGATTTTCCCTGTATTCAGGATGCGACTTGATAAGCTCGAGTCTTTTAATAGCTCCCATTGCCATTGCCATAGGGAGAGCTTTGGCGTATATCTGCGACCTCATATTATATCTGAGGAATGTTATGACTTCTTTCGTACTTGCAACGAATGCTCCAAAGCCGGCCATTGATTTTGCAAAAGTTGCAAAATAAACATCGATGCCGTTTTGGACTCCAAAATGTTCACCAGTTCCAGCACCTGTCTGGCCCATGGTTCCAAAGCCATGAGCATCGTCAACCAGAAAACGGAATTTGTATTTTTTCTTAAGCTCTACAATCTTATCCAGTTTGCCAAGGTCTCCTGCCATGCCAAAAACACCTTCGGTTATAACAAGGATTCCTCCACCTGTCTGCTCGACAATTTTTGTTGCTCGCTGAAGCTGTTTCTCACAATTAACGATATCATTATGAGCATAAGCAAATCTTTTTCCTATGTGCAGTCTCATCCCATCAATTATACAGGCGTGCGATTCGGAGTCATACACTATCACATCATGCCTGTCAACCAGAGTGTCAATAATTGAAAACATCCCCTGGTAACCATAATTAAGGAGATAAGCTGCATCTTTATTTACAAATTCAGCAGCCATCTGCTCGAATTTTTCATGAATCGAAGTTTGGCCAGACATCATTCTTGCCCCCATAGGGTAAGCAAGCCCGTATTGTGCAGCATACTCGGCATCGGCTTTTCTTACTTCAGGATTATTAGCCAAACCGAGATAATTGTTAAGGCTCCATGTTAGCACTTCCCTGCCACGAAATTTCATCCTTGGCGATATTTCTCCTTCAAGTTTCGGGAACATAAAATAACCGTCGGCAAAATCGGAGTACTGACCTAAAGCCCCTCTGTTTCTTGAAATCTTATCGAAGATATCCATATAAGTTAATAAATTTTTTTAAATATTACAACAGATCATTATCTATTTCTTTGGTTAGGCAAAGAAAAACAAAAAATCATAAATACTAAAAACTATTATTGAACAGAAAAAAATAATATCATAAAGCTTGAATCGTTATGATATATAATGAAAATATTCAGTAACTTTGCATAATATTTTTGCATGAAGTTTCGATATTTTTTAATATTCGTTTTATGTTTGACAATAGTTTCCTGCGGGGAATATGAGAAGCTATTGAAAAGTACAGATTATGAGCTTAAAATCGCAAAGATTAAAGAGTATTACGACCAGGGTAAGTACACTAAGGCTTCAGAACTTATTAATCAGGTTATTCCGGTTTACCGTGCAACAGAAGAAGCTGAGAACCTTACATGGCTCAATGCTCAATGTTATCTCAATATGAAAGATTACCTTATGGCCGCCACAGAATTTAAAAATTATGCTGATTTATACACATACGGTAAACATCTGGAAGAGGCCGTTTTTATGAGTGCATTGTGTAAGTATTATATGTCTCCGAAGCCTGAACTTGACCAGGCGAATACAATAGAAGCTATTGAGGCTTTTCAGATTTTTATCGGACGATTTCCATTTAGCTCTAGAGTACCCGATGCTGCAAAATATATTGACGAACTTAGTGAGAAACTTGCACAAAAAGCTTTTATAAGTGCCAGATTATATTATGATATAAAACAGTACAAGGCAGCCATTGTCTCACTCGAAAATTGTGTTAATAAATATCCGGCTTCAAAGTACAGAGAGGAGATGATGTTTCTGAAGCTTAATTCACTTTTCCTATACGCCGAGAACAGTATTGCTTTAAAACAAACCGAAAGATATCAGGAAACGCTCGACGAGTATTTTTCTTTTATTGAAGAGTTTCCGAACACAATTTATTACAAGGAAGTTGCAAATATATTTCATACTTTAAGCAGAAAACTTAATATAAGTAACGAAAATCAGGCAAATACTAAATAAAGATGGATTATAAAAAAATAGATGGTTCAATTACGACTACGGTAACACGTGACATTGAGAAGCTTTATAATGCCACAGGAAATATTTATGAGGCAATCGTGATAATAGGTAAGAGAGCAAATCAGATAGCTGTGGAATTAAAGCAGGAACTTAACAAGAAACTTGAGGAGTTTGTGTCCGTTGCAGATAACCTTGAAGAGGTTTTCGAAAACAGGGAGCAAATTGAGATTTCCAAATTTTACGAGCGGCTTCCTAAGCCGACACTTATTGCTCTTCAGGAATTTGAAGAATCAAAGATATATTACAGGAATCCCGAAAAAACCGGAAAGACAAAAAGCAACTAATCTGAATGCTTGCATGCAAAAAGATACTTATTGGTGTAACCGGTGGTATAGCGGCTTACAAAATAACTTCTGTTGTTCGTCTTCTTGTTAAGGCGAATGCTTCGGTAAGAGTAATAATGACAGAACGAGCGAAGGATTTTATTACTCCACTTACTTTGGCTTCATTGTCTGGGAATCCTGTACTTTCCGATTTTTTTATCCCTGAAAATGGTACATGGAACAGTCATGTTAACATGGCCTTGTGGGCCGACCTCTTTCTTATTGCACCTGCTACAGCTAATACTATTGCAAAAATGGCAAACGGTATTGCCGACAATCTTCTCCTTACGACCTATCTTGCAGCCCGATGTCCTATCTTTATTGCACCGTCAATGGATACCAATATGTTAAAGCATCCGGCAACAGAAAAAAATATTGAAACCCTGCGTTCGTTCGGCAATTTTATATTAGAACCCGAGTCGGGTGAACTTGCAAGCGGCCTTTCCGGAAAGGGACGAATGGTTGAACCAGAAAAAATTGTAAGGGAGATTGAAAAATTTTTTTCCCTCCGGGTTTAAACCTCTTTCTCAAAAGAGATACCTTATAAACGCCGGCCCTACAAGGGAACCAATCGATCCGGTAAGGTTTATAAGCAATTATTCTTCTGGGAAAATGGGAATAGCACTTGCCGATGTTGCCTCATTTCTTGGTGCGGAGGTACATCTTGTGTTAGGTCCTGTTTCAATTAAGCCTGCCAGTCAGGATATAAGAATTTATAATGTAACCACTGCATCGGGAATGGCCTCAGAATGTATAAGAATTTTTCCTGAATGCGATGTTGCAATTCTTTCCGCAGCAGTTGCCGATTTCACTCCTGAATCGCCTTCATCGGTGAAAATCAAAAAAACATCCGAACCTTTTTTCCTTAAACTTGTGCCAACAATAGATATTGCATTTGAACTGGGACAATTAAAAAAACCCGGTCAGATTATTGCAGGATTTGCACTTGAAACAGATAATGAGCTGGAAAATGCAATCGAAAAACTAAAAAAGAAAAATTTCGATATTATAGTCCTTAATTCACTAAGAGATAAAGGAGCTGCTTTAGGATCAGATACAAACAAAATAACCATAATAGATAAAAACAATAATATTGATAAATTTGAGTTGAAATCGAAAAACGAAGCTGCAAAAGATATAATTTATAAAATAATTTCAATTTCCACCGAGCCAAGATGAATTTTCAACTGAAGTATATTGTCTTTATATTTATTCTGTTGTTTTTCTCTCCAATTATTTATTCTCAGGAACTGAATTGTAATGTTCAGGTTTCAGCACAGAAGATACAGGGCTCTAACAGGCAAGTATTTATCACTATGCAGAGGGATATTTACGAGTTCATGAATAATACTGTATGGAGCAACATGATAATAAGTTATGCTGAAAGAATTGATTGTAATTTGCTTATAAATCTTACAGATCAGCTTTCGGCCGATGAGTTCCGTGGAACCATTCAGATTCAGCTCCGACGGCCAGTTTTCAATACAACATACAATACAACAATGCTGAACTTTATTGACAACAACTTTCAATTCAGATATGTAGAGTTCCAGCCTTTCGAATTTGATCCGAGCATACATAAATCGAATCTTATTTCTGTTCTTGCTTATTATGCATATATAATTATAGGTATTGACGCCGACTCTTTTTCACCTGAAGGAGGTACGGAATTTTTCCAGGTTGCTGAAAAAATTGTTACTAATGCCCAGAATGCTCCGGAACCGGGCTGGAAACCATACGACGGCTCACGAAACAGAAACCGCTACTGGCTTGTTAAAAATATACTCGACAAGGAATATGCAGGAATAAGGAAATTCATATATGAATATCACATAAATGGACTCGACAAACTGGAATCGAGAGTAAGCGAAGCAAGAACAAATATTGTTGAAAGCCTGAGACTTTTACAGGAAACTTACAGGAGAAAACCAGATCCTTATATGTACTTTCTTCAAATAATCCTCGATGCAAAAGCAGATGAGTTAGTAAATATCTTTGCCGAAGCATTCCCGGAAGAAAAAGAAAGAGTACTGGAAATACTAAATGAAATAGATCCGGCAAATAAGGCCAAATATCAGAAAATTACCGCAGGAAACTAAACCTTTTAACTGAATTGCAAATATGCTGATTAAACTATATGTCAGAAACTATGTCTTTATACGCGAGATAGATATCAGCTTCACTAACAGGTTAACAGTAATAACAGGTGAGACTGGAGCCGGAAAATCTATCCTGCTTGGAGCATTATCACTTATTCTGGGTGCAAGGGCTGATTCTTCAGTCCTTTTAAATGATTCTGAAAAATGTATTGTCGAAGGCACTTTTAATATAGAAAATAATGGACTGGAAGAATTTTTTGAAAAGAACGATCTGGAATATGACAGAACAATCATTATTCGACGCGAAATCAATCCGGCCGGGAAATCGAGAGCTTTTATCAATGACATACCGGTAACACTTAACATTCTGAAAGAACTTGGTGATAAACTTATTGACATACATTCACAGCATGAAAACCTGATGCTTAATGAATCTATATTTCAACTTAATGTGATCGATACTTTTGCGGGAAATTTTTTATTAAGGGAATCCTATAAGCAACTTTATAAAGATTATAGAAAACTTGAAAGAGAATATAATGAGTTGAAGGAAAAAGCCGAAAAAAACCGATCAGACCTCGAATATTACAGATTCCAGCTTAATCAGCTTCTGGAAGCAAAATTGGTTGAAAATGAGCAAGAAGAACTCGAACGTGAACAGGCAGTTCTTGAGCATGCCGGTGAGATCAAAGCTTTTTTAAGTACCGCTGTTTCTATGCTTTCATCTGATGATGCTTCGGTTCTTGGGATAATGAGCCGATTAAAACAAATCATGAGTAAGGTTAAAGAGCTATTACCGGGTACTGAAAACATTGCTGAAAGAATCAATTCAGCATATATTGAACTTGATGATATTCATTCGGAAATAGAAAAAATATTTTCAGAAATTGAAGATAACCCTCAAAAACTACAAGTTATCAATGAGCGTCTCGACTTTATATATTCCCTTTTACAGAAACACAGACTTAAAAACCTTAATGAACTGATAAACAAAACGCATGAGTTGGAAGAATTTGTAAATTCAGTTGTGTCGGGCGATGAACATCTGGAGGAACTTAAAAAAATACTCGAATCAAGTTACAAAGAACTGATTGTCAATGCCGAAAAGCTTTCTGATGCCAGAAAAAATGTAATTCCTGATATTGAAAATAAAGTGACTGAAATGTTGAGGCAATTAGGCATGCCTAATGCAAAATTCAGAATAAGACTTACTCAAACAGAAGATCTCTCTGAAACAGGGGCCGACAGGGCCGATTTTCTCTTTTCGGCAAACAAAGAGGTCCCGCCTGAGAGCCTGACCAAAATAGCTTCAGGAGGTGAACTGTCGAGAGTGATGCTTACGCTTAAATCTCTTATGAGCAGCGTCGGCAATCTTCCTACAATAATTTTTGATGAAATTGACTCGGGTGTATCTGGCGAAGTTGCCGATAAAGTTGGACAAATACTTGCAGGAATGGGTAAATATATGCAAGTCATTAATATTACTCATCTTCCTCAAGTTGCAGCAAGAGGTAATATACATTATCATGTTTATAAGGATGATTCCGGACAATCAACAATTACTCGTATAAAATTATTATCCGATGAAGATAGAATTTTTGAGGTTGCAAAACTTTTGAGCGGGAGCGAAGTTACTCCGGCGGCTTTGAAAAATGCCCGTGAACTAATCGAGGCTGCAGCAGGAAATGAAACTTAGATAGTTAATTAATTGTCGTTATCATAAGGTTTACTAAAAAATAAAGAAATAGTTTTATTTCTTTATAGGAATTATTTGTTTTAAAGTTTCATAAAAATTAACATTGCCAAAATTTAATTTATTTCGGTAACATTAGATTACTATATAAAATATTGTAAGGGGAATAAATTTTTATTTTAATTGTTTTGACATTTGATGTTAAAGCATTTTTAAATATAAAATTTTCGTTTGTAAAAATTTTATAAAATTGTGAACTCAAAAATAATCAATGGCAAAGAAAAGGCTTCTAATAACTAAACCGCTTGATACTCTTTTAAATGAATCTAAAGATTCTGGTGGCTTAAAAAGAACATTATCGGTAACTAATCTCGTAACGCTTGGCATTGGAGCAATAATAGGTGCCGGAATATTTGTATTGTCGGGGCAGGCTGCAGCACAGTTTGCAGGACCTGCTATAGTTGTTTCATTTATTATTTCAGGTATTGCCTGTTGTTTTGCCGGCTTATGCTATGCCGAATTCGCATCTATGATACCTATTGCAGGAAGTGCTTATACTTATGCCTATGCAACACTTGGTGAATTTCTTGCCTGGATTATTGGCTGGGACCTGATACTTGAATATCTTTTTGCAGCATCAACTGTATCAGTGGGTTGGTCGGGCTATGTTGTTAGTTTTCTTCGCGACTTCAATGTGAATATTCCGCCTCAGTTTACTGATGCTACCGGCACCGTTCTAATAAATGTTCCCGGGATGGGATGGATGAACAAAAGCAATGCAATACAGTCCATCGCTAATTCAGGCATAAATATTGACTCATTACCACATATAACCTGCATTGTGAACCTTCCGGCAATGTTTATAATTGCTATACTCACAACGCTACTAGTGATTGGAATAAAGGAATCGGCCAATTTCAATAATATAATGGTCATAACCAAAGTATCGGTTATAATTATTTTTGTTAGTGTGGGTTTTATGTTCGTTAAAGCATCAAACTGGCACCCATTTATTCCTCCAAATAAGGTTGAAAGTACTCCTGTTTCCGAGTACGGTTCTTTATGGGGATGGATAAAAGCATATTCACATGAATTTGGCAAATATGGAATTAGCGGCATATTAAGGGGTGCAGGAGTAATTTTCTTTGCATATATAGGATTTGATGCTGTTTCTACTGCTGCACAGGAAGCTAAGAATCCGCAGAAAGATATGCCAGTCGGAATCCTCGGTTCACTTGCAATTTCTACAGTATTATACATACTTGTTGCAATTGTTCTTACCGGGATCGTTAGTTACACAAAACTTAATGTTGCCGACCCAGTTGCAGTTGGTGTAAACGAAATGGGACCTGGAATGTTCTGGCTGAGGCCTATTGTTAAAATAGCAGCTATTGCCGGGTTAAGTTCCGTTATACTGGTAATGTTACTCGGGCAACCCAGAATATTTTTTGCAATGTCAAAGGATGGACTTTTACCACCGGTATTTTCGAAGATTCATCCAAAATTCAAAACTCCGTGGGTAAGCACTATAATCACAGGCACTTTAGCAATGATAATTGCAGGCATTTTACCTATTAACATACTTGGAGAACTGGTTTCAATAGGAACTCTGCTGGCATTTGTAATTGTTTGTATAAGCGTCATTATATTGAGAAAATCAAAACCTGATATTAAGAGACCTTTTCGTACTCCAGGTGTACCTGCCGTGCCTATATTAGGAGCTTTCATCTGTTTTCTTCAGATGGCTGCTTTGCCACTTGCAACATGGATGAGACTGATTATCTGGATGCTTATAGGTTTTTGCATTTATTTCTTTTACGGAATAAAACACAGTAAATTAGGGTTTAATGAGAAAAGTGATTAGATAACTATTGCCAGCTCTTTTATAAATCTAAATCGTTAAAGTTTATCTGAAAAGACCGAATAAGGTAGTTCTCTGAGATTATACTTGGAGGCCATAACTTCTCCGTATGCGCCTGCCGACCGGATTGCCAATATGTCGCCCCTTCTTGTCTCGGGTAGCTCGACAAACTTACCGAATGTATCAGATGATTCACATATTGGACCAACAACATTGTAGCGTAACGGTTTTAGAGAGGATGTAAGATTTTCAATTTTATGATAAGCTTGATATAATGCCGGACGAATGAGGTCGGTCATGCCCGCGTCAATAACTGCGAATTTTGCATTACTACCGTTTTTTATATAAAGCACTCTTGAAATCAATGAACCACATTGCCCGATAATTGACCTGCCAGGCTCAAAATGAAGCTCCTGACCAGGATAAACTTTTAAAAGTTCATTGAATACTCCAAAATAATCTATGAACGCCGGAAAGGAATCAGGGTTATAATAATCTATCCCGAGTCCACCACCTGCATTGATAATCTTAGGATTTAATCCTCGTGAACTGAACCAGTCGGAAAGTTCATTTATTCTTGTACATAAATTTTTGAAAACCTGCATCCTTGTAATTTGCGAGCCAATATGGAAATGAATCCCGATAAAATTCAGATTTTTTAAACGTGTGAGTTTTTCAACAGCATCTTCGAGTTCAGCTATTGTTATGCCGAACTTGCTTTCCTCTATGCCTGTAGTAATGTAATTATGAGTATGTGCGTCAATATTGGGATTTATTCTGAGAGCAATATTCTGTTTTAATCCCAGCTTCTTTGCAAATGAGTTGATTATTTCAAGTTCCTGAATAGATTCACAATTAAAACAATAAATCCCAGCTTTTAGTGCATTAAAAATTTCATAGTCCGATTTACCAACACCTGCAAACATTATGTCTTCCGGACTGAAACCGCATTCCATTGCCCGTTCTATTTCGTTCCAGCTTACACAATCGGCTCCAAATCCATAAGAAGAGATGATTCTGAGAATTTCAGGATTAAAATTGGCTTTTATGGCATAATGTATCTTATATCCATATTTTCCAGCTTCTTCTCTTAATGTATCCAGAGTTTTTCTAAGGATGTCAGTGTCGTAATAATAAAAAGGTGTCCTCAGATTTGCAAATTTGCCGACAGGGAAATCAACTGCCATAGATTTCGGGAAAGAGATTTTCATTCAAAAGCCGAAGAGCATTTATTTTATTTTTCGTATCTATTAGAAGCGAAATGCTGTGCGGACTTCCTCCATAGTCAATCATTTTAATAGGTATCGTATTTAACGCTTCAAATATTTCAGGTGCAGAACCAGGACGATCGGTCCGGAAATCGCCAACAATACATATTATTGATTGGTTTTCTTCCACCTCTACCTGTCCCAGCTCTTTAAGTTCTTTCACTATCTGATTCAGATTTTCAGGATTATCAATAGTTAATGCAACAGATATTTCCGATGTTGTTACCATATCAATTGGGGTACGGTAGTCTTCAAAGATTTCAAAAATTTTTCTCAAAAAACCGTATGCCATCAACATCCGGTCTGACTTTATTCTGATTGCTGTTATGCCATCTTTGGCTGCTACGGCTTTATAATTTTTAAACTCGTATTTGTGCGTTATGATTGTTCCAGGGTCGTCGGGCTGCATGGTATTCTTGAGCCGTACCGGAATATTTTTTTCTCTGGCTGGATTAATGGTTGAGGGATGAAGAATCTTAGCCCCAAAATATGCCAACTCTGCAGCTTCATCGAAGGATAATTCCCTGACAGGGAAAGTGTTTTCAACATATCTCGGATCATTGTTATGAAAGCCACTTATATCAGTCCATATCTGTATTTCATTTGCACCAACTGCAGCACCTACCAGCGAGGCAGTATAATCGCTTCCGCCTCTTTTCAGATTGTCAATTTCACCAAATGAGTTTCTGCAAATAAACCCCTGTGTGACAATAATATTATAGTCGGGATAATTGCTGAGCTCACGGTTAAGGTTTTCCTTTATATAGTATAAATCGGGTTCACCATATTTATCAATTCTCATAAAATTAAGAGCAGAAATAAGAGCCGATTTAATATTCATCTCCTGTAAGAGAAGATGGAAAAGCGTTGTGGAAATAATTTCGCCCCTTGAGACAATAATTTTTTCATGGAGTTTGAGAAAATCACCATTAGTAAAATCTGAAATTAAATTGAAATGCTCGTCAATTATTTCGGTAGCAAGTCGTTTTGTATCTTCTTTCTCATATAGTTCATTAATCACATCATGATATTTTTTCCGCAATGATTCAATCTTTCCTGCTGCACCAGCTTTGTTGCCTGAAAAAAGCATCTCCGTTATCTCAAGTAAAGCATTTGTTGTACCTGACATAGCCGACAATACAACAATAACTTTTTCATCCGTGTTTATTAAATCTACTATTGATCTCATTCTTTCAGGGGTTCCAACAGATGTTCCCCCGAATTTCATAATTTTCATCTTTCCCTACTTAATGTAATTTTAATGATTTATTGAGTTAAAAATTAATGTTAAAGAAAAACTATTTTTTATTTATTGTTTAAAAATTAACATGCATAATAAATAAAATAATTTATAAGGTTGCAAAAATATACTTTTTATTTATACAGAAATTCTAAATCGAATATTTTAATAGTGAATTATCGGGAATAAGTTTTCGGAAAAATTTATATTTTTGCAATCGTAATTTTAACAAAGTATGTTCATTGAAATAGTGAGCCCGGAACGACGATATAGATTAACTATATGATAGTCTTATGCCGAGTGAATGATGAGTTTTTAACAAAAAGAAAAGCTGGATTCAGGCCTTAAAGCTATTGTGCCGTTAAGCCTTTGTACCGTTATATACGTTTATGAGCCCAGATGGCGGAATTGGTAGACGCGCTAGTTTCAGGGACTAGTGTCAGCAATGATGTGCAGGTTCGAGTCCTGTTCTGGGCACCAAAATAAAACACAGAGCATTGTGCTCAGAGTTCAGAGTATTATCATTTTCTTAGCTCTGTGCCCTGAGCAATAAAAGCCCAGATGGTGGAATTGGTAGACACGCTACTTTGAGGGGGTAGTGCCGGTAACGGTGTGCAGGTTCGAGTCCTGTTCTGGGCACCAATAAAAAGCACAGAGCATTGTGCTCAGAGCTCAGAGTATTATCATTTTCTTAGCTCTGTGCCCTGAGCAAAAATAATCAGAGAACCCAGAAGTATTATGCTAATGAATTATTGCATCATAAATTGCTTGTAATATTTCAGTACGAATATTCATTTCTGAGAGTTTATTGTTATTTCTTGTCGGGTAAACTCTGTTGCAAAGGAACACGTAACTAATCTCCCAAACAGGGTCTACCCATACGAAAGTGCCTGTAAATCCTGAATGTCCGAAACTTTCAGGCGATGCACTATATGTAGGGTATGTATCTTTTGAAGGAAGGGAGGGATTTTCGAGCAAAGGTTTGTCAAAACCAAGTCCACGCCTGTTTTTATTTTCCGGAAACTGTGCTCTTGTATATTCCCTCATAACATTTTCACTGATAAGTTGTTCACCGTTATAATTTCCCATCCTGCGGTAAAGTTCCATTAGTTTTATAAGGTCGTTCCCGGTTGCAAACAGGCCTGCATGGCCTGAAATTCCTCCTAGCATAGCTGCTGCTTCGTCGTGTACCGTTCCATGAATCAATTGTTTTCTAAAAAGAGAATCATATTCGGTCGGGACAATTCTTTCAGGTGGATATTTACACCATGGATTGAAACAGATATCAAATGCTCCTATCTTACGGTAAATATTATCAATAACAAGTTCGTACCACTTATGTCCACTGAGTCTTTCGATAATATCAGGAACAATAATAAATGTCAGGTCGGAATAAAGATATTTTTTTTCATTGCTTACCGGGCTTTTCTTTATTCCACGGAAAATCTTTTCTCTGTAGTTTTTATGAATATAAAGACCATTAGCTACAGTTAGCGGGTATTTCGACGAATATTCATGGCTGAAAGTACGGGGTTTAAATTCACCGTTCTTTTTTATAGTTTCTTTCCAGAAAGGTATCCATGCAACAAGACCGGCCTGATGAGCAAGCATGTCTCTCAAATGAAGTTCGGATTTATTCGACCTTTTAAATTTCGGAAGATAATTGCCGAGTTTTTCGTCAGGTGAAAACAAACCCCTGGAGTTCAATATCATCAACGCGGGAGTCGCAGCAGATACTTTGGTAACCGAAGCGAGATCGTATAAATCATTTTCGGCAACCGGCGTTTTATTTTCATAGGTATGATAACCATAACATTTGTGAAAGATTACGGTCCCTTTTCTTGCAACAATTATTTCACAGCCAGGATAAGCCTTTGCTGATATACCTGAGTTGGCAATAGAATCAATCTTTGATTCAAGTTTTGCCGATGATACCCCGCTATTTTCTGGCAGTCCATATTTTAACCTTAAATTACCAGGTGTTATAAATCCATATCCTGAATGATACTTGTTGTTTATTGTCACCGGCAGTTTTCCTTTTCCTCCTATACCTCCAAAGATTAGCTGTGCTGACAGATCTTCCGTATAAATATTATTCTGATAGGCAAGCAAAAGCCCTGAGGAGTTGTTTAATGCATCAATTTTACTAATTAAATATGGATTGCCGAACCAGCTTATAATGCATTTGTTCTGGTTATTGAGGTTTTCAACCAGCAGGTTCAAACTGTCTGCGACAGTATAGTTTAAAGGTATTCTGTCAGGAGCATATATACCGGCAACTACCATATCGTAACGTTTCAGGTTATCCAGAAGTGTGCTGATATTCTCATCATTAAAGCTGTTAATATAATAGTTATCTGTTAATGTATAAGATGAAATCCTTTTCTGAAATATTGTCGGTTCGTTTTTACCTACTACGAGAGTAGCTATTTTTAATTTATCGAGTTGCTTCACAGGAATGATATTCTCATTATTATTCAAAACTGTGAGGGCGGATGCATAAAGTTCTCTGATGAGTGCTGAGGTTGAAGGTGACATAAGGGCTTCTGTAAGGTTATAAGTCTCAATTTGCTTGTTTGAATTCAGGCCTGACCAGTATTTCAATGCAAGAACTTTTCTGCATTTTTCATTAATATCAGCTTCTGAAATATTTCCTTTCTTTATATGTTCCATTAAATAATTTGCAGTGGATACAGGATCAACTACATATTCAAGAACATCCATTCCAGCTTTAAGAGAAAGCATTTCCACATCAGATTTTGTGGAATATTTTGTAATTCCTCCCATATTCATTGCATCGGATATTATCAAACCATTGAAACCGAGTTCGTTTTTAAGAAGATCCGTAAGTACTGCTCTTGATATAGTTACTGGCAGGTTGCCGTCGTGGCTTAAAGCAGGTACTGAAAGATGGCCCGGCATTATGGCGGAAATTCCATTATTTATAAGGATTTTGAACGGAACAAGTTCAATCGAATCGAGCCTTTGACGGTTATGGATAATAACAGGCAGATCGACATGCGAATCTATCCCAGTATCCCCATGTCCGGGAAAATGTTTTCCTGTTGAAGCCACTCCGTAATCCTGCATGCCCTTCATATACATCAGAGTTTTACGGCCTACATTTTCAGGGTCTTCGCCGAACGATCTGACATTAATAACCGGATTAGAAGGATTATTGTTTACATCGGCAACAGGGGCAAGGTTGATATCTACTCCAACTGTTTTAAGCATTCTTGCTATCTCGAATCCCATTTTATAAATAAGGGAATCGTCCTGTATTGCACCGAGTGTCATCTGGTAGGGAAATTTTTCGATTCCCTGTAATCTCATACCAGGTCCCCATTCAGCATCGAGAGCAACAACAGGGGGAACTTTTGAAATCTTCCTGAAGTAATTTATCATTTCAACCTGCTTTTCAGGTTTTCCCTGAAAGAAAACCAGTCCGCCGGGTTTAACTTTTCGAATAATGTCTGAAATTTCCACATCATAATCTATTCCTCTGTTTGAATATACAGCAATCCAGATAAGCTGTCCTATTTTTTCTTCGGTGGAAAGGGATTTCAATACAGAATCAACCCATGGGTGATTAATATATTTTATAAAAGGAGGTTCGACTTTCTGAGCATGAATAAATAGTGATATCATAAGAAAGAATATCACAATGAGCAGAGATTGAATTATTTTTTTTATCATAGATATTTGTAATTCTATTGGTTAGATATAAATAGTAATATTGAATTTATTTTTCATCAAAAGGATAATCTGGATGAATTTATCAGGAATTTTCCATATAAGCTTCAAGAGCTTTTTTAACCGATCCGTATCTTAGAAGGAGGGATTTTGCTTCTTCTCTTTCAATGCCAGTTTCTTCCATTATCATTCTAATACCTCTTTCAATGAGTTTTTTGTTGGTAAGCTGCATGTTGACCATTTTGTTTCCTTTTACTCGTCCAAGTTTTATCATCACCGATGTGCTTATCATATTAAGAACCATTTTTTCGGCTGTTCCGGCTTTAAGTCGTGTGCTGCCGGTTACGAATTCAGGTCCGGTAACTACTACTATTGGATACTCGGTAACCTCTATTATTTTACCTTTGGGGTTACATGTTATACAGCCTGTAAGGATTCCGTTCTCTCTGGCTTTTATTAGTCCACCTATAACGTATGGTGTTGTGCCCGAAGCAGCTATTCCGATTACAGAATCTTTTCTGCATATGTTAAAAGTCTTCAGTTCTTCCCATGCCCTGTCAGGGTCATCCTCTGCTGCTTCAACGGCTCTTCGGATTGCAACATCACCTCCTGCAATAAGAGCAATTATTCTGTCGTATACTCCAAAAGTTGGAGGTATCTCCGAAGCGTCAACTACTCCAAGCCTGCCACTGGTCCCTGCCCCAAGATAAAATATTCTGCCATTTTCCCTCATCCTTTCGAGTATCTTTTCTACAAGAGCTTCAATCTGAGGTATTGCTTTTCTAACTGCACGATGAACTTTTGCATCTTCCCGATTAATATTAACGAGAATTTCATGAACAGTCATTTTTTCCAGGTCGTCAAAATTCGATGGCAATTCGGTAACGCTTATTGATTGTCCTGTTCTTCTTGCCATAATAGTATATATTATTGAGTATTTTCAATGTGATATTTCAATAGTCCTTCCATAGGTGAAAGCAGAATTTTACCCGGTTTAAGGTGATGCATCAAAAGTAGTTCTATCAGGAATGTCTTAAAATAAAAAGACACACTTCCCGTGAAGTGTACAGGAAGGTCGTACGATTCGGGGTATTGAAGGATATTCCTTATTATGAATTCATCGAAAGATGATGTTACTATATTTTGTAATTCAGGCATTTCAATATTTGAAGAAATGAATTTTGCAAAGCTTCCAAGGAATTTGTTTGGAAGCGGTTTTGTATAGACATTTTCCAGTATTTCTGCACGTGTTAGCTTATATGTTTCGTTGAACCTATTTATTACATCAGAAGAAACCTGTTTTTTAAGCACAGCTGATAAGAGCTTTCTACCCATTACTGCTGCACTTCCCTCATCTCCGAGTATATATCCGAGAGGAGGAACATTAGAAACGATTTTTATTCCATCATAATAGCATGAGTTTGAGCCAGTTCCCATTATACATGAAATTCCTGGTTCATTCTGACATAATCCACGGGCAGCTCCAAGAAGGTCGCTGCCGATAAAGATACCTTTAGTTTTTATAAATGCCGAAATAGCTCTTCCGACGACATCATTCTTTGATTCGCTATTACAACCTGAACCATAAAAATATACAAAATCAAATTCGTAGTTTTTAATAGTTTGAATTTCTTTCTTTAATATTGAGATGATTTGTTTTGTTTCAATGAAATAAGGATTTATTCCTTGAGAAAAAAGCGATTCGAGAGGAATGCCGTTTTGAATAACTTTCCATTCGGTTTTTGTAGAGCCGCTATCGGCCAGAAGTAAATTCATAACAAAAAAATCTGACAATAAAATTAGTCTTTTTATAGCAATTGAATATAGGGAGTATCATAATGGATATTTAAAAATTTTGAGACTTTATTTAAAAGAGTTATTTTTCGGCTATTCAGATTTAATATAATAATATATCTTTGTTATTGAGTCGGTGCATTTAACCTAAATATATAACTGGATAAAATGTCATCTGAATTAATATTTAAAATTTTAAATTTAATAATAAGAATATGAATATCAGCGATTTTACTACGGTTGAAAAAAAATATTTTGAACGATCCGATCGAAAAGATTTTACAACTGCTATACCTTATATTGTGGTTCAGAATTTTCCTTCACTGGGTCTTCTTACATCTTTGAGGTTTTTAGAGTGGGTTAATGAAAATCCTGAAGGAGTGATGAGCCTGCCAACAGGTAAAACTCCTGAGTACTTTATAAAATGGACGAAAAAACTGCTTAGTCAGTGGGAGAAGGATGAAACAAAGAAAATTATGGAAGAAAATGGCCTTTTTCTAAAAAAGAAGCCTGAGATGAAAGGGTTACATTTTGTTCAGATTGATGAATTTTATCCTATTAACCCTCTTCAGCATAACAGCTTTTACAATTATGTAATGGAATATTATATAAAAGGTTTTGGTCTCGATCCTTCGAAAGCTCTCCTTATTAATTCTGATGATATTCCGCTGGCCGAAGGCAAACACTATACAGAAGTATTTCCGGATAATAAAATTGATCTCACGCTCAGACACAGGGAGCCTATATCTACGATGGAAGAGCTCCAGCAGGCTTCGATATTCAGAATTGACAACTGGTGCACAAATTATGAAAATCGAATTCGTGAAATGGGCGGGATAGGATTTTTCCTTGGCGGTCTGGGACCCGATGGTCATATCGCATTCAATACTCGTGGGAGTGATCATAATTCGACAACAAGACTTACTGCTACAAACTTCGAAACACAGGCAGCCGCAGCAAGCGACCTGGGCGGTATAGAAATTTCGAGAAATCGTCTTGTTATAACTATTGGGCTTGGAACAATTACATTCAATACTGACGGAGTCTCAATCATTTTTGCTGCGGGCGAGGCTAAAGCAGGAGTAATAAAAGATGCAATTGAGAACAAGCCTGATAACCTTTATCCTGCAACGGTCCTTAACAGACAAAAACATGCCAGATTCTATCTCACAGAAGGTGCTTCTTCTCAACTCAATGATACTATTGAAAAATATTATAGAGAAGGCGAATGGACTTTCGGAAAAACCGAGAAAGCAGTATCTGACCTTTGTATCAAAATAAATAAATATGCGCATAATCTGACACTGGATGATCTTAAGAATGACAGATATTGCAATCTTATTCCGGATGTGAGTCTGAAAACAATCCATGCCGTGATAAACTCCACTAAACAAAAGATAGATGAAGGAGTGAAAAGTGAATGTAACCAGGTATTTCTTCATACCGGGCCTCATCACGACGATATTATGCTTGGCATTTTTCCATACATTATCCGACAGCTTCGTGAAAAAACCAACGATTTCCATTTTGCCATTATGACTTCAGGATTTACTTCTGTCACTAATGCCTATCTTAAAAAACTTCTCATTGCAACTCTTGAACATATAAGAGATGGGAAAATACAGATGTTGAAATATCCTGATTTCTTTGAATCGGGATATAAATTTAAGTTCGATAAAGACGTAAGTCATTACCTTGATAAGGTTGCCGACAGAGATGAAGCGGGCAAACTGCGAGGTATATGCCATAGAATAACTAGGGCTATAGTTGATATTTATAAAGTGAAATCAAAGGAGGAATTGGTTGAACAGATTGAGAAAGATATTAAGATTATAGATTCGAGCTATAGTGGCGAAAAAAATCCTCCTGATATACAGAAGCTTAAAGGTATGATAAGAGAATATGAAGAAGAACTTGTGTGGGCTCATTATGGTGTAAAGGTTCAAAATATAGAGCATCTCAGACTTGGGTTTTATACCGGCGATATTTTTACTCCGTTACCTCAACGTGATCGAGATGTCGAACCTATTTTGCATTTGCTGAGAAGAATAAAGCCTTCTGTTATCAGCCTTGCTTTCGACCCTGAAGGTTCGGGCCCCGATACTCATTATAAAGTTCTTCAGGCAATAGCCGAAGCTCTTAGACAATGGAGAAAAGAAGAAGATATCTCTTCATTGCGGATAATAGGCTACAGGAATGTCTGGTATAAGTTTCACCCTGCAGAAGCAAATGTCTTTACTCCTGTTTCTCTTAACTCAATGGCTGTGCTCGAATGGTCGTTCAAAAATTGTTACAAAAGCCAATATGAGGCATCGTTCCCAAGCTACGATTACGATGGTCCCTTCAGTGAACTATCACAGAAAATATGGGTTGAACAATTTAAAAAAGTGCAACTTATTCTGGGAAAAGATTTCTTCTACGAAAATGAAAGTCCTAAAATAAGGGCAACACATGGCATGATTTTCCATAAAGAAATGAAAATAGATGAATTCCTGAAATACGCACGTGAACTTGAACAAAGTGTTGAAGGAATTTTGTAAGTCAGTGAATCCTTCACAGTCGTTACTTCTATTTTAACAGGAAAATTCAGACACGGAAGATTAAAAAAGGATTCTATATTTTGCTAATAAACAGAATATGATTAAGGATGAACTGCTTAGCCTGCTTTTCAGAGAGTTTACAGGCAAAAGCCCGGAGTCTCTTACCGTTTTGCCTAAATCAGGCTCTGACAGGATATATTGTCGAATGGTGCTCGGAGATTTTTCAGTACTTGGCGTTTGGAATCCTAACCGAAAGGAAAATGATGCCTTTACAGGTTTTGCTTCTAGTTTAAGTCGAGCCGGCCTGCGCGTGCCAAGGGTTTTCAAATATCTACCTGAAGAAATGGTTTATCTTACTGAAGACCTTGGTGATCTCGATCTTTATGCATGGTCGCAATTTAAAGGTAATGAGGAAATTAAAGAAATGTATAAAAATATACTGCATGAATTACTGGAATTTCAGTTCGATGCCGATAAATTTATAGATTATGAGTTATGTTACCCACGAAAAAAATTCGACAGAAACTCTGTGATGTGGGATCTTAATTATTTTAAATATATGTTCCTGAAACTTTCAGGAACCGGATTTAATGAGCAACTCTTGGAGGAGGATTTTATTAAAATTGCCGATATAATTGAAAGTGTGTGGTCAAATGGATTTCTATACCGCGACTTTCAGTCGAGGAATATCATGCTGAAGGAAGGCATACCATGGTATATAGACTTTCAGGGTGGAAGGAAAGGAGCACCGCACTATGATGCTGCTTCCTTGCTTTTAGACCCTTATGTAGAGCTTGAAGAAGAGCTTCACGACGAACTGTTAGTTCACTATGCCAGGGAACTGAATTCAAGAATGAAAATTGATATGTCCAGCTTTTTAGACGAATATAGAATTTTTGGTTTAGTAAGGCTACTCCAGGCACTTGGAGCTTATGGCTTTAGAGGGCTGTATGAAAGGAAACCGAATTTTGCTACAAGTATCCCTCCTGCTATCCGACAACTTGAACGACTGTTCAAAAATGAGAAATTACGTATAAAATTTCCTGAATTGTTACGTATAACAGAAACTCTTGCCTCTAATTTGAGCGGAAAAGACTTAACTATGCGTTCAAAACCCACGGTAATAATAGAGACTTTCAGTTTTGAAAAAGGAATCCCGGAAACATTTATTACCGACGGCGGTTTTATGTTCGATTGCAGGCATCTGACACTCCCGCCTGAAGTATCAGGTCTTCAATACTTTACTGGCAGAGATAGAAAAGTGATCGAGTTTTTCGATTATCAGAAGGACATGGAAATAATGATAGAAAATGTCGGAAGGTTGATAACAGCTTCACTTTCAGACGGAAATCAATTAGATTCCAGGACAAGAAGGATATGTTTCGGATGCACTTCAGGAAGACTTTCATCGGTTTATTGTGCCGAACGCATTGCCTCTATGCTTAAAGATGTTAATCTGGCCAATGTAATTGTATTTCACCATGAAATAAGGTAAGTTTCTACAATTTATGGAACGTCCGTTAAAAACGATGATTTTTGCGGCAGGCCTTGGTACAAGGCTGAAGGACATAACAAACGACATCCCCAAAGCGCTTGTTGTTTTGAACGGCAAAACTGCCCTTCAAATTGCAGTTGAAAAAGCTACTCAATATGGCTTCGGTGACATAATTGTCAATATTCATCACCATGCAGGTCTTATGAGGGCAGAAGCTGAACGTCTGAATAAACTTGGCTACAGAATAACCCTATCGGATGAAAGTGATTTACTTCTCGAGACGGGAGGCGGCTTATATAAAGCCAAATGGTTTTTTGATGAAAGACCGTTTCTGATCTATAACGTGGATATAATTACCAGTCTGGATATTAATAAGTTATACAAATTTCACATTGAGAAAAATGGAATCGCAACACTCGCAGTAAAGAATCGTCCGGATATAAAATATTTCCTTATAGGCGATAACGATCTTCTTGCAGGCTGGTGCAATACTTCGACAGCTGAGGAAATTATTGTTAGAAATGCCGGAGAACTTAAAAAGACTGGATTCTCCGGGATTCACATAGCAAACCCTGAAATATTCAGTTACATGAAAGAAGGAATTTACTCGATGACAAGTTTTTATCTTGAACTGGCACGTATTCGTGATATTTACGCTTTCAAGCATGAAGAAGATTACTGGTTCAATATAGGAACCCCTCAGGAACTGGAAGAGGTGAGAAGATTCTTTTCAGGGGAATGACTCTTATTATTTATGGTTTATTTTTTCCAGAAAGATTTCGAAAAGATAACAAACACAGTAAGTATTTCGAGCCTTCCAAGAATCATAACAAAACAAAGAGTTATTTTGCTTATATAATCGAGGTGAAAATAATTGCTCATTGGCCCAACAGTGCCCATACCAGGTCCAATACCTGCCAGACAGGTTGCCGTTGCACTTGCCGAAGTGGAAATGTCGTTCCCTGTTATTGTAAGAAGTAGAGTACCGGCAAAAAAAATGAATAAATATAGCATTATAAATGAGAGTATTGATCCTATTGTGTTTTCCGTTATGGTTTTACCGTTGAATCTGACCATCGTAACCGACGACGGATGTGTAAGTTTAATAAAAACGTTCTTTAAACTTTTTAAAGCTATCAGATGTCTTGCCATTTTTATTCCGCCACTTGTTGAGCCCGTACAACCACCTGAAAACATCAGAAGAAAAATAAGCATAATACCAGCATGAGGCCATAACAGGTAGTCGGCTGAGGCAAATCCCGTACATGTAATGATTGAAATTGTTTGAAAAAAGCCTTCCCTGAAGGCCGGCTCAGGCAGTTTAAAGCCTTTTGTAATAAGAATAACCGATGAAAGTGCACCTGCAATTAAAATTACAGCAATATAAAACCACAATTCGTCATTCTGTTTTATCTTTTTAAAATTCATTCTGACAGCATAGTAATAAACTACACTGCTTGTTCCGGCAAGAAACATAAATATCATAACAACATATTGACTGTAGGCCGAGAAATTTGCCAGACCTGTATTTTTTGTCGAGAAGCCTCCTGTCGCAACAGTTGCAAAAGAATGACAAACGGCATCGAATAAATTCATATCGCCAGCTGTAAGCAATATAATTTCTAAAATACTTAAGGTAAGGTATATCATTAATAATCTGAAAGCTATAGAACTTGTACGGGGAGAGATTTTTTCCTTCAGTGACGATTCGAGCGAGAAAAGCCTGTACCCTGTGACTTTCAATGAAGGAAAAATTAAAACTACCATAACAATTATTCCAAGTCCTCCTATCCAGTGAGTAAGACTTCGCCAGAAAAGTATTGAGTGCGGAAGTACTTCCACATCGGCTAAAGCCGATGCACCTGTTGTTGAAAATCCTGATGTGGATTCGAAAAATGAGTTAATAAATGAACAAGTTCCGCTGAAAACATAAGGAAGTGAACCAGCTAAAGACACAAGTAACCATGATAATGTTACACTTAAATAAGTGTCTCTTATACTTGCATTTGAAAGATCGCTCTTATGAAAAATTAAATATAAAGTAGCAGCAGGTAAAAAAATTACCATAAACGAATAAATAAAAGGAAGAACATCCTCATTATAAAACAAAGCTATAGGAATGCAGGAAATAATTGGAACTATCTCTATCAACAATATTGTGCTGATTACACTGAAAATTACAGGAAGGTTAAATAGCTTCAACTCTTGATTAAATTTTAATAAAATAAATTGCAAATTTAATCCATATTAAAAGATGATATGCAGGAAACACAATAATATCTTATTTTATGTGATAACAGATACGGAATATAGTTTATTTTGATTTTATTAAACTTCAAATGGCTTAAAACATTATCTTTGAATTTCTGCAAAGATTGTAAAAAGTAAATTCAGGTTGATCGGAAATTAATTATGAATGATTGTAATATAGTTCTTATGGGTAAAATAATGATAATTGGTGCAGGGGGTGTGGGAACTGTTGTTGCTCATAAAGCGGCATCCCTGCCTGAGGTTTTCAATGATATTTTGCTTGCCAGCCGTACAAAATCAAAATGCGATGCAATTGCTGCAAGAATAGGCGGCGACAGAGTTAAAACCGCACAAGTCGACGCCGACGATGTTCCACAACTGGTAAAACTAATTAAATCGTTTAATCCTGATATAATTGTAAACGTTGCTCTTCCGTATCAAGATCTCAATATCATGGAAGCATGCCTTGAAACAGGAACTTCTTATCTCGACACTGCAAATTATGAACCTCTTGATGAAGCAAAATTCGAATATAAATGGCAATGGGCATATAATGACAGATTCAGGGATGCGGGAATAACTGCTATCCTTGGTTGTGGATTCGATCCAGGAGTTACATCAGTATTTACTGCCTGGGCTGCCAAACATCATTTTGATGAGATTAATTATCTGGATATTGTTGATTGTAATGCAGGTAGCCATGGAAAACCTTTTGCCACAAATTTTAATCCTGAAATAAATATTAGAGAGGTTACACAAAAAGGAAAATTCTGGGAAAACGGAAAATGGATATATACAAACCCTCATGAAATTCATAAGCTCCTTACATATCCGAATATTGGTCAGAGAGAATCATATCTCATTTATCATGAAGAACTCGAATCTCTGGTAAAAAATTTTCCAACATTGAAACGTGCTCGTTTCTGGATGACTTTCGATCAGGAATACCTTACTCACCTTCGGGTTATTCAAAATATAGGTATGGCAGGTATTGAGCCTGTTCTTTTCGAAGGGCGTGAAATAATTCCTTTACGTTTTTTGAAGGCTTTACTTCCCGATCCCGGTGAACTTGGAGAAAACTATAAAGGCGAAACTTCGATAGGATGCCGTATCAGAGGTATAAAAGACGGAAAGGAAAAAACATTATATATATATAATAATTGCAGTCACGAGGTTGCGTATAAAGAAACCGGCACGCAGGCAGTGAGCTACACTACTGGCGTTCCGGCGACAATTGGAGCTATGATGTATATTAAAGGCTTGTGGAAAGCCCCCGGTGTTTTTAATGTCGAAAAATTCGACCCTGATCCATTTATGGAGCAGTTAAACCTTCTTGGTTTACCATGGAACGTACTGCATGATATTGACCTCGAACTTTAATTAATACCTGTTTTCAGGATGCCAATTGATTATTTCAAGATTCCATCACCTTGTTTCGTGATAGATGAAGAGAGATTAAGAAATAATCTCTCCCTATTACACCATACTGCCGAAGAGTCGGGAGCCGAAATCATGCTTGCTCTTAAGGCTTTTGCAACCTGGAGTGTATTCGGAATAATAAAAGAATATACTTCCGGTGCAGCAGCAAGCTCGCTCAATGAGGCCCGACTCTGTTACGAGGAGTTGGGAACAAAGGCACATACTTATGCTCCAGCCTTTAAGGAGAGGGAGTTTCCTGAAATACTGAAGTATAGCTCGCATATTTCATTCAACTCAATCGAACAATACCTGAAATATCTTCCATATATCAAAAATTCATCCGAAAAAGTATCGCCAGGTTTGAGGATTAATCCGGAATTTTCTGAAATCAATATTGGCCTATATAACCCTTGTGCTCCTGGCTCAAGGTTTGGAGTGACGGCAGAAAAATTATCAGATGGACTTCCTGAAGGAATTGAAGGCCTTCATTTTCACGTGCTTTTCGAGAATGATTCTTATGTGCTCGAAAAGGTCTTAAACGTTGTGGAACAAAAATTCGGTAGTTTTTTCCCATATCTGAAGTGGCTGAATATGGGTGGTGGACATCTTATAACACAAAAAGGATATGATCTGGCACATCTTGTGAAGGTTCTCAAAAATTTCAGGGAAAAATGGGGCCTCGAAATAATTCTTGAACCGGGAAGTGCATTTGTGTGGGAAACCGGTGAACTTGTTGCAACTGTTGAGGATATTGTCGAAAATAGTGGTATTATAACTGCTATACTCGACGTGTCATTTGTTGCTCATATGCCCGATTGTATTGAAATGCCATATAAGCCGATGATATTAAACGCGTATGAACCTGAAAACGGGAAATACGTTTACCGTATGGGCGGAAATTCATGCATGGCAGGAGACTTTATGGGCGACTGGGGTTTCGATAAAGAGCTGAAACCAGGTGACAGGATTATTTTCCGGGATATGATTCATTATACAATGGTCAAAACAACAAATTTCAACGGCGTTACACACCCGTCAATAGGAATATGGACAAAACAAGGAAAATTCCGGCTTATTAGAGATTTCTGTTATAATGACTATAAATTAAGACTTTCCTGAACCGAAATAAATTTTTATTAATATTTTTGAAAAGATGATAACTCTTATATTTATGAAATCATTGATGAAAAATATTAAGATATTATAATATTATAATTTTTTACTTTATTCACTTTTTATTTTTCATTCACATGAAGAAAATTACTATTTTTTTATATTTGTTATCTTAAAACAGCGAAATAATATTAATATAAATAAATTGATTACCTTTAAATAAATGATTATGAGACTTATAAGAAAGATTACCGGAATACTCGTAGTTTATGCCGCAATCAGTACAAATCTAAATGCACAGACTCGCAGTGATGTAATAGCGGCTTACAATGAAGGGGCAAAGACTGTTCAGACCGATGTCAAAGCTGCCATAGACGCTTTCGAGAGGACAATAGCACTAGCCGACAAGGTAGGAGCTGAAGCCGCCGACCTAAAAGAAAAAGCTATTAAAGTTCTGCCGGGTTTGTATATCAAAGTTGCAGCCGACGCTATTAACCAAAAAAAGCCGCTTCCGGAGATAATGAAAGCTGCAAAATCAGCCGTGGCTATAACAGAAAAATATGGAAGCCAGAGTCAGAAAGAGAATGCTTCCAGAATTATGGTTCAGGCATACAATATGCTGGCAACCGACTATTTTAATAATAATGATCTGGATAATGCACTGCTCACATTCGACAGCCTCCTTGCTATAAACCCTGATTATGTTAATGCAATATATAACAAGTCTTTAATATATTTAAAACAAAATAATGCCGATGCTTTTGAACAAACTATTGATATTGTTATTGAAAAGCTGAAAAGTGCAAACGATACTGCAAGAGTTAGACAGATTTCATTGCAGGCTCTTGAGTATTTCCGTGCTGCCGGTTCAATGGCAAACCAGTCAGGGAAACTCGATGAAGCACTTACATTACTTAACAAAGCTGCAAAATACGGCGACGATAAAGATCTCTTTTATTATTTTTCCGATGTTTATAATAAACAGAAGAATTTCAGTGAAGGAGAGGAATATGCCAAACGCGGACTGGCTCTCGAGACAGGCACCCCGGAAGCAAAAGCAAAATTTTATTTCCAGATTGGCATCGCACAGGCAGGCAAGGGACAAACAGCAGAAGCATGCGCTTCATTTAAGAACGCTATGTTTGGCCAATTTGCCGAACCGTCAAAAGTTATGAGGACTAATTTGAAATGCCAGTAGACCTGCGCTGAGTCAATAAAATAATAAGACTAATTTTTGTAATTCACAACCTCTTCAAATGGTTTTCGTGGTGTTGCTGCAGAAACGGCATCCACACTTTTATCTTTGTTGCCGATTCGCAATACTACAATAGGCCGATAACCTTCTGGAATCTTATAAGCGACTCGTTTTTGATTTATCGCCGCCACAGGCCCACCATAAATCCTTGCTCCAAGTCCAAGACCTTCAGCCGCTACAAACATACTATGTGTAGCCAGCCCGCAGTCGAACTCAACATTAACACCGACCTGTTGTGTTTCTGATCCTGACACAATTATTAGAACATTCCCCGCTACCGCATCTTTTATTATTTCTTTCATAGTGGCTTCATCGCGAATTACGGTAAACTTCCATGGCTGCCCATTGCGAGCACTCGGAGCCTTTATTCCACACTTCAAAATAAGTTCGAGTTGCTGATCGGTCACAGGTTGTGTAGTATAGGCACGTACCGAGTAACCGGAAAGAATCACATCTACAACGGCATTACCTGTTGCCTGAGCTTTAAGTAACTGACTACCACAGATGATTAACAGTGATAATAAAATTGATATCCTCTTCTTCATCGCTATAATTTTTTAAGTTATAATTTAAGCACTAAAATAATATATTAAAGATTAATTACGACCACTTAGTTCAAAAAATTACATGGTATTTAAAATTATGATGAATTCTTCCTTTGGAAAAAATTGATTAACTTACAGTTTGTATTATGAGAAATTCTGATTTTTAATCATTATTCATATTAAAAACAATTTACTTTTTAGTATTATTATATATATTTTTAGAACATTAAGTTAAAAATCAAAATCATGAAAAAATCATTTGTCTTTTTAATAGGTGTACTATTCCTCATATTGACAAATTCTTGCAATGAGGAAAAACAGTATTCAAAGAAAATTCAGACTTTAAAAGAATCTACTCCTGAGGCGGCCGACATGTCGTCGGCACGTCTTGCACGTATTGACAGAATGCTGCAGTCGGCAGTTGACAGTGGCTGGACTGCCGGAGCCGTAGCATTTATTGCACGCGATGGTAAGATAGTATATAATAAAGCATTCGGAGTAAGCGATCTGACAACAAAAAAAGCCCTGCAAACTGACGATATTTTCAGAATCGCATCCCAGACAAAAGCCATAACAAGCATTGCTGCGATGATGTTGTTCGAGGAAGGAAAATTTCTTCTCGATGATCCTGTGTCAAAATATATTCCGGAATTTAAGCAACCAAAAGTGATTGATAAGTTCAATGAGAAAGACACAACCTTTACAACAATTCCGGCAAAAAGCGAAATAACTGTGCGACACCTGTTTACACACACATCAGGAATAGACTATCCAGACATCGGTTCACCTATGATGAGAGCGATTTATGCTAAGTATAAGATACCTGCTGGTTTCGTGAGCGATAAAATATTATTAGGAGAAAAAATGAGAGCTCTTGGCCGGCTCCCACTGGCTCATCACCCTGGCGAAAAATTCACTTACGGTCTTAATGCGGATCTCCTAGGTTACCTTGTTGAAATATGGTCGGGTGAAAGCCTTAACGACTATTTCAGAAAACATATTTTCGAACCTCTTGGAATGAATGATACATATTTTTATCTGCCTGAAGACAAAAAAGACAGACTTGTAAAAGTCAATACCGAACACGCAAATCGTGTTTTGCCGATACCTCAACAGGAAATAGTTAATTACCCCCTTATTGAAGGCACATACTATTCGGGAGGGGCCGGGCTTAGTTCGACTATAAGAGATTATGCGGTCTTCTTGCAGATGCTGCTCAATAAAGGAGAATACAATGGTGTGAAACTTTTGTCAAGACGAACAGTGGAAATCATTACTACGAACCAGATAGGCGATCTAAGTCTCGGATATAATAAATTCGGATTGGGTTTTGAAATTACTACAAAAAGAGGTCAAACAGTACTTGGCGTATCAGAAGGTTCATTTTCCTGGGGTGGATTTTTCAGCACAACTTACTGGGCCGATCCTGAAGAAAGAATTGTAGGCCTTCTGTTCATGCAGCAGGTTCCTCTAAGCCATAGTGAAATTGAAAACAAGTTCAAGGCAATGGTCTACCAGGCACTAAACGATTAAATAATTAAATAAGAGAGTTTCAGCTTCGGGTTTTTAACTTCGTGGTTCGTGGCCGAAAGAATTGACTGACTGAAGTGTGTTTGGGCATCAAAGTTTAAAGTTCAATATTTTTGAAGCAGATTAAGTAGTTTGCTATCAAGTTCATGTCCGTACCAATTGGTATATTTTATATCGTTGCGCTTTGAATCAAGAATGCCAAAATCTCCCCTGAAATTCCACAGAGCATATCCAATGCCTGCTGCGGTAAGGATGTCCAGGACATCTTCAAACCATGCAAGAAAAACATTATGCGGGGTTCTGTTATAACACCCGCACTCGCCGCAATGGACTCCGATACCCTTTGAACAAGCTTCTATCCAGGGTTTATAAAAATTTTCAAGATTCTTCCTGCTGAATTCTTTTCCGTCAATAATACCCGGCCATACCGGAATAGGTGCCTGAGACGGGTCTTTCCATACCCACGAGGCCTGGTAATGCGAAACATAATGCGGATAATACCCCCTGCAACTCTGTGATATGCCAAGATCAAACAATTCCGGTGTTAAATCATTGCCGCCATTATTCCCATCAGCAATAATCAGTCTGTCGGGACTGGCTTTTCGTATTGAATTTACAGCTTTCTCCGCAACTTTTTTGTACATATTACCAGGAAGTGCTGTTTTACTGGCAAATTGATCATTCATATCTTCGATATATGCCGGCTCATTAAGCAGATCGAAACTTAACTTATCGGATGATATATTTTTATACCTCTCAGCCCACATCCCCCAATGAGCTGAGAATGCTTCTTGTGCCTCTACATCTTTCCACAGATTGAAAGGCTCATGAAATCCAGCATTGATGCAGTAACCAGGCGCTCTGTGAAGATTTAGACTTACATGCATATTATATTTATGTGCCAGATAAATAAGTCTATCTATTTCATCCAGTACGGCAGGGTTATAATTATAGATTTCATCTGATGAGATGTCTTTTGAACTGTCGAATTTAAGGTATCTTGGATATGCCATAGGTATTCTTACAAAGTCAAAGCCCCAATCTCTCATCCACTTAAAATCATCTTCGGTTGTCTTGTTCATCTGTGGATTTCTTGGTGGATTTGCCGAAAAGAAATCGAGCAGATTAAATCCTTTCCATCTTGGGAGTTTGTTTTTTGCCGGTTCTGGGGAGACAAAAGTCAAATCTCGCACAAATGCCATTGAAGCTGCTGTTAAGGTTGTTTTGAGAATGAATTCCCTGCGCGATGTTTTGGATTTTTTCATATAAATTAATATTTATCCAAATATAAAGTAAAAGAGATGAAAATTTATAAGAATATTAAAATATAACCATTGAATCGGGATATTATAAATCATTAACTAAATGAAAATGATATATGTATGATATATTTTCAAATTTTTAAATGAGTTATTTTGTAAATATTATTCGATATTAGTTAATTATCCAACTCATCTTTTTATCATTTTGAGAGGTATTATATTGATTGGTCCTTTCATTCCGGATGGCCTTACAGGCCACGCTGAAGCATCAAACAATCCATTTTTTCTGTTTTGAGGCAGACGGGATGCAAAGTTTACGTTATAAAATTTCTTCCATTCGATACCTTTTCTGTCCATATAAGCAATCCTGTTTGCTGCAAGGTTCGACACTCTGATTTCAAGGAGGTTTGACTTTTTAATCTTGCCTGCCGGAATAACAACCTGGAAGTAAGGGCCGATAAGAGTTGCGACATTTTCCCCATTGAGTTTCACCTCTGCACTTTCATACACTTTTCCAAAGTCGAGCATAAAATATTTTCCTTTAACAGGCGGCTTTAGAAATGTTGTACTGTATACTGCTGAACCTGAAAAATTATTATAATCATCTCCTCCAAATTCTGACCATAAAACAGGCTCGTTTAATTTAACAGATGCAGGAATAACAGGTCCTCCTCTTTCGAATTGCAGATTCCATTCACCTTCAATATTAACAGAATTGCCGATAGGTTCATAGAAAGGAAAAGCTTCATCGGAAACGTTCTTCCGAAATGTTTTTATTATTATTGTTTCATAAGGTAACAATTTCAGATATACTTCGGGTTTGCCATCAGCTGATTTTCTGATTTTTGTCGTTCCTTTTTCACCGGTCATCGGATTAAAAAGTCCTGCCGACCTGGCAGATGATTCAAGCTTTACATAAGAAGTAAACGGTTTATCGGATTCATTATAAACAAAATAGATTGCTCCGTCTGTGTCTTTTCGTCTGCAGAACTGAAGTCCATAATCAGAAAAAGATTCATGTTGCACGCCGGCAACCTTGAGCAAAGCATCAATGTCGTCGCCCATAAGAACTTTTCCTGAACCTGAGATTGCTGTTTTGATTCTTTCGTTTCCTGGGTACTGAAACTTAAGCTGCTCTTTTAGATGTTCAAAAATCTCCCGGTTAAGTTCAAAATCCTTGAATCCTGAAACATTTTCGGGCAATTCTCCGTAAAATATAATTATAGCACCATCATCTGCAAGGTTGATCAGTTTATTGAAAGTCTCGACCGGCATATATTTACACTGTGGAACCAGAATAGCTTTGTAACCCGTATCACCTTCAGTTACAAGATTACCCATATATATTCTGCAATTCTTTATCTGATTATCGGAGATAAAATCGAAAGTGTAACCCTTTTTTGTAAGATATTCTGCTGCGTCCATGAAATGAGATCCTGATAATCCCTTGTTTATACCGTCGAAATGTTCAAGCATGGCATTGTTATAATCGGCATATCTGTCGAAAACAGGAAAATAGAGTAACACTTCATTGTCGGGTTTGCCTGTCTGCATGAATGATTGAACCCTTGTAACATAACTGTTGAGAGCATGAAAATCGTTCCATACAGGATTGGCAGTATTTAGCTCAACAGCCGCATAGAATTGAAATCCAGGCCAGGGTTCATCCGGAGGCGAATAGCATGTTCCATGGTACAGGATATGATTTACTCCAGCAATGAAAAACCTGTCGATAGCTTTCTTTATATCGGAAAGGTTTGAAGAAAAGTGCTCATCGAGCCACGTGGCAGCTTCGGCTGAGGCAAGCTTTTTGCCTGTGACATTTGCTGCCGATGTTCCGAATTTCATACGAAGGATTTCCGTTCCCTCAGTTTCTGGAATATCTGAGGCAGCATAGAGATCGAGAATATTTCCCGGTGAACCGTGAGCTTGGTTACGGGTTATTTTTCCCTGCCGGTGTGCCCATTCACTCCAGCCTCTTGTGAAATTGTCAAGAATAAGATCCGATATTGTAAGGCGATAATCCATCAATATTCTTGCGTTTATATCGGGATTATCTTTCTGAAACAAGGCCGGCAAATGTTCTCTAAGGTCGTATCCCCGTCTTTTTAAAAACTCGTCGAAAAAGGAAGGAGTCCAGTCTGACTGTCCTCTTGCATCGTCCACTTCATAAGAGTCGTTGAAAAAACCTCGTAAATAACTTATGTCATAACCTTCAAATGCTCTGTCGAAACGGCTAAGATAGTTTTTTACCGCTTGTTTAGAGAAATGATCGATGACATATCCTTCTCCTCCCGGGCCCGCTCTTTCAACCATTTTACCATGCCATCCCATAAATACAGCATAAAGAGTCCAGTTTCCAGCCGGTGCAGTCCATAACAAATTACCTTTATTATCTACTTTTCCTGTAAGGTCAATTATCTTTCCGTCGTCGGAATAGGCCATAAGTGACTGAAAAGGGATGGGTTTTTTGAATCTGATCTGATCAATTGCAAGCTGCTGGAGATTCGGGTTAAGATAAATAGGATCTTTTATTTCCTTTATGTCGGCCCTAAAATTACTGTTCCATCGGATAAACGGTTCCTGTATGTATTCAATTCTATCTTTTAAAGATTCGCCTCCTTTAAGAGCATAACTTTTAAAAGCGACATATTTGCTGGCATCGTCATCAGTCACCCAGGTACCACCGAAAGGCCAGCTCGAGGCATTGGCCATGTCAATGCCCATCCCAAGCCGGTGGGCTTCATTAAGTGTATGGGAGAACATTCTCATCCATTCTGGAGAGAGAAAGTTTATGAATTTATCTTCCTGTCCCTTGACACCGTAAATAACCGTAAGTTCAAGTCCGCCCAGACCTGCGGAACTGTATTGCTCCATTACACGCGAAATGTCTTTCTGGTTCACTATGCTCCCTGGCCACCACCAGCGAGTCCATGGCTTTGTCTCCGAGGTTATTACAGGCCAGGCAAGCTGTGAGAAAATTGGGACTGGAATTAAAATAAAAAGTAATACAATAATAATTTGTTTCTTAAACATTTGTTTCAGGTTTACTCTGTATCCCTCCGTGCCGGTTTCACAGCAATGTTTGAAACGAAATAAAGTTTCAAATTATACTTTGGGATAAAATTCATTTACGAAGATAGAAAATGAAACCAGAAAAAGAAGATTATTAATAAGAATATAAAAAAAATTATCTTCGTTAACAAAAAAATTTATGAAGAATCTGTTTTCTATTTTAATTTTTTCATCATTATTTGTTTTTGCGAGAGCACAGAACACTGAGATTATTTATTTATCGGGAATAGACAAGGATATTACCGTGCAGTGGGATTTCTTTTGCACGAAAGGCCTTAACAGTGGTTACTGGACAAAAATACCCGTTCCGTCATGTTGGGAACTTCAGGGTTTTGGGACATACAATTATGGGCGAGATAAACAGCTTGCTGACGAACAGGGGTTTTACAGGCATGAGTTTACTCTTCCCTCATCAGTTCGTGGTAAAAGGGTATTCATTGTTTTTGAAGGTTCAATGACCGACACCGAAGTTAAGATAAACGGGAAGCTGGCTGGTCCTGTTCACCAGGGTTCTTTTTACAGGTTTAAATATGAAATCACAAAACTCGTAAAGCCTGGTTCAAAGAATCTGCTCGAGGTGACTGTGAGCAAGATGTCATCTAATCAATCTGTTAACAGAGCTGAAAGGGTGGCTGATTACTGGGTTTTCGGCGGAATATTCAGGCCTGTTTACCTCGAAATTGTGCCGGATGAGTTTATCAGCCATATTGCGATTGATGCACGAGCTGACGGTACCTTCACGGCTGAACTTTACTTAAATGGTAATAAGAGCCTTAAAACAGTCGAAGCGAGGATAAAAACACTTGAAGGAGAGGATGTGGGAGATATAATGACAACCAATTTTGAAAAGGGTGAGACTTATAAGTTAATTAATGGGAAACTAAATAATCCTTCAATCTGGAGCCCGGAGTTTCCAAACCTTTACCGTGTAGTTGTGAGCCTTAAAGAAGGTGAGTCGGTAATTCACAGGGTGATTCAGAAGTTTGGTTTCAGAACGGTGGAAGTGAAGCAAAACGACGGCATCTATGTCAATGGTGTAAAGGTTATGTTTAGAGGTGTCTGTCGTCATAGTTCCTGGCCGACATCGGGGAAAACGCTTTCAAAAGAAATAAGCTTGCTCGATGTAAACCTGATGAAGGATATGAATATCAATGCAGTGCGTATGAGCCATTATCCGCCCGACAGCCACTTTCTTGATGTTTGCGATTCTCTCGGTCTTTTTGTTATAGATGAACTCGCAGGCTGGCAGAAATTTTATGACACAATTGTTGGAAAAAAATTGGTAAAAGAAATGGTTGAGAGAGATGTAAATCATCCTTGTATAGTATTATGGAGCAATGGCAATGAAGGCGGATTTAACCCGGAACTAAGAGAAGAATTCGCAAAGTATGATCCGCAGAAACGCAAGTTTATAGAACCATGGCATACTATAAATGGAATGAACACAAAACATTATATACCATATAATTATGGCACTTCGACATTCTTTAATGGCAGGGATGTTTTTTTCCCAACAGAGTTTCTGCATGGCTTGTTCGATGGTGGACTTGGCGCAGGGCTTGAAGATTACTGGAACCTGATGTATTCAAATCCTCTTTCTGCCGGAGGATTCCTGTGGGTTTTCGCCGATGAGGGCGTTGTATGTACTGATAAAAAAGATTCGATAGACACTAAAGGAAATTATGCGCCCGATGGAATAGTGGGACCATTCCGGGAAAAGGAAGGAAGTTATTATGCAATAAGGGATATCTGGTCTCCTGTATGGATTGAAAAGAAAATCATTGCGCCCGCATTCGACGGAAAACTGAAAGTGGAGAACAGATTTCTCTATACTCCACTTAATAGTTGCAGTTTCACTTATTACCTGGTAAAATTGTCAGATTCTTTTTATCAGTCGGAGAGTTACAGAGTACCCCGCAGGTTCGACGCTCCGGCTATTAAACCTGGCGAAAAAGGCTGGTTAGACCTGAATCTGCCAGATAATTGGAAAGATTTCGACGTAATTTACCTCAACGCTTTTGATCCTTTCGGAAGGCTTGTTAATACATGGAGCTGGAATATTACTTCACCGACTTCAATGGCAGAACGACTTATAAAACCCGCAGGAGAAAAGGCCACAGGTAAAGTAGATGGCGATAATCTGATATTATCTTCTGCTGATATTGCGGTTGTTTTCAGTTTGAAAAACGGATTGATAAATGAAGTGAAAAAAGGAAATGAAGTAATTCCTTTCAATAACGGGCCCTTGTTTGTAGGATTTAATCCTGCATTCAGGGAAGTAAAGCATTACCAGTCCGATATGAATTATATTGTGGAAGTTATTTACGACGAAAAGTCACAATGCCATGTCAGATGGACTATGATACCTGGCGGATGGCTCAGGCTCGATTACGATTATAAACCTTCAGGCACTGCAGATTTTTTCGGCATCACTTTTTCCTTCCCTGAAGAGAAAGTGACGGGAGCAACTCTTGCCGCAAACGGCCCTTACAGGGTATGGAAAAACCGGATGAGAGGTGGGAGTTTTGGTATTTTCGAGAAGAACTATAACAACACTGTTACCGGAGAGTCGTGGAATTATCCGGAATTCAAAGGATATTATTCCAACTTTTATTCGGTAAGAATAAAAACTATGAATTATCCTTTTACTGTAATTTCAGCATCTGATGATATATTTCTTCATCTTTTCACACCGGGAAAGCCGAAATACGCTGCAGGGTATGTCATACCACCATTCCCTAATGGCGATATTTCCTTCCTACATGGCATCAGCCCTATAGGCACAAAATTTCTTCCACCCGAATCACTTGGACCACAAGGCCAGAAAAACATATTTTTACTTAATCGAAACACCGAACCTCTGTCAGGTATTTTATTTTTTAAATTCGGAGAATAAAATGTTAAAAAGTTAAATCTATAATTTTTGGGTTAAATACAGCCTGTAAATGTGACATTTTATATCTAATAATAGATAAATTTGTTTACTTTGACTAAGAAATATTAAGACTAACCAATAAAAATATTTTATATGAAAACATTTAATTATTGTTTTGTAGCAGCTATTCTGCTTTTATTTATCGTCTCATGCAATACAGGTACAAATACTGTTGCGACGGAAAAAGTGACTGTCTCTGAATTCTTCGGTCAGTGGTCGTTTGATATAAGTGGGGGAGGTGTAGGCTGGCTTGAAGTACGTCAGGAAGAAGGGTACATTGATGCCGATCTCTTATGGGTGGCAGGAAGCGTTACTCCTGTTGCCAATGCTTTTCTTGCGAGAGATCAATACCTCGTCGTTACACGCACTAATAATGTTGTACGAACACGAGATAGTGAGGGCAAACCTCTCAGGCAACACATAATAACAAGCTGGCTTGAAGTGAGCAAAGACGGTGACGACAGAATTAAGGGTTTTCTTTTGAATCCGAGGCGCAACGGACTTGGTGTCGACTCGACATCCTTTGCCGGAAAGAAACTTCCCCCTGTTCCACCTGCACCTGACCTTTCAAAAGTAAAATACGGAGAACCGATTGTGTTGTTCAACGGCAAAGATCTTACAGGATGGAGGCTTATTGATGAAAAACAGGTAAACGGATTTAAAGTTGTTGACGGCATACTTGTAAACGATCCGGTTCAGAAAGAAGGTCAGCCGCGTATAAGTTATGGAAATATTCGAACCGAAAAAGAGTTCGAGGATTTTAATCTGAAACTTGAAGTAAATGTCCCTGAAGGTAGTAATAGTGGAGTTTATCTCAGAGGAATGTATGAAATACAAATCGTGGATTCTTATGGGAAGCCGCTCGATCCCCATAATATGGGAGCTCTGTATAGCCGTATAACTCCGACAGTAAGTGCCGAGAAACCTGCCGGCCAATGGCAAACTCTTGATATTACATTGTGCGATAGACATTTAACTGTGATTCTTAACGGCGTGAAAATAATTGATAATCAACCCGTGTATGGCCCGACTGGTGGAGCAATTATTTCAGATGTTCTTGCTCCAGGTCCTATTTATCTTCAGGGTGACCACGGGAAAGTTGCTTTTCGCAATATTGTGCTTACACCAATAAATAAATAAATAAGATGTGAGCAAACCGGATTTATACCTGTTAATTGTTTTTTATAAATTTTTTCAATATGCAGGGGTATCCCAGTTTCAAATAAACTCATTACCCCTGTATATTTTTTGTCGCAGGAAATTCCTGATAATGCACATTTATTTATAAACGGTCGTATTTGGATAGATCAGCATAAATAGGTTGTCGAAGTCCAGTTTTTCCTTTCATCAAAATTTTTGCAAGGAAGTATTATTTTAAATGGAAGAAAATATTCAGAATTGAGCCCTGTCGCCTATATTTATAATATATGTGAATCAAATGATTTAAAACCTATCAATAATATTATATTATAGATTATCAACATATTAAATATTCCAAATAGAATCTGTTTATTTGGTTATGAGTAATAGTATTTATATTTGTTTTTATTCCTGCAGGCTTAATAAAGTGATATGAGAGGAAATATTTTAAAATAATTTTTACTCCGCTTGGAGGGAATTTTTCCTCCTATTTCAAAGGAATATTCGGAACCAGATAAAATGTAAATCTGTTGCCTTTTGTAATATCTTCATGAGTGATGAACCATTCGCCGTACCTGGCGCCGTTTCGTGAAATAGCCTCGATATAATTTGTTCCGGCTTTTCTATTGAGTGAGTTTATCACAAAGGTATTTTTGCCGGGAACGACTATCCTGATTTCATCGAAAGCCGGAGTAGTGATAACATATTGGTTCGATGCCGGGCATACAGGATAGAAGCCCATCATGGCAAAGACCAGCCATGCTGACATCTGTCCGGCATCTTCATTGCCGCTGAGTCCTCCCGGCCCTGTCCCGTATTCTTCAGTAAGTATCTTCTGAACCCATTTCTGTGTCATGTCAGGCCGCCCTGCCATTGCAAACATAAAAGGTGACTGATGGTCTGGCTCATTCCCATGCCAGTAATGTCCTTCTTCAAAAAATTTATCGAGCTTTGCGATAAAAGCATTGCTTCCACCCATCATTTTTATAAGCTCCGGAACATCATGCGGAACATACCATATATATTGGAAGGGCGTGCCTTCACAAATATATTTTGCCTTACTATAAGGATCGAACGGCTCTATCCAGCTGCCGTCGGCATAACGCCCT
Organism: Bacteroidales bacterium; assembly: GCA_018056245.1. Taxonomy (GTDB): domain Bacteria; phylum Bacteroidota; class Bacteroidia; order Bacteroidales; family VadinHA17; genus LD21. Next base: position 60,276 of record JAGPFZ010000003.1, read on the forward strand.
CTTACAAAACCGGTTTGAGTATCGAAAACATTTTTCCAGTTTTTTGAACGCTTCATCAGTATCGCAGAGTCATCCGATTGCCCGAGTTTAGCTGCAAACTGTGCAACGGCATAATCGTCAAAAGCATATTCAAGAGTCCGGGATACTTGTTCGTTTTTATGAAATGCATCCCATACACTGTCCTCCAGCGGGATATATCCATATTTAATATAACTGTCGAGGGCTCGTCTTCCTTTGCCGTCTTTATATTCCTCAGGTGGCGGGGTTTCGAAAGCATTCTTTCGCATATAAAAATATGCTGTTTCGGCATCGAATTCATCAATACCTTTAAGGTATGCATCTGCTATTGTGACACTTAAATGATCGCCAATCATAGCCGAAGTATAGTTAGCCCATGCAGGGAAAATCGGCATCCATCCTCCCTGTTGTGCTTTTAATACGAGAGAATGCACCATATCGGCTGTTCTTTCAGATTCAATGATTGTGATAAGAGGATGCAGCGCCCGATATGTGTCCCACATCGAAAAATCGTCGTAATAGTCAAAACCTCCGGTATTGAGTATTGTTCCGTCACCGCCAAATTTAACATAACTTCCATCGGCATCGCTTGCAACTCTGGGAAGCTGATAACAGTGATAGAGAGCCGTATAGAATTTGATCTTATCATCCTCCGGCCCGCCGCGTACGATTATCTTACTGAGAGTCTGATTCCATATATTCTCGCTCTCTTTTCGCAAAGCTTCGAAATCCCAGCCAGGTATTTCTTTTTCGAGATTTTTTCTTGCTTCTTCCTCGCTTGTGAATGATGTGCCTATTTTCACAAGAATTATTTTCTCACTTCCGAAACTTACTGTAAGCTGTTGATTATTATTAAGGTAGATTACAGTTTTAAAAGGTTTGTCGGTTTTAATCACGAACCATCCACTGAAGCCTGCCGGTTTGCCCCATCCCTGATATATACGGTGAACCGGATTATAGCCGACAATTTCATTCTTTTCTTTATCAATCCATATTTGGCCTTCGTTTTCATCACTGTTCATTCTGATCAGCATGAATCCTTCAGGTTTTCCAGGGAATGTAATCCGCATCATTCCTGACCTTACCGACCCTGTCAGTTCTGCCGTTGTGCTGAAGTCATCGAGTGTGATTCTATAATATGCAGGGGATACAGTTTCGTTTTTATGGGAGAATTTCGATATCGGGTTCTTTGTCAGAGTGTCAGGCCGTGAGTTAACAAACGGCATGATTGTGGCGCTGCCATAGTCCTGTGTACAGCTTCCGCTCATCCAGTGGCTGCCTCTGAAACCGGTGATGTATTTATCGTTATAATAGTAAGGTGCAATACATTTATTTTCCGTAGTGCGTGTTTCAGGCGTCCATTGTGTCATCCCGAAAGGTCGTCCCACTGCCGGAAAAGTCTGACCTTTGTTTTCAGTTCCTTCTCCGTGACGTCTTGCACTTTCGGTAGAGGCAGGGGCTGTGCCAACCAGAGGATTTACATATTGCAAAGGTGATTGTGCACTAATTTGACAGCATAAAATAGTTAGAATTGCTAATAATTTATATTTCATAAAATTACATAAAGATATGAATATTGTTGTCATTCAATGACCATCAAATGGCCATTGTAATATCTATTTTATCTCCCAGTCATCCGTTCTGAAAGAGGATGCCGGAAGCCCTTCTGTGTTGAACAGATCTCCGACTATAAATTCTTTGAAGGCATATCTTACTGCCACAGGTTGACCAACGAATGGTGAAAAAAGTGTTATGCCGGCATTTGTAATGAATGCCTTTGCAGGAAAGAATCTTTTATTTGAACCGGCCACCTCGAAACAGGAAAGTTCTTTGCCGAATGAAGTTAGCCCGTTTAGAGCGTTATCAAAAGTTAAATAAATCTGATTTCCTTCTATCTTCATTTCTTTAAGAACTGGCCCTTCACAGGCAAATCCTTTTTTACCGTAAGTTTTTACAAGTGCAAGATAAGCAAGTCTGTCGCCAGCGGCTTTTTTGTTTGCCGGATGGATGCAGTCCTTTTCACCGGTATCCATCAGACAGGCCATACCTAAATTTGGAATTGCTGTTGAGGCTTTCAATTGTGCCTCGCGTAAAAACGCAGAATTAATGCCATCAGGGCCATAATCATAAGGGGCAATCTGAGCATAATAGAGGGGGAATTCTCCAATGCCCCATTCCGAACGCCAGTTTAAAGCAAGTCCAGGCAAAAGCTTCTGATATTGCAAAGGCTCATTGCGGTTTGCTTCACCCTGATACCAGATTGCTCCACGTATGCCGTAACCTACTATGGGATTAATCATGGCATTGAACAGAACTGTCGGAGTTTGTGGCGATAGTTTTTCCGATGTTGCGCTTTTATCGGGAAGTTTTACCCAGTCAAAGCTTTTAAAACCATTCTCGCTTATCCAGGGCTCTATTCTTGTGCCGCCCCAACATGTACATATCAGCCCTACAGGCACATTAAGTACTTTATTAAGCATTAGTCCGAAGAAATATGCAGTGGCGCTGAATTCAGCGACGTTTTCGGGTTCGCAAAGTTTCCATGAACCTGCAAAATCATCAAGCGGGACAAGACTTGTTACCCGAGGCACTGTAATGAGTCTGATGGAATTATTCGAGGATGTTGCTATATACTCGTTTGACCCTGTTACAGGCTGATTTCTATAACCTTTCACTGGCATTTCCATATTCGACTGGCCAGAACAAACCCAAACTTCACCAATCATAACATTCTTTAAAACGACAGGTTTGCCGTCATTCACAGTCAGAGTATATGGACCACCTGCCGGGGGTGTTTTGATTTTTGTTTTCCATCGTCCGGCATTGTCTGCTTTCGCTGTGTAATTTTTACCATCCCATGAAGGTTTTATGCTTACTGTTGAATTTGCTGAAGTTTTACCCCATATCGCAACTTCTGTCTGTTGCTGGAGAACCATGTTATCACCAAAAACAGCAGGCATTTTCACCTGAGCTAACAAGTTGGAGTACGTGAATGCAGCTATAATCAAAATAGCTATAAATGAGAATGTTGTTTTTTTCATATCTGGGAATTTATGAGTTTTTAAACAATGAGCTTGTAATTTATGCTTTTACAGTTAAATACAGGTTGTTAAATTATAAAAAAATGTTTATCTTTATAATTATACCACCTTTTTTCATTGTAATTTTTTATATTATACTTTCTAAAGAAATAAAGATGAAATTTTAAGAGGAAAATAGACTTAATTACAATATTTGTTAATCAAAATTATTTGTCGTATAATATGGAACAATATTTGAAAAAATTTTATCTCAAGGTCAACCTAACAAAGTATTTTCTATAAATTTCGATTTTCTTGAAAAGATGTTTTACAAAAAAATAAAAAGATGAAAACAAATTTGATTAAACTTTCAGTATTAGTGTTAATTGCAACAGTTGTTTCATGCAAGCAAAAAGCGACAATTGATCCTATGTCTCTTTATTCGGAAATTAATCTGAATGCTCCTCCAAATACTCTAACAGAGAAAGAGGCTTCAAAAGGATGGAAACTTCTTTTCGACGGAAAGACAACGGAAGGATGGAGAGGTTATAATATGAATATTTTTCCCGACTGCTGGACTATTGAGGATAATGCTCTGACAATGAATACTACTGGAGGAGCCGAAAGCCAGGACATTATTACTGATAAAAAATATAAAAATTTTGCACTCAGCCTTGAGTATAAACTGTCGAAAGCAGCTAACAGCGGAATAATTTATCAGGTTGCCGAAGACACAATTTATAAATTCCCTTATGAAACCGGCCCGGAATTTCAGATAATTGATCATGAAGGATGGCCAGAACCGCTCGAGGATTGGCAGTTGAACGGTGCAAATTATGCGATGTATCCCCCCATGGTCAGAACTTATAAACCTGCAGGTGAATGGAATCATGTCATGCTTATTGTAAACGGGAATAAAGTAACACAGATACTTAATGGTCAGATTGTTGTGGAGTACGAAAAATATTCGGACGAATGGAATAAGCTCAGGAACAGTGGCAAATGGGCAGATTACCCCGACTGGGGTAAATTCGATGAGGGTTATATTGCCCTGCAGAACCATGGAACAAAAGTCTGGTTTCGAAATATTAAGATTAAGGAACTTTAAACAGTAATTTTTTGTATATCTGAAAAATAATATAAAATATTAAATAGTTTTGAATTAAATAGTTTTGAATAGGTAAGGAGGTTATTATGAAACTTGGGTTTGTAAGTGCAATATTACCGGAACTGACAATTGAAGAACTTGTGGATTATGCATCAGAACTCGGTTATAAATGTATAGAAGTGTGTTGCTGGCCTGTTGGCAAGGCTGAACGCAGGTACGCAGGTGTTACTCATATTGATGTAGATACTCTGGATGCTGGAAAAGCGGAATATATAAACAACTATCTAAAATCCAGAAATATTGAAATTTCCGGGCTCGGTTATTATCCGAATCCTCTTCATCCCGATCCTGAAATGAGGTCTTTTTTTGCGGGTCATATTAAAAAAGTTATTGATGCTTCGGCTTTGCTTGGAGTGAACAGAATAAACACTTTTATCGGCCGTGATAAGGATAAACCGGTTGAGGAAAATTTTGAAATTTTCGGGCAGGTGTGGCCTGATATAATAAGTTACGCTGAGCAGAGAAAGGTAAAGGTGGGCATCGAAAATTGTCCAATGATTTTTACAAAGGATGAGTGGCCCGGCGGTTGCAACCTTGCAACAACACCTGCGGTATGGAGGAGGATGTTCAACGAGATAAGAAGTGATTATTTTGGGCTCAACCTTGATCCTTCACATTTGCTATGGCTCCAGATGGACTATGTAAAACCCATTTATGAATTTAAAGACAAACTGTTTCATGTTCATTTAAAAGATGCAAAAGTTTACAAAGAGAAGCTCGATGATGTAGGTATTATGGCAACTCCTCTCGAGTTCCATACTCCTAAATTACCAGGGCTGGGCGATATTGACTGGGGGAAGTTTATTTCGGCATTATACGATATAAGATATAATGGAGCTGTATGCGTCGAAGTTGAGGATAAATCGTTCGAGAGCTCGCTGGACGACAGGAAGAAAGCCCTTGCATTAAGTAAAAATTATCTTGACAATTTTATTATATAGAAAACGGAATAACAATTGGCTATGCAATTCATTTACATAATAATACTTACTGCTACTGGTTAAACAATTAGTTTAAAATTTTACATTATGAGAAAAGCTTTATTGTTTATAGTGATTTCGGCATGTTGCCTTTTTTGTGCCGGACAATCTTATCCGTTTCAAGATAAAAAGCTATCTGAAGATCAGCGTATAAGGAATCTTATTTCCCTTATGACTCTTGACGAGAAACTTGGTTGTCTCTCGACGCGTATTTCGGTTCCAAGGCTTGGCGTCAAAGGCACGTGGACTATTGAGGGACTTCATGGTCTGGCATATAGCGGTCCGGCAAACTGGGCAGTTAAAGGGCCTAAAGCATCTTATACAACCACTTTCCCTCAAGCTTATGGTCTTGCGGAAACATGGGATCCTGATCTTATACAAAAAGTGGCAGACTGGGAGGCTACTGAAGCCCGTTTTCTAGCCCAAAATGAAAGGTACGGAACAGGAGGACTAATAGTTTTTGCACCTAATGCCGACCTCGGAAGAGATATCCGTTGGGGCAGAACCGAAGAGTGTTTTGGAGAAGATGCATTTCTTAATTCAAAGATGGTAGTGGCTTATGTAAAGGGTTTACAGGGCAATGACTCTGAATACTGGAAAACCGCCTCCCTTATGAAACACTTCCTTGCAAACAGCAATGAGAACAACAGAAGTTATACCAGCTCCGACTTCGACGATCGCCTTTTCAGGGAGTATTATTCTTATACATTCTATAAGGGAATGTCTGAAGGAGGCTCACAATGTTTTATGACTGCATACAATAAGTATAACGGTATTCCTTGCACGGTTCATCCTGTACTAAGAAACATTGCAATGAAAGAATGGGGGCTACGCGGTATAATATGTACCGACGGCGGAGCTTTCAGGCAGCTTATTACAACTCACGCATATTATCCTTCACTCGATATCGCTGCAGCCGAATGTATTAAAGCAGGTATAACAGTGTTCCTCGATAATTATATGGCCCCTCTTAAAGAAGCCCTTTCTAAAGAACTCATTACTGAAAAAGAGATAGATGAAGCTATCTACGGTAACATAAGAATTCTATTGAAACTAGGATTGCTCGACAATCCCGTGTCAAATCTTTATTCACAGATTGGAATTGCCGATACTATTGCGCCTTGGAAGAAACCGGAAGCTGGTGAACTTGTAAGGGAAGTAACACGGAAATCGGTAGTTCTACTGAAAAACGAAAAAATGATTCTGCCGCTCAGAAAAGAAAACCTGAAATCTGTTGCTGTTATCGGCCCTTCATCGAATAAAGTTATATCTGACTGGTATTCAGGCACTCCGCCATACAGTGTAAATATACGTGACGGGATAAAAAATGCTCTTGGAGATAATGTAACTTTCAGGTTTGCAATGAGCAATAAGGCCGATTCGGCAGTGATTGCAGCTAAAGAATGTGATGTGGCGGTAGTATGTGTAGGCAATCATCCTATCAGCTACGGACTTGAGTGGGGACAAAACTATGTGCCGAGCGATGGTCGCGAAGACGTTGACCGGCAGGCTATAAGCCTTGAACAGGAAGACCTGGTGAAACTCGTAATGAAAGCCAATCCAAGGACTATACTTGTTGTTGTTTCGAGCTTTCCATACGCAATCAACTGGTCAAAAGAGAATGTTCCGGCTATATTGCATGTTACACAGTCGAGTCAGGAACTTGGAAATGCTGTGGCGGATATTATCTTCGGAAAGGAAAGTCCTGCCGGCAGGCTGGTACAGACATGGATAACTTCCATAGATCAGCTTCCTCCGATACTCGATTATAACATACGAAACGGAAGAACATATATGTACGATAAAAATACACCTCTGTTTCCGTTCGGCCATGGTCTGACCTATACTACTTTCAGTTATTCGAATCTTAAAATTTCAAAGAACACCCTTAAAAATGGAGAAGCAACCGTTATTACATTTACTCTTAGCAACACCGGTAATTACGACAGTGATGAAGTTGTTCAGTTGTATGTAAGTTTTCCTGGTTCAAAGGTAGAAAGACCTATAAAACAATTAAAAGGTTTTAAAAGAGTGAACGTAAGGAAGGGTGAAACAGTAAACGTAAATCTTTCTTTAAAGGCTGACGACCTTCAGTATTGGGATACGGAAAGTAATCAGTGGAAACTTGAGAACGGGAAAATAAGTTTCTTTATCGGCCCTTCATTGGTTGATGCCAGAATTAAGGGAGAGATGACAATAAAATAAATGATTCTGCAACAGGCTCCGGAATTGACAGTGAAAATCCGATGAAAAGGATAATTAGGATATCAAAGGATCTTTATGAAATGTCGCAGGAAGTCGCTGCCGATCTATCACGTCAGGTAAATGATTTTTCTCGTATCAAACGAAGGCTGTCTGTTGCATTTTCAGGAGGAAATACCCCAAGGCAATTTTTTTCAGTTCTCGGCAATGACTATAGAACGAACACATTATGGAAATACGTTGATTTTTTTTGGAGTGATGAGAAATGTGTTCCTCCTGACGATCCTGAAAGTAATTATCGGGCTGTGCGTGAAGCTTTTTTGGACAAAGCCGATATCGAGGAAAAAAATATTCATAGAATTTTTGGAGAAAACAATCCATGGGAAGAAGCTGAAAGGTATTCAGGTGAAATAAGAAGACTAACTTCCGAAATGTTTGGATTGCCTGTATTTGATATCATATATCTAGGGCTTGGGGAAGATGGTCATGTTGCTTCAATTTTTCCAGAAAACAATCACTTATTCAATTCTGTGAGAATATGTGAGGTTTCCGAGCATCCTGCCACACGACAGAAAAGAATCACTTTGACAGTTCCTGTCATTAATAATGCTAAAAAAGTTATATTCATAATTTCAGGCCGGAATAAGGCTGAAATTGTTTCTGAAATACTTGAAAATCAGGATTCAACAGATTCCCCTGCATCAAAAATAAAACCGCTTTTCGGAACACTTTACTGGTATCTCGACCTTGATTCCGCTTCATTACTAAATCAGCTTGCTTAAAAATTTTATCAATTGTTGATAACTCTTATGAGAAACAGAATTAAAACTCATTAATTTTTTTATATTTGTAAAAGTTTAACCTTAAAACCTATAGTTATGTCTCACGAGAAGGATAAAGCCCAATCAAAGAACAAAAAGGAACCGGCTAAGACCTTGAAAGAAAAAAGGGCGTCTAAAAAAGCCAAGAAATCAGAAAAGATGAATAAATAGCGACGTCTTTTCTAAAATAAGTCTTCCTATGGTATATCTGTCGAAAGCGGAGTTAGAAGGGTTTTTTTCTGATTTATTGAGAGAGTTTCAAGAATATCCTTTTAAAAATAATTTGGTAAATTTATTGAAATAGAGTATATTGTTACTTTAATTGAAAATTAAGTTTTATACGATCAGATTAAAATTTAAAAAAGTAGTTTATTTTAATTTCAATACGCAATACGCATAGATCATTATGTAAATATTGTTGAACTAAAACCTGAATTATTATGGATAACAAGACTTTTGATTTTAATCTGTTCATAAAGGAATCGAAAGAAACTCTTTTGAATCCTAAGAGTTATTTTTCAGAAATGAAACTATCCGGCGGGATGGTTGAACCTCTTATTAAAGCTGTTATTTATGGAGCTATTGCAGGCATTTTTTATTTCCTGTGGGGAATTTTTAGATTGAGTGCGGGCAGCGGAATAATCGGAGGCACTACTGGTATAATGGGCTTTATCTGGGCTGTTATAACAGCTATCATCGGATTGTTTATTGGAGCTATTATTCTGCTTGTTATTTCTGCAATTTGTAAAGGTAATACTGACTTCGAGCCATGCTTGAGAGTTACTGCTTCATTAATGGTGATTATGCCAATTTCGGCCTTTTTTGGTTTTTTTACAGGTATTAGCTTCACACTTGGCACAATTGTTAATCTGATAATAATGTTTTATTGTCTCTGGCTTATGTATAATGCCCTTATATCTGCACTTAAAGCAAATGCAGGAACTGTAAAGGTTGTTACAGTTGTTCTTGCTGCTTTATTTGTACTTTCTCTCTTAATTGGCATGAACACAAGCAGAAAGGTTAACAGGTTGCTGAAAGAAAACAAGGGGTTGATGGAAATGAATATGGATTTACAATAATAGCGACTAACGACTTATAAGTGATTAATATTTAAGATATAAAATATTATTTACCAGGTCATTAAGTTTTTAGTAATTATAAAATCACTTAATTATAAGAGAGGAAAATGCAGGCTAATAGAAAAGCCAGAAGAAGATGGATTTGATTTTAATTATCAGGTTAAATGGAATCTAAAGCGAGAAAAAGGGTACTCTTTATTACTGTCTTATCGGTTTCTATTGTAGTTCTTATATTCTCAGCTGCTTTTAAAGCTTTAATAAGCCAGATTAATTTAAAGGGAGCATACCAATATAACAAGTTTGAAAATGCAGCTAAGTGTAAGACATGTCATACAGGTATTTATGAGCAGTGGTCGCAGGCTATGATGTCGCAAGCATATACTCATCACTGGGATGAAATTGAATATTTTGATCTTGCGGAAGCACATGTAGATGCTGTTCCTTCATTAAGGGAGGTAGTTGACGGTTGTAATGGCTGTCACACACCGTTAGCCTATATGAATGGGAAATTACCTCCGGCAAGGCCTTCTGAAAAAACTATGGCAAACGAATCAGTGTCATGTGAGGTTTGTCATACTATTCAATCGTCACAAACAGATCCACCCGTTAATTTTAGTTATTTTATTGAGCCTGGCATGACAAAGTATTCAGGAAGAGCCCCGCTGGTAGAATCTCCAGCACATAATATTGTTGTAAAAGATATTTTTAATACAACTGAGATATGTGGGATATGTCATAATGAAAAAAATCCTTACGGAATATGGGTAAAATCGACACAACTGGAATGGAAAGATGGGCCTTATTCTCAGCAAGGCGTTTTGTGCCACGATTGCCATATGCCTAAAGCACAATATCTGACTGCAATAATGTCCAAGCCGCGCCCTGATGCAAGGCTTCATCTTTTTCACGGCGGACATGATGCAGGTAAAGTTAGAGGAACGATCGAACTGAGAATTCAACCTGATATAAGAGTAGCAGAACCGGGTGAAACAGTTGTACTTACTGTGGCTCTCTATAACGCCAAAACGGGACATAAGTTTCCTACTGGCTCGGTCGAAGACAGAATATTATGGCTTAATGTGGAAGCTATGGATGCAAAAGGTAACAAATATCATATTAATGTTGACAAAAAAGGTTTTGAAGGTGAAGAATATACAATTTCAGGAGATTATCTGGCTTATCAGGATATGGGGATTCCTAAGAAAATAAGTGACTTTAAGGGTGTACAGCGGGATGGCATCCCATACGGGAACAGAATATTTCGGATGCCTTATTTCGATTCTGAAGGCAGAATGACAATCATGCAGTGGAATACAGCAAAGCTTGGCGTGGATTACCGCATAGGGCCCCGTCAAACCGTTGTGGAAACATTTACATTCAAAATTCCTTTCGATGCCGCGCCTGGTATTATGAAGTTTACTGCAACACTTAATTACCAGCTTCTTGTTAAACCCGTTGCCGATTTCCTAAATGTACCAGCGGACGAATCGGAAGTTACCGTGGTTAATACTCATTCAACCAGCATTAATGTTTTGCCTTAAAACAATTTGTAAATAAAAAAAGTTAGTATGATACTCACTCGAAAATACTTATTAGTTCTGTCAGCAGTAATCCTTTCTTTTTTTATAGTTAAACCTGCGAAAGGTATGCCTGCATTTGCACGAAAATATCAGATTAGCTGCCAGGTGTGTCATTCTCCTTTCCCCCATCTGAAACCCTTTGGCGAAGATTTTGCCGGTAAAGGATACCGAATGACTGAATACGAAGCCCCGAGATATTTCATTCAGACAGGCGATGAAAAGCTTTCCCTTTTGCGTGAACTGCCTATTGCCGTGAGAATTGACGGGATTGCTTCTTATAACATGGGAAATAGCGGAAATATTGATTTTGGTGCTCCATCCGGTGTGAAGCTGCTTTCCGGCGGAGAACTCTCCGATAAACTTTCCTATTATTTTTACTTTTTTATGAGTGAAGGCGGAAATATTGTCGGAATAGAAGATGCTTTTATTACTTACAATAATTTATTTGGAACAGGGATAAATATTTCTGTGGGACAATTTCAAGCATGTGATCCCTTTTATAAAAGGGAATTAAGACTTACTCTCGAAGATATAGCAATACTTAATGCGGTTCCCGCAACTTCGAATGTATCGCTTAAGTATGAGAGAGGCATAATGCTGGATTATGAAATTCCCAAAATTAATACAGGTATTGTTGCGGAGGTTCTTAATGGCAATGGGATAAACGGTGCCGGAGAAGAATTTCTTTTTGACAAGGATAAATATAAAAATCTGCTTGTTTATGTAACTCAACCTCTTGGCAATAATTTAAGTCTGGGATTATTAGGCTATACGGGCAAGGAAATTGTAAACGGTGCACCTGTTGAACTGCCATGCAGAACGAACATGGGCGGCCCTGTGGTTAATTTCAATCTTAATCAAAAACTGATAGTTAATGCACAATATATATTTCGAACCGATTCAAGGATTTATAACAGGGAATTAGGGGATTGGGTTATTGATGCAGATACTCACGGCGGCTATATTGAGATTATCTTTACCCCAAAAGGCGATATGAGCAATTGGTACTTAACAGGGCTTCTAAACCAGGTTGAATCGGATTACAATATACTTGATTATAAATCTGCTACAATTCAGTATGGCTATTTACTCAGAAGAAATTTAAGGCTGCTATCAGAATTTACATGGCTCGATGGCGAAGAAAAATATTGTAAAATAAGCGCCGGATTTGTTGCAGGATTCTAATTGTTTTTCAGCCCATAGGTTTTCTGCTGTTAATTTTTTAAATTTTAAAACAATTGTTTTCTTTTCATGAACATTAATCCTATTGCTGATAAGCCGAATGATACTGCGAGGATTATCAGGAAAGCAGGTGAAAAATTCTCCATTCCGTTAGGCACATCCATTCCATAAAGACTTGCAACTAATGTAGGAATCATTAGTAATACAGAAATTGAAGTGAGTCTTTTCATTATTATGTTAAGATTGTTTGAAATTACTGAAGCGTATGCATCCATCATTCCGCTTAAGATATCGCTAAAAACATTTGTTGTTTCCTGTGCCTGCTTAGATTCTATTTCTACATCTTCCAGGAGTTCTTCGTCATACTTATCTCTCTGGCTCTTTATGTTCTTCAGCCTGTTTATCAAAATATCGTTGCCATTTAGTGAAGTAGTGAAATAAACAAGACATTTTTCAATCTGTAATAATTTTTGAAGTTCCTCATTTTTAACAGATTTTTCCAGTTCATTTTCAGCAGTTTTTATATGCAGATTTATCTGTTTCAGATATTTCAAAAACCAGACCGAGGAATTTAATATAAGTCTCAGTACCAAATCAAAATAATCTTTATAATTAATATTTTTTCTAATTGTATAATTCAGAAAATCGGGAATCAATTCAGTTTTAACGTGACATATAGAAATAAATACATCATTTTTAAAGATTACACCAAGCGGCGCCGTTGAAAAGGGAAGTTTTGGATCTCCATTGCGGTAGGGGATTCTTATAATTATAAAATACCACCCATCTTCAAGTTCAATACGTGGACGCTCGTCAATATCTTCAAGGTCATTAAGAAATGATACAGGAAACCTAAAACTATTAAGAAATTCCTTATCTTCCGCAATCGGGCATTCGACATGTATCCAACAACCTGGTTCCCATTCTGTGCATGGAACAATACCAGTTGAATTTTTCAAGAAAGTACGCATTATACAATCCTCCATATTTTAAAACAGAGGTTGTAAATGCAAAACCTCTGTCCAATTCAACAACATAAATAATAATCGTCCATGTTATGGATTAATTTTCGGCTTGCAAGTTAGTGATTTTATTTAAATTAATCTACTATAATAAAATTAATTTGATAAAAAATTAAAAGCAAGTAATGCAAAATTAATGCAAAGAACATAAGTTCGGAAAATTGTAAGAGAAATTACTTATGTTCCCTGCATTAACCTGCATTTTTAAAGTTCCTAATAGACAACTCAAAAATATTCTATATTTCTAAGTTGTAGCTTAATTTCCGAATTGTGTTTTAGGCGTTCTTGAATGCTTTTATACCTGCAAATTTTCCCGACTTGCCAAGTTGCCTTTCAATACGCATAAGCTGGTTGAATTTTTCAACTCTTTCACTTCTGCATCCACTGCCTGTTTTAATATGTCCTGCATTGACGGCTACAGTTAGGTCGGCAATAAAGCTATCGGATGTTTCACCGCTACGGTGAGAAACAAAAGCATTATAACCATTTTTAAATGCAAGCTCTATTGTTTCGAGAGTTTCAGTAACAGTTCCAATCTGATTAAGTTTGATAAGAATTGCATTTGCCACACCCTTTTTGATTCCTTCAGCCAGAATGGCTTTATTGGTGCAGAATAAGTCGTCGCCCACTATTTCAATTTTATTACCTAAAGTCTTTGTCAAATTCTGCCATCCTGTCCAGTCATTTTCAGCAAGACCATCTTCTATGGAAATAATAGGGTATTTATTTACCCAGCTCTCCCATAGTTTTATCATTTCGTCGCTGGATAATAATTTACCTGTGCTTTTGAACATTTTATATTTCCCGTCTTCCCACATTTCGCTGGCCGCAGGGTCGAGGCATATACTTACATCGGTTCCGGGTTTATAGCCAGCTTTATTTATAGCTTCAAGGATAACTTCAATAGCTTCATCATTCGATTTAAGGTCTGGTGCAAAACCTCCTTCATCACCAACTCCGGTGCTATATCCTTTAGCTTTCAGCACCGACTTTAGGGCATGGAAAACCTCCACACCCATCCTGATTGATTCGGTAAATGAAGGGGCATTATGAGGTGCAATCATAAATTCTTGAAAATCAACATTATTATCAGCATGCTTACCGCCATTTATTATATTAAGGCATGGAACAGGCAAAATATATGCATTAGCACCGCCAAGGTATTGATATAGCGGAATGCCGGCGCTCTCAGCCTCTGCACGTGCATAAGCCATTGAAACGGAAAGTATTGCATTTGCACCCAGCTTTGATTTATTTGGCGTTCCGTCGAGCTCTATCATCAGATAATCGAGTTCGCGCTGGCTGAAAAAATACTTACCGGTAATAGCCTTTGCAATAATAGTGTTTACATTTTCGACAGCTTTTAAAACACCTTTGCCGCCATAACGTTTTTTGTCGCCGTCGCGCAGTTCGCAAGCTTCGCGTTCTCCGGTGGAGGCACCGCTTGGTACCATGGCTTTTGCCTGGGTTCCATCTTCAAGCATCACATTTGCTTCAACTGTCGGATTCCCTCTTGAATCCAGAATTTCGAGTGCTGATACTTCAATTATTTTCATACTTATAATTGTTTAATAGGTTTATTTATAATGTTAAAAAATTATCCATTTTCTTTTGGACTTCAAATATACATGAAAATCTTCTTTTTAACCGCAAAGCATTTAAAAAATAGAAAAGGTTCACAATACAAATTATAGATATAATTTATTCAGAAACACGATCGTTATATCTCATCATATATAAAATTACACCGGCTGCAACAATCTGTGCTGTAACAGAAAAGATGACGAGTATCTTGATTGAAAAATCATAAAAGATTCCCATTAATGCACTACCTGCAAACCACGCCAAGCCATAAATTGCATTGAATGTTCCGAAAGCTCTCCCTCTTTTTTCCGTTGAGACCATATTGGCTATTTCAGCTTTGAGTATTGATTCCTGTGCTCCCATGCCTATCCCCCACAATATCATCCCGAAAAGTGCAAGATAGAAATTGCCATAAAAGACCAGCGGTGCAAAAGCGCAGGAGATAAGCACAGAAAGAAGAAGTATATTTATTCCTTTTCTGTCGTAAATCTTGCCGAAAATCAATGCAGCTACAGCATCAACAGCCATTGCGACTGAATAAAATATTGGGATTAACGAATCGGACATTAATGCCTTAGATTTGAAGTGAAACGCTATAAGCGGGAAATCGGCATAACCGGCAGCAATAAAGACCACCGCAATAATGTATATCCAGAATCTTTTCTGAACCCCCTTTGTAACTATTGAAGTTGTTTTGATTTCAAGCTCTCCTGGTTTTGGATAAAGATGAACGCCTAAAATAAGAATCATAAATGCTACAATGGCAGGTATGGCAAGGATGGCATAAGCCAGTTCATAATTCTGGTTTTTAAGAAGCAACACCAGACTCACCAGCAGAGGGCCAATTGTTGCGCCAATCTGGTCCATTGCTTCATGAAGTCCGTAGCCCCAGCCTCTGCCCATTTTTTGTGTACCGAATGAAAGAATCGCGTCACGTGCGGGTGTCCTTAAAGCTTTGCCGACACGTTCGGCAATTATAAGAACAACGGCAATCTGCCAGTAACCTGCAAGGGCCATAAGGGGTACTGAAAACAGATTTATCAGATAACCGATAA
Organism: Bacteroidales bacterium; assembly: GCA_018056245.1. Lineage (GTDB taxonomy): Bacteria > Bacteroidota > Bacteroidia > Bacteroidales > VadinHA17 > LD21. The sequence continues at coordinate 75,987 of JAGPFZ010000003.1, forward strand.
TCATTATTGTCCAGTATTTTTTTGTCCGATCGGCAATATATCCCGATACAAACCTTAAACCGTAACCGGCCAGCTCACCCAGCCCTGCTGCAATTCCAACTGTTGTTCCGTTTGCACCAAGTATCTTAAGGAATGAACCATTAATGCTTCTGGCAGCCTCGTATGTCATATCTCCAAACAGGCTTACAAGCCCAAGCAGAACTACAAACTTTGTGGCAGTATCGAGAGTTATTTTTTTCATTATTGTTGTATAAATTTCGGAAGGCTAAAATATGGATTAAAATTTTAATAAAAAATGTATATTTTAGACTTTGATATATCTATGTATTATGGTAAAGATTGAAAAATTCAAAGGGCTGGTCGCAGCACCATTTACTCCTATGGACAGCAAAGGCAACCTGAAAACCGAACTTATTCGCGATTATTATTATTTCCTTCAGAAGAACGGGATTGTAGGTGCTTTTATCAACGGAACGACAGGAGAGGGTGCTTCGCTTACGCAAAAAGAAAAACAGTTACAGGTGCAGAAATGGGCAGAGTGCCTTAAAGAAGGAGGAAAAGTAAGAATAATAAATATGGTTGGCGGCACCTGCATTAATGAATGTATAGAAAACGCCCTGTTTTCGTATGAAGCCGGGTTGTCGGCCATTGCAGTTATAGGTCCTTATTTCTTTAAGCCTTCCAATGATAGCCATCTGGCTGAATTTGTTACACAGGTTGGAGAAGCTGTTCCAGAACTGCCGGTCTATTTCTATCATTTTCCGGCAATGACCGGAGTTAATTTTGTAATGGCCGGGTTTATCAGTAAAATATCAAAGATGCTCCCAAATTTTGCAGGCATAAAATTTACTCATGAAGATTTTATGGACTTCACATTATGCCTCGATTACAATGATGGCGCATACGATCTGCTATGGGGCAGGGATGAATGTATACTTCCGGCACTTGCGACAGGCTGCAATGGCTTTGTTGGAAGTACATATAACTTCGCTGCACCTCTGTACCATTCGATTATTGATTCGTTCAACAAAGGCGACCTTGAAACTGCCCGCCACCTCTATATTAAGGCAATTAAAATGGTAAGTCTTCTCGGAAAATACGGAGGAATCGCTACCGGGAAAGCATTTATAAAAATCGCAGGAATTGACTGCGGCGGTTTTAGACCACCCATAAAAAATCTTACGGAAGAGATGTATAACTCATTGAAACAAGATATTAAACTTCTTGGCCTTCAGGAGTTTCTGTCAATAAAATAATAAAAAAATCAAACTCCATCATTCCGGAAAAATGAACGACATTTCTTTGATATAGTAAAAATCAATGCAGGCTTTGATTGCTGCTATTGTAAATCAATTTCAATGAAATTTCCGGTTTGCCTTTTTTGGAATAAGCTTTTTATATTGTCATCCATGGTAAAATAGATGATCTGCCACCCTTTTCTAGAAAGCTCGCACACAGTATTAACGAGCATTTCCCGTTTATTATAATCGGAATGCTGAAAGGCGTCGTCAAGAATCAAAAAGGCGGAATCCTGTCTGAAAAGCCTTTTAAGGAAGCCGATCCTCAATGCAATCATAACCTGTTCCCTTGCACCGGTGCTCAGATCCCTGATATAAAAATCCCTGAATTCATCCGAAATTTTTACCCTTAAATCTTCAAACGCCAGTTGATTGTACCTGCCGGTGACATTATAGAGAATGTTGCGCATATCATCTGAATTAAGACTCTCTATTAGCTTGACGTCTTCTTCCTGCTGAAGTTCCAGAATAGTATTGTGTAGAAGGCTACCTGCAAAGATTTCAGCCTCTAAGTTTTCGATTTCCTGTTCAGTAATTTCCTTTCTTTTGTATAACAGGTCAATTAAATCATTCCAGCTTGTGCTTGCATCTGCACGGGTTATTGATATCAATTCAGTTCGCAGCACTCTTAATTTTTCTTCTTCTCTGGCAATATCATCGGCTACTGACTGTAATTGTCTGTCTATCAAATCAAGTTCTTCCTGACGGAACTCGATTCCGGGATCATTAGTTATATATTCCGATTCCGAAACTCCAAGTCCTTTGAGTTCGCCTTTCAGATGTTCCGCCTTCTCCTTTAATTCATTCCGGCGGGCAGTGAGCTCATGAAGTTTATGTTGCCATTCATTTTCAGATATTTCTCTGCCGGTCAGATTTATAAATGATTGAATGATCTCATTTGTTAATCCGGACATTTCATTCTGGATATTTGCTATTTCAGATTCTATATCGGACGCCCTTTTTAGTAATTCTTTAAGCCGTGTCAATTCAGTTTTGGTTTCTTCGAGTAGATTTTTATCAAATTCAATTCCAGGATCTTCCTTTTCATATTCAGATTCATCCACTTCAAGACCAGATAGTTTTTCTTTTAACTGCTGTTGTTCCTCAAGTATTGTATTTCTCTTTTGCCTTAACTGTGAAATAATTTCATTCCAGTTTTGTGCTTCATCTCCATCGGCTTTCAGCCTTCCGAATCCATCTCTGATTGACAGTACACAAGATTCAAGTTCAGTTTCAAGACGTTTCAGGTCAGATGTAAGTAAATCGAACTGATTATGGTATTTCTCCTGCTCGTTAAGTTTAGATTCAAGTTGAGTCAGGCTTTTAAGTTCTTCGCCGAAACGATTTCTAAATTCTTTTTCGATTTCCTCCAGTTCCTGCACATGCTTGTAAGGTGTGAAGGATTTACGGAGTTTCAGGAAATAGAATATTGTGACTGCTGTGCCGGCTAAAATTAATGATATGCCGGCTATCTTCTGATCGAGCAAAACTCCAGCCAGTCCTCCTGCAGTTAATAATGCTATAAGAACAATTATAAAAACAGGAGGTTCTTTATATGTTTTCGCAGCAGTTAAAAATCTGCTATAGTTTTCCTTTGCCGACTTAAGCCAGTTATAGTCTTTTGATTTTTCTTTTAACTCAACTACCAACTTATTGCGGCTATTGAGTTCATTTTTTTTATCGTGATATCTCGAAATATTCTGTTCGGTTTTATTTATCTCCTCTTCAGGCAGAATTCTTAATTTCTCATTCAATAATTTAAGATTTTCAGCAATCCCATAAGCTTTATGCTGCTTTGCTTTAATCAGCAGCTTTTGTTTTGCTTCCATATCGGGCAATACGGCAGTTTCTTCCGTAATTTTCTTATATTCTTTATTTAATGATTCAAGACGATTTTTATATTGTTCGTATCCGGAAATCAATTCACCAAGCCTTTCCAGTAAACTATCAGGGATTTCTTCAATATTTTCCTGAAGTCTCTTTATCTCTTCTGATAATCTGTATGCTTTGAATTTTCGTGCTTTAAGGAGTAAATCCTTATCCTTTTTCAGTTTTTCTGCTTTGAGTTTCAGATCTTTTATTGACCAATGGCCTGATTCATTATTTAGTTTATTTATGCTATCATTTATCTTGTTAAGTTCTTCTTTTACTTGATAATAATCTTTCCCTTTTCCTTTTCTGTCAATCCTGACTTCCGGTGCTATATCTGCCTGTTTAATAACTAAAGGGATTTTACTATCAATGGCGTCGAGAACCTTACGATAAGAAAGAAGGTCTTTTATTATTGATTTGTCAATGCCATCCTCAGTTTTAACAATTTCCGTTTCACCTTCTTTTATTACAAGAAGATTTACGAGAGAAGGAGGAAGTCCACGGTTATCTTTTTCCAGATAATCTTCCAGTTTTGTGCCTTTATCGGGCTTGAAATCAACAGGTTTATCACCAAGTCCGGTAATAGTAATCTTACCTTTGCCAGTTTTACGAAGATAACCCCATGGATTTTTATTTTTGAACAGACAATGGATGATAAATTCTGTAAGGAACGATTTCCCCCCTTCGTTTCTGCTGTAAATAAGATTCAAATCACCTAATTCATGGCTGAATATTTTCACAGGTCCGCAGTCTTCCGCTGTTATTTGTTTTATTCTGATACTCATTATTTATCAATAAAAATGAACTCCATAATTTTTTCCAGTAGCTTTTCTTCAGAAGCATTTCCTGGTAGCTTTTTTATTTTTTCTCTCACTTTTTCAAGAAGAATTATTCTTTCTTCTTCCATAGTTTGAACAACTTTTACATCTGATAAATCAGGGCCGTCAACATCATAAAAGCTGATTCCCTTTTGTCCGATATGTCTAGTTATTGAGTCTTTAAGTTTTGTCAGGTCGTTCGAGAAACCATTGATGAAAAGCCTTAGTCTGACGCGTTTTTGTTCGTCGGGAGTCAGGTTCCAGTTTGAAATCATTCTGTCAATCGAATTCTTTATGATTTCTGTTTCGTTTTCAACGGGAAAAGTCATAAGTGTTTCTTTCATGAAGATCGTACCTGTATTGATGAATATTGATTCAAAGGAGTTATTTCCGGTATCATAAATCAGGAATCTCCTTTTACCGGTCTCATTTATTTCGAGGCCGCATGGTGAGCCCGGATATATTACCCTGCCCGATTCCATAGGTTTGTGAATGTGGCCAGGGATTACTCTCATAGGGTTAAATTTGGTTATTGCCGTAACTGAAAGCGGCATATATACTCCGGGTTCATAAAGGTTGGCAGTTCTCCCGGATGAGTAGTAATCGCCGTGTGCGATTAATATCCATTTTTCGGGAATTTCATTGTCATGAAAGAATTCCGCAATATATTCGTCCATTGTCCCGGCCGCATCATAAGGAATGAAAAGGAACGATGTATTATCAAAGACTTTTGTGCCTGATTTATTGATTACTTCAATATTGTCGGCAGGAAAAAATCTTTTATCAATTTCGGTATCGTGATTACCTGGAATCAAAGTAATTTGAATATGATTGAATTTTGTACAGAGGGAATTAAAGTCGTTATAACTATATGCTTCGCGGTTGAAAGTATCGCCTGCGATTATCAGTTGATTGATTTTTCTATTGGTAAGTTCGTTTAGAATAAATTCCAGCGCATCATATCTTTCAGGTGTCTCTCCTGAAGTCTTAAGATGTAAATCGGCAGTAAATGCTATTTTCATTATTTATCTTGTTGAATACGGTTATGACTTAAAAATAGAGTTCGATTTTAACTTTTGTCGGACTAAAATAAAAAAATAAAGGATATTATAGAATATTTTTACCGGATGGAGAAGGAACAGGTTGGGAAATTTTTTCAGCCGTGATAAGTGCTTCTTCGCTCTGCCGGTTGAGTTTTTTTATTTCTGTCCATGCGGTATAACATCCGACAGCGTGATGCTGGAGAGCATCCTTAACAACCGGCAGATTTAAAGTATTATCCTCCCTTATCTCTTTGAAATAGCGTTCAGGTGTACTGAAAATTACTACAGGGGCTTCTTTTTCTTTCTGGAGTTGGAGCATGGAGTTTATATATTCTTTTGTTGCACCTCCTCCATGGTCGCCTGCGCCATAGAACGACATAAAGCTTTTAACGGCTGGTTTTTAAACTGGGCAATTATCTTCTTTATTCTATTTTTTATAGGAGCGGTATCGTTGTAACTTATAGGTATTCTGTAATTAAGTATTTGTGTTCCATCAGGGCCTTCCCAGAGGAAGATATCTGAGGGAAGTGATTTTTTATGTGGCTGAGGCCTCATAAAAACGTAATTTTCCATTCCCTGAAGTTTGAAAATCTGTGGCAGGGTGCTGGCATGGCCGAACGAGTCGGGATTGAATGCAACTGTTGCACGGCAGCCTAAAAGTTTTTCAAAGGTTAGCTGGCCGTAAAACGAAAGTCTGGCGTTTCATTCATTCTATCGAGCGCTGAACGGAAGGTGCTGTGTACAACTGAAACACCTTCGGAGCATGGCCAAAGCCATACAGGGTCAATATGAGCCTGGTCTATCATGTGAAACCTTAACTTCGAAGCATTAGCAGGCCATGAGTTGGATTGCATTTGACTGTTGCCATAAACCCTAAGTTCCGGAAATAAAGCAAAAGCCGCAGTGCCTGCGGGAGTACGGTTGATAAATGTCTTTCGTGAAATATGGCTCTTATTGTTTGATTTTTCCTTTTTCATGTTTAAGTAATTTATTTAGAATCTTTTAATATGATAATATTAAGAATCTTTATTAATAGCACGCGTATAACGCGGAAAGAAGGGATTTTTGCGGATTAGAATATCTATGATTAGCAGTCGCAACTGTTTCATCTGTTGCATCACCTGTTATTTCAAAACCTGTCTTTATAAACTGCAACACATAACGCGGCATAATCGCCTAATGATTCACCAAGTTCAGCCGGTTTAATTTTACATACCTCAAGTGCTTCAGGAAGAGCTTCTTTCTTCAATACTTTTTCGACGACCGGCTTAAAAAGCGATTCGTTGCGCGTATAAATGCTTCCAATGACTATGCATTCAGGGTTAATAATGTCAATCAGTATAGCAAGTCCTCTACCCAGATATTCGGCCGCTGTATTAATTATTTCACTGGCCACGGGGTCACCGTTCAACGCAGCCAGGGTCACAATTCTGGTGTCTATTTCGTCAATCTTTTCAATAGATGGGCAGAAACTTACTTTTTCATTATTTGCAAGTCGTGCCGATACAACTGATTTTGCCAGCCGTGCAATACCTCCGCCGCTGCAAAAACCTTCAAAAGAGCCGGCTTTTCCATAGCCAACCGGGCCGTCTTCAGCGAGCCTTATATGTCCCACTTCACCGGCATTATTGTTTGTTCCGCAGTAAAGCCTGCCGTTAAGTATTAATCCTGCTCCCATGCCGGTGCCGAAAGTCAGAAAGACCATATTGGAAGTTCCTTTTCCTGCACCCATAAGCCACTCAGCCAGGGCGCATGCGTTTGCATCATTCTGTATGGCTACAGGTATTCCGAATCTTTCTTCGAACAATTTAACTATTGGAATATTGTACCATCCTGGCAGGTTTGGAGGTGATTGTATAATTCCACGGATATTATCAAGAGGACCGCCGCAACTTATGCCGATTGACTTTACTGAACCGAGGTCGGCTTTATTCTTTTTCATTATCCGTTCAATCGTAGTTTGCAGATAGTTTATCATCCGATATGGTTCTGGATACTCTCTGGTTAAGACTGTCTCTTTATCGGTAACGGACATATTATCGCCTTCATAAAGTTTACCAAGTAAAACTGAGCATTTGGTTCCGCCAATATCTATTCCTATAATGTTCATAGTTTATGACTTAATGCTTATTCATTTTATTATCTAAAGATAAAAATAATAAACAGGCATATATGAAAAGTTTAAAATAAAAAGATTTTAAATAAGTATATTTTCTACTGATTTATGAATAAAAATTAAATTCGCCTTTTTAATTTATGCTTAACTCTGTAATTCTATTGAATACAGAATAAAGATCAGAATAATACAATTTAGTATTAAGTCAAAAAGATAAGTAGTAAATAGAGTGAATAAAAATATAATTTTCAAAAACGCCTTTACAGTCCTGATTTACAGGATTGCTCTGATTATGTTTCTTCTTACTCTTTCGAGAATTGGATTCTGGCTATTCAATCACGACATGTTTTCTGCTCTCACCAGAAGAGAGTTTTTTTCGGCGCTACGCGGAGGTGTAGTGTTCGATTTGTCGGCAGTTGTTTATTATAACATGCTTTTTATTTTGATGCAGGCTATCCCTTTCGATATCAGATATAACAAGGTTTATCAGGAGATATCGAAATGGATATTTTTTGTTGTAAACTTTCTGATACTTGCGATGAACGGTGCGGATTGTATTTATTACAGATTTTTAGGGAAGCGGGCAACAGCTGATGTCTTTGGTACATTCAGGAATGAGGAGAACCTCGGGAAGCTCTTTTTTAAATTTATGACCGATTACTGGCAGGTAACGCTTTTCACGCTTTTGCTTGTAGTATTGATGGTTTATCTTTATGGGAAGGTAAAGCCTGAAAAACCCGCTCATAGGAATAAGTTTGTATATTTTGGAGTGAATTTTATTATCTTCCCGTTTACAATTTTGTTTATTGTTGGCGCTGCCCGTGGAGGGTTTAAACACTCCACACGGCCGATAACCATAAGCAATGCAGCCAGGTATGTAAACGATCCTCGAAACGTTGGGGTAGTTCTTAATACTCCTTTCAGCATTCTTCGCACATGGGGAAAAAAAGAGCTTGTATGCTATAATTTTTTTAATGAGGAACAACTTGTGAAGATTTATAATCCTCATTACAAACCTGCCCCTATGGGAAACTTTCGTCAACTCAACGTAATTATAATTATATTGGAAAGTTTTGGAAGAGAATATATAGGATTTTATAATAAAAATCTAAACGGAGGAAGTTATAAGGGCTATACTCCATTTCTTGATTCTCTTCTTGCAGAAAGTCTGACCTTTGATGCCAGTCTGGCAAACGGTAATAAATCAATTGATGCTATGCCTTCGATTCTGGCTTCTTTGCCTTCGCTCGAGACGCCTTATATCATATCGCACTATGCCAATAATACGATTAATGGTTTACCATCACTTCTAAGGAAGAAGGGTTATTATTCCGCTTTTTTCCATGGTGCTCCTAACGGTTCAATGGGTTTTGATTCATTTTCAAAAATGGGTGGTTTCGAAGATTATTTCGGTAAAAATGAATATCCGGGACGCAAGGAAGATTACGACGGTATGTGGGGTTTGTGGGATGAACCTTTTATGCAGTTTTTTGCGTCGAAACTCGATGCTTTTAAGCAACCCTTTGTTGCTTCGATTTTTACAATCTCGTCGCATCATCCGTTTAAGGTGCCAGAAAAGTATGAAAAGATATTTGAGGATGGACCTATACCTATTTGTAAAACAATAAGATACAGCGATTATGCTCTAAGGCGATTCTTCGATGAAGTAAAGGAGAAGCCATGGTTCGACAGTACTCTTTTTGTGATAACTGCCGATCATACAAACGAAATAATTTTCAAAGAATATCAAAATACTTTAGGTCATTTCAGCGTTCCGGTTGCTTTTTATATGCATAACAGTAGTCTTAAAGGGGTAAAAAACCGGATAACCCAGCAGATTGACATTATGCCATCTGTACTTGGTTTTCTTAATTACGATGAAGAATATATTGCATTTGGCAATAACGTGTTCGATGAAGATTCGGAATCTTTTGCATTTAATACGATAGGAAATACTTACTGTCTGTTTATGGACGACTATGTTCTTGAAATGATAGATAATAAAACTGTAAGGTTGATCAATTATAAAAATGACAGATACTTTGAAAAGAATCTTGCAGGACAGCTTCCCGATATTCAGGAAAGGATGGAAGAGAAACTTCGGGCGATTATTCAGACATACAATTGCAGGCTATTGAATAATAATCTTACAGTAAAAAACTAAAGATAACAGATTGGGATTTTTTCAAGATTTAGTGTAAAATTTATTTAAAATTGATTTTCACGAAATGATTTTGTTTAACTTTAGGCTTCATACAAGTAAGAAGTATGTACTAAAATAGTCAAAATATGAATACACGTCGTGATTTTATAAGGCTGACAGGAGCAGGGCTTCTTGCGGCCGGAACAGTACCGGTTTTCGGAAAGGAAGCTGTCAGTGAAGCTGCGCAAGTAGAACCAGGCAAAAAGAAAGCAGATCTGTTCAGTATAGGAATGGCAGGTTATACGTTTGCTCAGGTGCCAATAGAAAAGGCAATTGAGATAATGAAGCGAGTAAATGTTTTGAATCTTTCATTGAAGGATGTATATCTGCCGATGAACAGTACTCCAGAAACGATAAAATCAGTTATCGGAAGGCTCAAATCGGAAGGAATAACGGTTTACACTGTCGGAGTTGTTTATATGAAAAGCGAGCAGGAGGTAGATCGGGCGTTTGAATATGCAAAAAATGCAGGAGTGAAGATGATAGTCGGCGCGCCGAATTATGAACTTTTGCCTTATGTGGAGAAGAAGGTGAAGGATTATGATATGAGGCTGGCAATTCACAACCATGGACCCGATAATCCGCTTTTCCCGAATGCCACGGATATCTGGAATCATATTAAAGACATGGATGCGAGGATGGGGATTTGTCTGGATATCGGCCATACGGTGCGCGACGGTGCCGACCCATCGGTTGATGCTGATCGTTATAGTAAGCGACTTTTTGATATACACATCAAAGATGTGACCGATGCATCAAAGGCCGGTAGAACTGTGGAGATGGGCAGGGGAGTGATAGATATACCGAAGTTTGTCGCCACACTTCGCAAGATTAAATACAGCGGCATGTGCAGTCTGGAGTATGAAAAAGATATGAAAGATCCTCTGGCAGGGATAGCAGAGTCTATTGGATATTTCAAGGGAGTTATGGCAGTGTGATGCTGTGTGTTGCCTGGTACTGGCTGCTGGGTACACAAGGTGCTGAATGTATAAATTGATTTAGCTAAAACTTCGTTGTGTAAGCACAATTCAATTAAGCATTATATTTTGTATAATAAAAATTTCAACTAATTTTGCACAGCATTGTTCGCCTTTGGAAAGCAACGGCGGACAATCATGGTGCGGTAGTTCAGATGGTTAGAATACCGGCCTGTCACGCCGGGGGTCGCGGGTTCGAGCCCCGTCCGCACCGCGGGATTTAGAGGAGAGGGTGTATGGATTTACTTTTAAATCTTCTTTTCGTGCTTCGCAGTAGCTCATTTACGTCCATATTGCTTATCAGATGGATTTGAACCAACGAGGCTACTACCGAAAAGGCTTTCTTTGCCCTGGCGATCTAATGAGCAAATGAACTTTTATTTCTCCTTTCTTCCTTACATCTCCTTCGGGATTACGGCCAACACCCTTTAAAATGTCACTGAATAACCGGATGGTTGTTGAGTCAACAATTAAGACTTCTTTAAATGTCAGTCCAGAGGTCCGGTTGTCCGGCAAATTTTATTTCTGTATCTTTATCCATGTTGTATAGTTTTTAACCAAAAACCAAATTACAACATTTTGGGTCCCGATATATCGGGATTTTGGGAGTACACCTTATTTTTTTTATTTTAGTCGGACAGTAGTGAAAAAGAATATAAAATTGTATAGCCATATAATAAATTACATAAAGATTGTCCAGCATTAGATATAATAAAGAAATGATTAAGAAGTCTGTAATAAAATTAATAGTATAAAAATCTTTGATTTCACTCGGGATCATCGCCCACAATACAGACCGGGATACGGAATTTTTTATTTGTATAAGAAAATATTTGCTTTTCCATACGATTTTTGTCAGTTAACCTTCTGTCAAATTTTTTTCTTGCTTCGTTGATTATTTAAGCCTGTTTGTCAAAAAATGTTGTTTTCTGCTATTTCCGGTGCAACAAATCAATATAGTATAATTGTCACACTTTTAGAATTTAAGTATGAAGCAACCAAAAATATGTTTGAAAAGTCTTGTTAATGTGTTAATAATATCTGAAAAATATTGTGTTACAGGTGAAATAAAATTATATATATTCGCTATGAAATACTATGGTATTAAAATGGTTTTAGTTTTATTTCTGAAATAAAACTAAAAATTATTTTTATTTTTTACTTTGACTTTGAAATATTATAGAATCTGATTTTTATGAAATTCCGGAAACACTTTCGAGGGATGCTAAATCTTTATTTAGGGGAAAAAGGTTTTTCTTACTTTATTAAGAGACCTGGAACGCGAAGAAAAAATTTTCTGATTTTGTTTTTCTTGCTAACAATTTCTTTAATGTTTTTTTCAGAAAACTTACTAGCCATTCACTTGAAATTCTTTCCAAAAAAGTGGGATTCATATACATTATATTCAATTTTGGATTCAAAAGATAAATATAGTTTTAGTATATATAATGGTGTTAATAACGAACTTTCACCATTTCCTGCACCCCAAGATGGAGATTATCAAACTCGTGCAACAGGAAGCTGGGGTGCAAGTACAACCTGGCAGGTAAGGGTATCCGGTGAATGGGCAAATTGTGCCCCGGGCGATTACCCCGGCGTTGCCGCTGGTGCCGGAGATGTTTTCATAAACAATGGACATTCAGTTACTCTGAATGTAAGCCCAGCAAATCCTGTTAAGAATGTTATTTTTCAGGATGGTACAACCACTGCTACAACACTCAACCTTTCAGGACGTACTCTTAATGTTACCGGTAATGTTATTTTAGGATCTCCTGCTTCCGATGCAGGCGACCAGACAATATCACTCGGCAACGGCACCCTGAACTGCGCCTCGATATTCATGCCCTCAACAGAAGATCCAACATACGACGTTGTTATTACTGCTACTTCCGGCACTATTAATGTAACTGGAAATATAAGGATGGAAGGTACTTCCGACATAAACAATATAACTTTTACAGGCGCTGCCACAATTAATGTGGGAGGTGATTTTACCGGAGGAGGATTTACATGCTCTACCGGAAGAATAAACTATAACGGCACCAACCAGAAGGCAGGTGGATATACATATTATAATCTTAACATCAGTGGCGGAGGAACAAAAAGCCTTGCAGGAGCTGCAACCGTTACAGGCACACTTACTCTTTCTTCCGGTTTACTGAGGCTCGGAGATTATGACCTGACCCTCACCAACACCACAGCAATAGCCGGCGCACCTTTTAGCTCGACAAATATGATCGAGACGAATGGAACAGGCCGGTTTATTCGTTCAGCAAATGCTTCTAACCAGAGTTTCAATCGTACCTATCCGGTAGGCAGTAACGGGTTTTACAATCCATTGGTAATCACCAATCTACCAAATATTACAGCAGCCGATAGAAGCATTTCTTTAAGGGCAGTACCTGAGCCGGCAGGCTCTTTTCCGAATTATATCAATAAACACTGGGATATTTCAGTGTCCAACATTACCACAGGTGCGGCTACAAGATTGTCTTTTGCTTATGATGCAGCGGAAGCAGTAGGTAATCCTGCAGATTTTCAGTTATATACAAACACCAGCGGAACATGGAACCTGGCAACAGGAGCTTCAGCCAAAGGGGTAAACCCTGCCACATCAACAGGCAGTGCGACGATTACCGGCTTATGGACTACAGGAGCCCCGGGCACGTTTTATTCATATCAGACAGGCAACTGGGACCAGGCTTCAACATGGACTTTTGATCCCAGTGGAACAACCGGTCCCGGAACAATGGTTCCCGGAATCGGCGATAAGGTGGTAATACTTTCAGGCCGTACTGTGTTTCTTTCAGGCAATGTAACAACCCAGAATCTTGACGTTACAATAAACAGCGGAGGCATACTCGACCTATCGGTTTACAGTTTCACAAATGGATTAACCGCCCTAAGGGGTGCAGGCACTTTGAAACTCTCTTCTGCAAGTTTTCCTTCTCCTGTCACTACAAACACTTTTGTAACAACCGACGGTGGCATAACAGAATATACGGCTGCTATCACAATGCCTGTGTACCAAACTGTATATTACCATCTTTCAATAAGGGCCCCTGGACAGGTAGTACAGATTAATAATCTGACTTTGAACGGTAATCTTCTTGTCCGCCAGGGAACATACCAGATAAATGATGCTACTGCACAAAGGCTTTCACTGATTATTAACGGCGATGTTGTTGTGGACAATGGCGCTGCAATCAGGGTAGGTACCGGGGTTACAAATACACAGACATCGCCCCTAGAAATTACCGGAACAACAGGGGGATTCATAAACTATTATGAACTGCATTCACACAGGATTCAGATATATGGTAATTTTACAAATAATGGTACTGTAAGGTTTACGAATCTTTCATACCCAGTTTACAACAGTTTTCCACCAATAGTCAACGGATCAACTACGGGCTTCGCTACGGTTTACTTCAACGGATCGAGCGACAAAACATTGACATGTAACGGCCAGACAGATTTTTATAATCTGGTTCTTGACAAAGGTATTGACCAGACTTTTAAGCTTGTTGTATATTCGACATCTTATAGTAATTTCAGACTTTTTGGAGCTAATATTGCGCCTAGTGATGCTACAGCTCCTGCAACAAATGCAAATCCCAATCTTAAGAAAGCATTATGGGTAAGGGCGGGAACTCTTGTATTACAGGGACTGGTAGTAATACCGAGTCTTACTGAAGGTACAACTGCAGGGCCTCCTTCAAGTGATTTTTATATACCCGGCAGAAGTGCAGTTATACTTGACGGAGCAGGAGTTATAGTTATGTCAACAGCCGATGATTATCGTGAAGTAAATGGTGCTTATAGTGTAACAGCTCCCGACAACGCTTCAATGGGTATAGATATTGGAACAGGGAACAGCGGTATTTCAGTTTCCGGGAAACTACAGTTGAATAACGGATATCTTTCCACCAGGGAATCTACGGGTATAATATATTGGAATTATGCACCAGGCCAGTTTATACTGAACGGCGGTACTGTTGATACAAAACAATTCCATTCGTCTCCGCAAGCAAACAGTCTGATATCTTATTCACAGACTGGCGGAACAATGATTCTCAGAGGTAGATTTAAAAGAACAACTACAACATATACTCCGGAAGGACTCGTAAATTCCTCGCTCGACAATTCGAGAGCTTCAGGCGGCATAGATGCTTCTGCAGGTTCTTTCGACATTACCAACAGCGGAGGTGCTAACGGCTTTTCGATGACCGGCGGTACAATAAAAGTTTATGATGTATGTGGCAACACATCACCCACTTTTGCTTACAGAATCGCATGTTCTGCTTCCGATATAAACGTAACAGGCGGAATTGTTGAAATAATTCCGACTTCAGGAACAGTCCCGGCAGAAGATGTAGATTACTTTATTAATACAACGGCACCTTTTGCAAATCTTACTATCAACAGAGCAAGCGGAACAACAAAAGTTCAGCTGAATTCAAATCCGGTAACGGTTCTTAAAAACCTCATTGTATCGTCAGGTGAACTTATAGCAAATAATCTGGATGTAACCATAGGAGGAGATTTTACTATTGCATCAGGAAGTACATACACACCCGGAAACAATATTACAACTTTCAACGGAACAACTATACAGAATTTTAATGTTTATGCTGCACAGACCCTTTACCGGTTGACCATTAATAAACCATCGGGTGTTGAATTGAATTTCGGAGGAACGTCGGGAATAACGATAAGCGTGTTAAACGAATTCAGACTATTACTTGGAACTCTGAATGATAACGGCAATACTATAAATATTGCAAGAAATGTATATAACTCAGGTACAATAGCCGGTGCCGGCAAAATTGTTCTTAATGGTACTCAGACTCAGACCATTGACGGAAACGGAGTGTTCGGGAATGTGGAACTTAATAATAATAATGCGGCAGTAGCGCCTGTTTCGCTTCTTGCAAATATGACTGTAAACGGAACACTTAAATTTTCCCGTGATAAACTGTTTAATATCGGCACATACAATCTGCGACTAAATGGGCAGTCTTCAATTGTAAACGCAGGAGCTCTGCGATATATACAGTGTGCAGGAAATAATGGCGATGGGGGAGTGACAAAAGTGTTTTCAACCTCTGAACCTTTTACTTTTCATCTCGGCATGGCAAATTATACTCCGGCAACTTATACATTCAACACCGATCCTTCGTCGTATGGTTCAATAACAGTTGTGCCTGTAAATTACGCTCATCCAAATGTCACAACTGCAGGAAGGAGCCTGACATATTACTGGAAGGTAACCTCTGCAGGTTTCACTCTTGGCAGTGCAACTGTCACTCACGGATATACTTATGCTGAAGCCAATGTTGTTACTGGCGGAACAGTGACTGAAAATGAATATGTTGCGGCAAGATTTAATAATTCAACCAGCTCATGGACAAAAGGTACAGCTGCCGATGTGGATGAAACATTAAACATTATAGGCGAACCGGGTTCAGGCATTTTCCTTGAGAATGTATCATTCATTGATGGAGATTATACGGCAGGTGATGATAATCCAGTTGATCCTTTTGGTTCTCCAAAAGTTTTTTACAGCAGGCAATCGGGCCTGTGGACAAATGTAAACACATGGTCTTTAACGGGTCATACAGTAGATAATCCGCCTTCATTTGCTCCAGGAGCAAATGATATTGTAATCATAGGAGGAAACGATAGTGTCTATCTTGCCACTGATCCCAATGTGCCAAATACTGGCAGTGTTAGTTGTGCAACTCTTCAGATAGAGGCAGGCTCGGCACTCGATGTTGGATTTAACCCAAGCTCAGTTTTCAGCAGGGTTGTTTCACACCCTAACGGTAATGGCAATTTCAGACTTACTACTAATTATACCAGTCCCTCAACTTACGCTTTTCCATCGGGAGATTTTTCTGATTATAATGTGAACAGAGGTACAACTGAACTTTATACTACAAATCCTGGTGCCGGTACTACATATTATCTGCCTTCCAACGTCTCGAGCTATGGGAACCTGATTCTTTCTCCTCTTGGAGGCTCGAATGTTATCTTTGGCAATCTGAGTGTAACTATTTACGGCGACCTGATTACCCGCGGACAGAATGCCGATTCATGGTTTCTTCCTTCATGGGGAACTACATATCCGGGATCTATTGCCACAGTTCCTAAAACTATCACTGTTAAAGGTAATATGGACATTCAGGGTGGCTCACTTATTTGGTATCAGAACGGAACTATTGCTCAGAACTTTGTCGTTGAAGGCGATGTTAAAGTCGCCACTCTTTCAGCACTTTATATCTGGAGCGGTGCAACAAATCAAAGTATGTCAATAGGTGGAAGCCTGATTAATAATACAGATGGTCTTACTCATGGCCTTACAACTACATCGAAAGTTGATTTTACCAATATACCGGTCACATTCTTTGGCTCCAATCCGGCAAGCGTAACTAACACTGCCGGAAATCCTACAACTGTTTTCAGTACTGTAACCGTTAATAAGGGCAATTCCCAGGATGTTACCCTGACAATTGATATTGCCGGCACTCTTACAACACCAGCAAATAACTGGCTTACACTGCAAAACGGCACTTTAAGGTATATGCGTACCGATCCTTCAACCGATTTCACCATATCAACCACAACACCTTTTATTATTCCTGCAACCGCAGGATTATATGTTAATCTTCCGAGCAACTCCGGTAACAGGAATATTCTGATAGGGAATGCTGCAAATAACAACGGTGACCTTCTTCTAAACGGTAAACTTACAATCGTTAACAGTAATGTCTATGTAGGACGGACCGGCGGAACGGATGCTAACAATAATGACATAGAATACTCAAGTAGTGGGGCATCCGCCATTGAAATTTCAGGCGGGCTCTTAAGAGTTAACGGCCAGATAAGACGTAATCCGTCAAATGCTGCCGGAGTATTAACATATAATCAATCGGGCGGCACAGTGATTATAAACGGCAGGGCATTCATTACTACAAATGCAAAATTCGAAGTCGTTAATGACGGAAGTGAATTTACTATGACAGGAGGAACACTGACAATTGTAAGGGGCAATGGTGTTTCAACAACACCTTCTTCACCATTCGGAGATTTATATTTAAGACCTCAGGCGGGTTCTGTAACAGGCGGAACTATTGTTTTTGACAATGGGAACACAGCAACGCAGAATTATTTTCTTGATGCAACAATACCTTTATATAATATTACCATTACCGGTTATTCCGGAAGAACTTCAACCTTGAGGCTACTTGCAAATCCTCTTACAGTTAATGGCAACATGTTGATAAATTCAAACAGCATTCTGAACTCCAATAATATTAATATCACTTTTAACGGGAATTTCACAAACTCACCAGGTGCGACAGGTTATGTGTCAGGTACAAATTTATCCACGTTCAGTGCAACAACAGGCTCCTCTTATGCAGGTGCACAAACACTTACAGGTGTTACAAATTTCTACGACCTTGTTGTAGCGCCTGGTGTATCTTTTACACTTAATAATACGATTACGGTAAATAGAAACCTCAGCATTCTGACCGGAACTCTTGTGGGTGGAGCAAATACTGTTAATGTTAAAGGCGATTTCATCAACAACGGCAGTTATACGGATAATAATTCAGACGGGAGCGGTGTTATTTTGAATGGAACTTCGCTCCAGAAAGTATCAGGTACCGGCTCCTTTGCAAGATTAACACTCAATAACAGCGCCGGTGCAAATGTAGATAGCGATATTACATTAAGTGAGAACCTTACAATTACGAATGGAATCCTGAATATTAAGAGTAATCTGCTTACACTTGGCGTTAACAGTAATATTCAGGGTGATCCTTTCAGCGCGTCAAAACTTATTGTAACAAATGGTGTTTCCGGCAACGGAGGTCTGAGAAAATTTTTTAATACTGGTGCAAACCCGTCCTTTACATTCCCTTTAGGAGTTTCGGGAAAATATACACCGGCAGTTCTTTCAATAACATCTAACAGCACTGTTGGTTATGTAAAGGTTAACAATATCAACGAACAGCATCCGGGGGTTACTGATCCGGATAATGCACTCGATTATTACTGGTCATTGCAAAGTTCAGGATTGACAAATCTTTCAGGAAATATTGTGTTTAGCTATCTTCAGGAAGATGTTATTGGTTCTCAGGAAAATAACTATTTAGCGGCCCGACTTGAAGTCCCTGGGACTAAATGGACAAGAACACCTGAAGTAAATCCTGCAATAAACAGTATAACATTCAATTATTCAGGGACAAATAACCTTGGAGGTGAATATACTGCAGGTATATTTACAGCTTTCCCATCAAATATGCCTGAATATACGAGCAATAGCAATGGCAACTGGTCAGATAAAACTATATGGACTCAAACAGGTGGTGATCCGTACCCTTGCCCTGACGGAGGACCGAACGGATTTATTGTGACAATTGACCATGAAGTTGCACTCGATGCAAATTATTGCACAGCTTACAGAACTACCCTTAACAGTAAACTCAAAGTAGTCAATCCCTATTACGGACATAGTCTTGGAACCGTTACAGGCAATGGTACTTTGTATCTTGAAAACGGAACTTTCCCTTCAGGCATATTCACCGATTTTCTATCTTGTTCAAATAACTCTACTATTGAATATGGAGGTACAGGCACTTATACTATTATCGCCGACCTTTATGACAATATTCCAAAAATACATTTCACGGGAGGCGGGACAAGGGTTCTCCCGGATAAAAATCTGACTGTTTGCAAACAATTCCTTATTGACGGTCCCACTGTCGACAACAGTGTATATGACCGGAAGCTGACGATAAAAGGCTCTATGGAGCGCTACAATACCGGTACATTTATTTCAGGTTCGGGAAGTAACGCAACTGTATCATTTGAAGGAACTTCAGCACAAACTATTGGTGGTATTACAGGTAATTTTTCAGGTACTAATTCATTCAACAATCTTGAAATCAATAACCCTGCTGGTCTTACAATAAATACCGGTGGCGATATTGAAGTGGCCGGCAATCTGCTTTTAACAAATGGACTTATTAATACAAGTTCAACCGGTACCTTAAAATTAAAAAATACATCAACTAATTGTGTTATTCCTTCAGGAGGTTCATCATCATCTTATATTTCAGGGCCGCTTACAAAGACAATTAACCAATACGAAGAGTTCTTATTCCCCATCGGTACAGTTAAGGCAGGGCTGCAATACGTGTTGGGAAACAGAATAAAAGTCTCATCAACACAGTCTGGACCTGTAGACTGGACTGCCGAATATTTTTCGCCAAATACGACCTCATCGGATATAACCACTCCTCTGGTAGCAGCGAGTTCTCAGGAATACTGGAACCTAAAGACAATATCAGGTTCACAATCACTTATCAGCCTCGGATGGACTCCATCAAGCGACATTACTCCTCTTGTTGCAGGAGGTTTATCAAATATCAGAGTGGCTCACTATGATTCCGGAACAGGTAAATGGATGGAAGTGCCTACAATTGCTACCGGCGACAATTATTACGGAACTGCAGCTTCATCGGTTTTACAGATCTTTAATGGTTCTGACAACTTTACACTTGCATCAGTCAGTAGTTTAAAACCCAGAGCACAGTTTACTCCTTCAGGACCTGTTTGTGGAACAACAGGAATACCTGTGAGCTTTATTTCTCCTGACCCCATACCTTTTAATTATATACTTGAATATACTATTAATGGAGTTCTTCAGGCACCAGTAACCATTACATCGGCTGATATTCCATATACCCTTTCCACTGCTGTGCCAGGTGTTTATGCATTGACTTCTTTAAAATACAATGGAGGAACTGAGAACGGAACTGTTGATGCCACACCGGTTACGACGTATGCTGAACCAACAACGGCTATGGCTGGCCCTGACCAGGCAGTATGCGGAATTACTACTGCTATTCTTGCCGGAAACACACCTGTTTTGGGAACAGGTTTGTGGAGCATAGTTAGTGGGAACGGAGGAACAATAATTACACCTTCGAGTCCGACCAGCCAGTTCATTGGCCTCAACGGAAACGTATATACTTTGCGCTGGACTATAAGTAACGGTTTCTGCAATTCAATGGACGATGTGATTATTAATTTCGTCATATCACCTGATGCACCTGCGGCACCTTCCCTGCAGAATTTTTGTCCTGGAGCTACAATTGCAGACCTTGTTGCAACACCACCTCCTGCCTGTACGGTAGACTGGTATGATGCACCTGCAGGAGGAACTAAACTTGCTCCCGGAACACCTCTCATTAATAATACAACATATTATGCAGAATCGAATGGTACAGGAGGTTGTGTAAGCAACACAAGAACGCCGGTATTAACGAATGTTATTGATGATACAAAGCCTGTAATTACCTGTTCATCAGATATTTTGCAAAATATTGATGCCGGTGTATGTACAGCGATGGTTAATATCCCGGATGCCACTATATCGGATAACTGTGCTATTGATGCACTTACATGGGAAATGACCGGCGTCACGACTGCCTCATCACCGTTGACAGGTATTAACCAGATTGGTTCTTATATATTTAATAAGGGTTTAACGGTCGTAACATATACATTAAAAGATGCTTCCGGAAATCAGTCACAATGTTTGTTTAATGTTACTGTAAAAGATAATATTCCACCGGTAATTACTTTACCTGTACCTCCTGTAATAAATGCCGATGCAGGATGCCAGGCGTCGATTCCCTTAATATCAGCGACATTCTCCGATAATTGTACTGCTCAGGGAAATATTATTACCAGCCAGGTGCCTGCCGCAGGGACTATAGTTGGAAAAGGAGTGACGACAGTTACAATAACTGCCACAGATGAGGATGGAAATACTGCAAATGAAAATATTGACGTGACGGTCGTGGACGTTACACCTCCCGTGATAATCCCACCGGTAAATCCAACTCTTGATCTTGACGCTTCTTGCGAGACACTTGTTCCTGATTTCCTTTCAGCACTTGTTGTAACTGACAATTGCACAGCCCCTGCATCAATTATTAAAACTCAGAATCCAGCAGCAGGAACAGCAATTAACGGAACAGGCACAACAAACGTGAATGTCTATGCAACTGACCTTGAAGGCAATGAAAGCAGCGTTACAGTGGTAATTACATCACGTGATGTTACTCCACCCGTAATGTCTTGTAAAGATATCAACCTGTACCTCGACAATACAGGCAGTGCTATTCTGACACCTGCAATGGTTGATAACGGCTCGACAGATAATTGTACGCCCGTTTTATCTTATATTCTAAGCAAGACAAACTTTAGCTGTTCAGACATAGGAGCTCCTGTCTCAGTAACGTTGACAGGTACCGATGGATCGGGAAATTTATCGAATTGTAATGCATTGATAACAGTTCTGGATTCTGTACAACCTGTTGTAAATGTGAAAACATTTACTCTTGTTCTTGGGCCAGATGGTACAGGAACACTCCTCCCTTCTGATGTTGATAATGGTTCGTTTGATAATTGCGGTACTATCAGTCTTTCAGTTTATCCAAATACGTTTAGCTGCAGCGACCAGGGGAAGAAAACAGTTACGCTTACTGCTGTTGATGTTTATGGCAATTCGGCGTCGAAAGATGTCGAAATTATAATAACTTCATCGCTTACAATAAACAGCATTTCTCTCACTAATTGCATTCTGGCCGAACCTTTTGCACTCTATGATTCTGATGTTTCCGGTGGTAATGGTGACTATTCTTATTTATGGGACGGTCTGGAAGATGAAGTACATCCCTTTGTTCAAATAATCCCGGAATGGCCTTTCCTTATATTCTCAAATACAAGTACTGCTAAAAATCCATTTTTTAACAACCTGATGCCGAATGGTATTTATCATATACAACTTGTTGTTACCGACGGTAATGGATGTAAGGATACTTCAGTTATGACGATTGACAAGAGTAGCTTGATATTTAATAATATAACTGAAAGACACACAACTGCATGCGAAGGAGAGATTAAAACTTATTCTGTTAATTATGATCCGGATGCAACTTACAACTGGGCTATTGAAAATGGTACAATAATTACTACACCACTTAATACAAATGAAGTAGAAGTACAGTGGAATATGGGCATTACCCAAGGTGTTCTTATAGCTATGATTACTATGCCAAATATTTTAGGGAATCCTTGTGAATCGTCAGTTGTAGATACTGTTACAATAAGCGCAATACCTTTACCGGAATTTGACAATCCAGCTACTAATGTTTGTTCAAATAATGAAGTAACATATACACTAACAAATACATATACATCTTATGCATGGACTGTTACTGGAGGAGAGACGACAGGCGGCGGAACTTCGGGTGACAACTGGGTTAAAGTAAGATGGGGCACCGAAGCGACAGGTAAGGTAAGTGTCACAGTCCAGAATGCTTCATCATGTTACAATACAACCTTTGTTGATGTAATTATATATAATCTCCAGGGTACTGTAGTTTCGAAATCCGATGTGTCATGTAATGGATTGTCAGATGGTTCTGTAACTGTCGAGGCAACGACAGGTACAGGTTTACCGCCATATCAATACTCTCTCGACGGAGGAGCTTATCAGCCGAATGGTACGTTTAACAATATTGCCCCGGGTAACCATTTTGTAAGAATCCAGGATAAACTTTTATGCACTTTTGATGTTCCGTTTACAATAACACAGCCGACTGTATTACTTGCCAGCATCTCCTCACAAACCAATATTTCGTGTTATGGCGGCTCTGATGGAAGTGTAACAATTTCAGCATCGGGAGGTAGCTCTCCGTATGAATTTAATATTAATGGCGAACCATTCCAGCCTTCGAATGTATTTAGTGGACTAACTGTCGGAGAATATACTGTTATTGTAAGAGATGCAAATCTTTGTACAAGGAGTGTACTTGTTAATATTACACAGCCAACAGCATTATCTGGGGTAGTTTCATTACAAACAAATGTTGACTGTAATGGAAACTCTACAGGATCGGTAACTGTGACAGGACTTGGAGGCACACCTTCATACGAGTTTAGCCTCGATGGTGGACCATACCAGGTTTCAGGTAATTTCACGGGACTTGCTGCAGGTGGTTACAACGTAACAGTACGTGATGCGAACCTGTGCACATTCAATGTACCTGTGCTTATTACTCAACCTTCAGTATTAACAGGAGTTATCTCTTCACAAACTAACGTCACATGTTACGGAGGTAATGAAGGTCAGGTCACGATAGCCGCAGAAGGAGGAACTGCTCCATACCAGTACAGCCTTAATGGTGGCGGTTATCAGGTTTCTTCGACATTTATGGGACTTTCAGCAGGATCATATATAGTAACTGTTAGAGATGCAAATCTCTGTACAGTTAATGTGCCGGTTACAATAACTGAACCTGCTCAACTAATAGCTACTGCCGGAAGCAATAGTCCTGTCTGTCAGACTAGTACAATAAATCTGACAGGTGGACCAGATGGTATGGCATCTTATGAATGGACAGGCCCGAACGGATTTACTTCATCATTGCAGAATCCTTCTATACCTGGTGCAATACCAACGATGGGCGGAGTTTATTATCTGACGGTTACGGATGCCAACGGATGCACTGCATTTGCCAGTACAAATGTTACTATTACGCCTCTTAATACTATTGTTCTTACCTCCAGTTTAGGTACAGATAATCAGACTGTCTGTATCAGTACACCAATAACTAATATTACATATTCTACGACAGGGGCTACTGGGGCTACATTTACAGGACTTCCGACAGGAGTTACAGGTAGCTGGGCATCAGATGTAGTAAGTATCAGTGGTACACCTACTGCAAGTGGTACATTTAATTATACTGTTACACTTACAGGTGGTTGTGGTAATATAACAAAGACAGGAGTAATAAAAGTAGATCCGCTCAATACTATAACGCTCACTTCGGCGCCAGGAACTGTTAATCAGACGGTATGTATCGGCACCCCGATAACTAATATTACATACAGTACGACAGGAGCTACGGGAGCAACATTCAGTAATTTACCTTCGGGGGTTAATGGTGTCTGGAACTCAGGAGTAGTAACGATCAGTGGTTCTCCTACTGCAAGTGGCACATATAATTATGCTGTAACACTTACAGGAGGGTGTGGTACGGCAACAGAAAATGGTACGATCACTGTTACACCGAATAACACAATAACACTTACTTCAGCAACAGGTACAGATAATCAGACAGTATGTATCAATACTCCGATAACTAATATAACATATTCTACGACAGGGGCTACTGGGGCTACATTTATAGGACTTCCGGCAGGAGTTACAGGTAGCTGGGCATCGGATGTAGTAACGATCAGTGGTACTCCTACTGCAAGTGGCACATATAATTATGCTGTTACACTTACAGGAGGGTGTGGTACGGCAACAGAAAATGGTACGATCACTGTTACACCGAATAACACAATAACACTTACTTCAGCATCAGGAACTAATAATCAGACGGTATGTATCGGCACCCCGATAACTAATATTACATACAGTACGACAGGAGCTACAGGAGCAACATTCAGTAATTTACCTTCGGGGGTCAATGGTGTCTGGAACTCAGGAGTAGTAACGATCAGTGGTTCTCCTACGGCAAGTGGTACGTTTAATTATACTGTAACACTTACAGGAGGGTGTGGTACGGCAACAGAAAATGGTACGATCACTGTTACACCGAATAACACAATAACACTTACTTCAGCATCAGGAACTAATAATCAGACGGTATGTATCGGCACTCCGATAACTAATATTACATACAGTACGACAGGAGCTACAGGAGCAACATTCAGTAATTTACCTTCGGGGGTTAATGGTGTCTGGAACTCAGGAGTAGTAACGATCAGTGGTTCTCCTACTGCAAGTGGCACATATAATTATACTGTAACACTTACAGGTGGTTGTGGTACGGCAACAGAAAATGGTACGATCACTGTTACACCAAACAACACAATAACACTTACTTCAGCATCAGGTACAGATAATCAGACAGTATGTATCAGTACACCAATAACTAATATTACATATTCTACGACAGGGGCTACTGGGGCTACATTTGCAGGACTTCCGACAGGAGTTACAGGTAGCTGGGCATCGGATGTAGTAAGTATCAGTGGTACACCTACGGCAAGTGGCACGTTTAATTATACTGTAACACTTACAGGAGGATGTGGTAATATAACTGCCCCAGGAGTTATAAATGTAAATCCTGATAACACGGTAACACTCACCTCTGCTGCAGGTACAGATAATCAGACAGTATGTATCAGTACACCAATAACTAATATTACATATTCTACGACAGGGGCTACTGGGGCTACATTTGCAGGACTTCCGGCAGGAGTTACAGGTAGCTGGGCATCGGATGTACTAACCATCAGTGGTTCTCCGACTGCAAGTGGCACGTTTAATTACACAGTTGAACTTATTGGCGGTTGTGGCTCAATATCTGCAACAGGCTCTATTACTGTAAACGCTCTTCCTGTTCTTATAGTGAACGACCCATCATCTGTATGTTCGCCGTCTACAGTTGACATTACTGACCCGGCTGTCACAGCAGGTTCGGACCCCGGACTTTCTATTACTTACTGGACAGATTTAGCAGCTACTATTCCTTATCCGACGCCAACTACTGCAACTAATGGCACCTATTATATCAAAGGAACCGATGATATTACTGGTTGTTTTGATATTAAACCTGTTAACGTAGTTGTTAATACATCTCCTTCAGGAACAGCCTCTGTGACAGATGTGACATGTCAGGGAGGCAGTGACGGTATAGTTGACTTGACTGTCAACACTGGCACTCCGCCATTCTTATTCCTGTGGAGCAACGGAGCAACAAGTGAAGACCTGTCCGGTGTATCGGCAGGTACATACAATGTGATTATTACTGATGCAAATAATTGTACAGGATTTGTTTCTGCTACAGTTGCAGATGGAATAAGTTCACCGCTCAATGTAACAGTTTCAGTTGTAAATGTTTTATGTTATGGCGACTTAACAGGAGCTCTGGATATAACTGTAACCGGTGGCACCGCTCCATATTCATTCCTCTGGAGTAACAGCGAAGTATCCGAAGATATTTCAGGTGTACCTGCAGGTGAGTACACCGTTACTGTAACAGATGCAATAGGGTGTATAGCTGTTGCGACTGAAACAGTTTCACAACCTGACGCTCCGATAAATATTGAGATGGTTGTTTCCAATGTCAGATGTTTTGGAGAAACCAACGGAGCTGTTGATATAACTGTTACAAATGGCACAGCCCCATACACTTTTCTGTGGAACAATGGGGCAGTTACAGAAGATATTACCGATCTTTCAGAAGGAAGCTATACTGTAACAGTGACCGATGCCAACGGTTGTACTGCAAACAAAACAGAAACCGTTAATGCACCTTTAGCACCTTTGTCTGCCAATGCAGTTGTGACAAATGTATTATGTTATGGTGAGTCAACAGGCGCAGTTGATATTACGGTATCGGGCGGCACTTCACCTTATAGTTATCTATGGAGTAATGGAGCAACTACTGAGGATTTGAACAATGTACCTGTTGGAAGCTATACTGTAATTATTACCGATACCAATGGATGCACTTTTATATCCGGAGGCAATATAACCGGACCTGAGTCGGGTATGACGGCATCTGTGTCTGTGTCAAATGTTCTTTGTAATGGTACAAATACCGGAGCAATTGACCTGACGGTTTCAGGAGGCGCTTTTCCATATACATACCTTTGGAGTAACGGAGAGACTACCGAAGATATCTCATCTCTGCCTGCAGGCCAATATTCGGTTACAATTACCGATTTAACCGGATGTAGTATTGTTCAGGATGCTTGGATAACCGAACCGGAGAAGATTTCGATTGTTCCAACAGTTGTCAATGCCTCCTGTCCGGATACACGTGACGGTTCAATTACACTGGCTATTACAGGCGGTGTAGCTCCATATACTGTATTATGGTCTGATGGTATTACAGGTACCACAAGAAATGCAGGCGACAGTACATATACCGTAATTGTAACGGATGTCAATGCATGTGCTGAAGAGCTTGATATTGAAGTTTCCTTTACCGGAACCAACTGCCTCGAGATTCCGGAAGTAATTACTCCCAATGGTGACGGGAAGAACGACACATGGATAATACGTAATATAGAGATGTATCCGAATGCCGAAGTACTCGTATATAACAGATGGGGGAAACTGATATTCAAAAGCAAGAATCCTGCTGCTAATCCATGGGACGGGAGATATAAGGGAAAACTCGTTCCGGTTGATTCATACCATTATATCCTTTACCTGAACGACGGATCAAATCCAAGAAAAGGCGTCATCACAGTTATTAGATAATTATAAATATTACTATCAGAATATTATGATATGAGACTCAGAAAATTAATTATTCTTTCGGCACTGGCTGGGTTGACGGCCGCTTCTTTACAAGCCCAGCAAGTTCCAATGTACAGCCAGTATGTAATGAACGGTTTTTTGATAAATCCCTCACTGGCCGGACGTGACGGATATTCCACAGTTAATGTCACTGTCAGAGAGCAGTGGGTTGGACTTGGAAATTCCCCGGCTACGTATGCAGCAAGTTTTCAAACAAGGATTTTGAAGGATAGTTATATATCAAGGTCAACATCGGTAAGGCGAAAAGCTATGCGGCCAACCAAGGGAGGTAATGTAGGACTGGGTGGTTATGTGTTCAACGACAGAAACGGAATAATAAGCAGAACAGGAATTTTAGGAGCGTATGCTTATCATCTTCAACTGGGTGAGACTGGAAGTTATCCCAATATACTATCGTTCGGCCTTGCTGCTACATTCTATCAATATGCAATAGACCTTAACGGAAACCTTATTCTCCATGATGTTGACGATGAATTTCTCAATAATTACGACAGAGTCTTGTACATCCCTGATTTCAACTTTGGAACTACATACACAACAGAAAGGTATTATATTGGTTTTGCAATGAGTTCATTATCAAGAGGATCAATTTTATTCGGCAACAGCAGTGACAATAAACGATCGGAACTCGGTCATTATTTTCTAACTGGAGGTGCAAAGATACGATTCTTAGGTGCACCTTTCTGGGAATTGCAGCCATCCGTTCTGATTAAATCGTCGGATATGCTGTTTAAATCGTTACAGATGGACCTCACTGCCAGAATGTTTTACAAAAACGATTATTGGGCCGGATTGTCTTACAGAACCGGCGATGCAATTATTTTTTTGTTAGGGCTTAAATACGATAAATTTTATTTTGCTTATGCATTTGATTTTGCCCTTACTGAAGTAAGGAAACATACTTTGGGCTCTCACGAATTAACACTTGCGGTCAAGTTCGGTGAAAGTGCCAGAAGATACAGATGGCTAAATGCATATTAGGAAACACTTTGATTTTACAAATGGGACAGGTATAAATACATGTCCCATATTTTTTATATCATTATTAGCTATAACATTATTTGGATTCATTCGTCCCTTGAGGCTTGAGGGAGATAAAATTCGGATTATGTTTTATAACACCGAAAATCTTTTTGACATCTATAACGATCCTGCAACTGATGATGATGAGTTTCTACCAGATGGCGTCAGAAGGTGGAATTCGGCACGATATATACAGAAATTGAACTCAATTTATAAAGTTATCGTTGCTGCAGGGGAAGGTGAACTGCCGGCTATTATCGGTTTGTGTGAGGTGGAGAACAAACGTGTTATAGAAGACCTTTTGCGATTGACTCCATTGAACTCAGACAATAATTACAGGATAATCCATGAAGATTCGAACGATCCCAGAGGAATTGACGTATGCCTGATTTATAGAGATGATATTATACAATTGCTTAAATACAGTTATTATTTCCCTCCTTACATCAGAGAATCAGGATTTAAAATCCGTTCAGTTCTATATTCGGAATGGTTATGGAAGAGCGATACAGTTCATCTTTTTCTGAATCACTGGCCGTCGAGAAGGGGAGGAGTACTTGCTACTGAAAAATCCAGAATAGCTTTTGCCAAAATGCTTAAATATCTGGGCGACTCAATTTCTAATTTATCAAGTTCATGCTCAAAAATCATTTTTGCCGGTGATTTCAATTGCAATCCATCCGGCAATGAAATGAAAATATTAACTAATGGAGAGTCAAAAAGTTACATAAACCTTTCCGGTTATCTTGCTGAGAAAAAAGAGGGTACTTACCGCTATAACGGAATCTGGGAAATGTTTGACCAGATAGTCGTTTCTAACTCTTTATTATCATGTAAAAAAGGAATATATACAAACAGGGAGAATATAAAAATAATCAAACTGGGGCTTCTCCTATCGAAAGATAATAAATATCCAGGGAATAAGCCATTTTCGACATACAATGGTTATAGATATCAGGGCGGTTTTAGCGATCATCTGCCTGTAGTTCTTGATCTTTTTTCCGCTGAGAATCAATAGGTTTTAATCCCATTTCAATACCTTTTTTTAGCATTAATTCTCTTGCCGCTTCATAAGTATTAGGGATTATTCCATCAAGAATTGCTTCCCTTATATAATTTTTTATAATACCGACATTTTTGCCAGGTCTAATGCCGAAAGTGTTAATTATTTCATCACCGTTTATTGGAGGCTTAAAATTACGTAATGCATCTTTCTCTTCTATTTCAATAAGTTTTTTTCTTACAAGCTTAAAATTTTCAAGATGCTTCGATTTTTTTTCTTCGTTTTTCGAAGTTATATCGGCTTCACATAACGTCAGAAGGTCATCAATATCGTCTCCGGCTTCAAAAAGAAGTCGCCTCACTGCCGAGTCTGTTACTATTTCCTGTGAAAGGGCAATAGGCCTTAGATGAAGGTAAATAAGCTTTTGTACATACTTCATATTTTCATTTAGCGGTAGTTTCAACCTTCTGAATATAGCGGGAATCATCTTTGCTCCTATGAACTCATGATTATGAAACGACCAGCCTGTTTCACTCGAATATCTTTTTGTCTCGGGTTTGGCAATATCGTGCAGAAGCGCAGCCCACCTCAACCATAAATTATTGGTTTTAAGAGATATATTATCAAGAACTTTTAAGGAATGAAAAAAATTATCCTTGTGGCCTTTCCCTTCTTTCTTTTCAACACCTTTCAGCTTCGCAAGTTCGGGAAATACAATATCGAGAAGCCCCGATTTGTCCATTAATATAAACCCTACAGAAGGCTGACTGCATGCCATTATCTTGTTTATTTCTGCAGTTATCCTTTCTGCCGAAACTATCTTTATCCTTTCTCTGTTCATTTTTATTGACTCGAAAGTATTTTCTTCGATATCAAATCCGAGCTGCGTGGCAAATCTTATAGCTCTCATCATTCTTAGCGGATCGTCACTGAACGTTCTGTCAGGATCGAGAGGCGTTCTAATAATCTTGTTTTTTAAATCTTCCAGCCCTCCAAAAGGATCAATAAGTGTTCCCCATGATGCCTTATTTAGACTTACAGCCAGCGCATTAATAGTGAAATCTCGCCTTTTTTGATCATCTTCAATAGAACCGTTTTCAACTACAGGCTTGCGTGAATTTGTTGTATATGATTCTTTCCGTGCCCCTACAAATTCGACATTATAATTGCCTAAACGAAACATTGCTGTCCCGAAATTCCTGTAAATAGTTACTTTTATATTTCTGTCAATTTTTTTTGCTGTTTTCCTTGCAACGTCAATGCCGCTCCCCTTTACAACAATATCAATATCTTTTTCCGGATTATCTCTGCCAAGAAAGTGATCCCGTACATAACCTCCAATTAAATAACCTTCAATATTTTCTGAGTCAAGTACCTCCGAAATTGTTTGAAATATTTTATCATATAAACAAATATGCATATTTATATATGACAATTTTTTGTATTTTTGCAAAGTTACTATTTCCGGTTAATTTCAGACTTAAATATGAAGTAATGAATAATTTGGTATAGTAATTGACACTTATTTAACAAATTATTATCATATATGTTTTATTAAAAAATTTTTGTATGGTTCAAAATTTGACAAAAGAGACATTTCTTGAAAAGGTTTTTAATTATGAAACTAATAAAGAGTGGAAGTTTGAAGGTGATAAACCTTGTGTTATTGATTTCTATGCCGATTGGTGCGCTCCTTGCAGGATGGTTGCCCCTATTATGGAAGAGTTATCGAAGGATTATGAAGGAAAGATAGATTTTTATAAAGTAGATACTGAAGCCGAAGATGAACTGGCTGCCGTTTTTGGCATCAGAAGTATTCCTACTTTGCTTTTTGTTCCAAAAGACCGACAGCCGAAAATAGTTCTTGGGGCTTTGCCTAAAGAAACTTTTGAAAATGCATTCAAAGAAATTCTTAACGTTGAAAAATAAAATATTAAAAATAAGTTCAAAAGTGAAACTTTTTGTATGCTTATTACGTTTAAGTAAATAGAAACAGCAGACCTTTCAATAAGGTGGTTTTTTTCATAGGATTTAGGTTAGGGTTAGGGTAGCCCGTAGATAATTGATTCTGCGGGTTACTTTTTTATGATATCTCCTTAAATATTCCGTTTATCTCTTCCTCGGCACTCCTTAGTTTTTTCTGGCATTGTCTGATGAGCTCAGTAGCTCTCCTTACTTCCTTCGATAGTTTGTCCACATCCAGATCTCCACTTTCGATATTCCGGAGAATTGTTTCAATCTCCTTTACAGCTTGATTAAATGATAATTCCTTTTTTGCCATGTTATATAAATAAACAATTTGTTAATTTTTTTATTTGGATATTTTAATATGCTTTGTTTAAGAAACTAAGTTTTGAACTTATATTTCCTTTTATTTTCTATTATGCTTTTAATTTTCCCATCGTAAAGGATAGTATCTATTATCTTTCCCTTTTCCAGTTCTTCAACACTTTTTATTATCATTCTGTTGCTCACAGTTATAGTATATCCTCGTTTCAGAACATTGATCGGGCTGATTATATTCAGAGAATTCGAAATTGAAGTCAATATGGAATTCGTAGTTTTTAAGCAATTGTAAGACGACATCTTTAATATTTCTTCAGCACGAGAAATCCTTGTCTCTTTATTTCTAACATAATCTTTTGTAATATTCTGAAGTGACTTTGTATAATTTATAAAAATTAACTCTTTTCTGTGCAGATTTTCCTTACCTGTATTAATAAGATCGAGTATCAAGGACGATAATCTTTCTTTTTCTGATGATATTATCATATTTGCATTTGGTATCATTCTCATCATCATTGTGTTAAGCTTTTCTTTATTCTCCGAAATTGCCGATTTTACAATCCCCGATATTTCAGATGCTAGGTCCGTAAGAAGTTTTTCGGCTGAAACCATTCTTTCAATAATAAAGTCGGCGACTGCTGTAGGAGTCTTCAAGGAATGGAATGCCACAATATCTGTAACAGATAAATCCTTCTCATGTCCAATACCTGTAATCACAGGCAGAGGAAACTGTGTTATGTGATAAGCAATATTATAGTTGTCAAACCAGCTTAAGTCGGTTTGGCTTCCACCGCCTCTTATTATGACAACTAAATCAAATCTGTCAATTTTTTCTGAAATTTTATCAAGTGCGGAAATAACGCTTTCTTCTGTTTCGGTTCCTTGCATTACTGCTTCAAAGAGTTCAGTTTGGAATGTATATCCATAAATATTACATATAAGATGTTTAATGAAGTCGGTATATCCTGCTGCACCTTTTGACGATATAATTGCTATACGTTTTGGGGCAAGCGGCAATTCCAGTTCTTTATTCATTGAAATAACACCTTCTTCTTCTAGCCTTAAAAGAATCTGGCGACGTTTAAGAGCCATTTCACCAATAGTGAATGCCGGATCAATGTCATTTATTACCAGACTTAATCCGTAAACTTCGTGATATTCAATTTTTGCTCTTACCAGAATTTTAAGACCGGCTTTTAATGTTTCGCCTGTTGCGCTTTCAAAAAATGGCTTGATAAATCTGTATCTGGTATTCCAGATAATAGCCCTTATCTTTGCACTAAGGTTAATATCGTCAGGATGTTTTTCAACTAATTCGAGGTAGCAATGTCCTGAGAAATTCTCCTTTACTTCCGATATTTCTGCATAGACCCAGTAAAAACCAGGCATCTTTTCATAAAGGGAATCTCTTATAATTAATTGTAATTCCGTTAACGACAGCTTTTCATTCATTGCCCGACGGGTTTTATTTATTTATGTGTATTTTTGCCTTATATACTTATTCGCAGGTTGCCAGCAGAAATCATAGTTAATGAAAAACACACTTTAATTTACCATATTGTTCCTGTTTTTTTAGGGTCATTTAATTTTTTTCCTTCTATTTCAAGTGAGTCGAGATAATCGTTTTCTTTCCGATAAATTTCCGGATTGACAGCCATTCCGGCAATATATTTTATCTCATTTTTAAGTGTGCCGTCAGGATTGTATACATACCATATACCTTCTCTTCTGTCATTTTTATAAAAGCCCATATAATGTATCTTACCATCTTTATACCTGATCTCGAAAGGACCTTCTAATATGCCGTTAACGTAATTGGCCTTGAGCAAAATCTCTCCGTTAGGGTAATATTGTATCCATTCTCCATGTCTGATATTCTCCTTATACCAAATTTCTTCAGCTACTGTTTTATTGGGGTAATATCTCACTGATAAACCCTCTCTTAAATTATTCCTGTAATTTTCCTCCAGAACAAGATATTCATTTATTGTTGAAGAATAAAATGACCATTTACCCTCTTTTTTTCTATTGATGTATTTCCCTGTTGAAGCAATGTACCCATTGTTGTGGAAGAAGATTACGTCGGCTTCATCTCCGTCTTTTGAATAAAAAAGTATTGTCTGGAGAGTGTCGTTTTCATAATATCTTTTAAAAATGCCGGCCGGTTGATTATCTATGAAATATCCTTCATATTGTGTGCTTCCGTCAGGATATTTTTTTATCCAGTACCCCTGTTTATTGCCGTTTGTATCAGTACGATTTATTGTATCGGGCGATTGAGCTATTATAGCCAGAGGTAGTAAAAAATCTATAATTATGATTATTATTTTTTGTTTCATTATTCTGAATCGCTGATGCTATAAAATTAAAAAAAATCCCGCATACTGGATGCGGGATAGAATGCTTTCTCGGGATTTTATTATTTTACCTCCTCAAATGTGATACGTATTTATAATCAATATGTTATAGATATATGTAGCAAATATGTTGCAAATATACGATAAACAAGTATAAGAATTATATTTTTGATATTTAGTGCTTTATGTCTATTTCGATAGGCATTTATAAACAATTTAAATGATATACAAATATATTTCATTTTTGATAGATTTGAATACTTGGATTATAAAAATCCCGTATTTTCGAATGGGATTTAATTGGTTTGAAAATGTGCCGAAATTATTTCAGTTTACGCACAAAGTAAATGGTCACAAACAGTAAAGCAATAAGGGCTATCCGCCCACACCAGATTTGGAAATTCTGCCAGCTTGAAAGCGGGGCTTTTACCCGTTTGACGACTTCCACCGGATAGGGCACGCGGATGGTGTCGTTGATAAAGATTGAGTCTTTGGCAATGCGATATTTGTACAGATATTTATATCGTTCCAAAATCAGGGTGTCGCCTTTGTCTTTGACAAAAACAGAATCGTAACGGATAATAGAATCCCGGATAAGGTTGTCACGATATTCGATTTTGGTGGTTTCGACCGGAATGTATTTGACTGATTTACAGGAATACATGAGCATTGCCAACACTGCGAAGAAAAGTATTTTTTTCATTGAAGTTTGATTTTGGTTTGTAGATTGAAACCTGCCTGCACTTGCGCAATATCGGCATTTTGTCCGTTTTCGACGAAACTCATTGCCGCAACGATCATTATGTATTCAGCTCCGCTGGACGGGGTTAGTTCCTTGCGGCGGGGAACGCCCGAATACTTTTCCACTTGGGAAATATAGCTTTCGGTGTCGTTTTCGGCAGGAGGCGCCCATTGGGTTATAATCTTTTCAATGGAGTTTATTCCGCGGGAAAGGTATGTGCCAAGAATAATAAAGGCAGCCCGATAGCCGTAAGCAAGGGACGAAAAGGTTTTGAAACTTTTGTCCGTGCCGGCAATTTCGCCCTGAAAACGGTCGGAACTGTGGCGGATATTCAAGGGATTGTTGTTACGAAGTCCTCTCGGTATCATTGTTGATCCTCCTTTTTATGGGTATTAAGCAGGGAAAGAATGGTTTGAATTTCGTCTTTGTTTTCGAGAATTTTCAAGAGCATGGATTGCACTTCGGCAATGCTTTTTTCCTGTTGCTTGAGATTTTCGAAAACGGACTTAGCTTCGACCAACACGATGCCAACGGCGCCGGCAACGGTGAAATAGGGCATTTTGAAAACTACACTTGCCACAATATCTGCAATGGAAAGCATGAGCATTAAGCCGAAATAGTTGGTGAGTTTGGAAATGGTGCGGCGATAGCCCGAACTTGTGCGGGCGATATTCATACGTTTTGCACGCCTTACGCCGAAGAAAAAGTCGATGAGGACGGAAAGAAACACCCCGGCGTAAAGGACTACCAGGACGATGAGACCGGATTTGAAATGAGGCCAATCGTGATTTATGAGATAAGGGATAAAAAGAGGTTGCATTTGAAAAGGATTTATGAGTTGTTCGATTTAAAAAAATCCCGCCACGGAGAGCGGGATTTGAAAGCAAGAAAACAGATAATAAACAGGCTTAGATCAAGGTTTTTTCACCGAGATAGATACTGTTGGCAATGGCCTTACCATCTTGGGAGACAAATCCGAGATAGATTTGCACGGGATCGCCGGACCATTCGGCCGGAAGATTTATTTCGGCCAAGCCGTCGGCGCGTGCAGCGGCAGCAGTACTGAAAACGGCTTCACCTCTGAGCGAGTTGAACACTAACGGCATTGCGACATCTGTGGCGAGAGCATCGCTGATTCCGCTGTTGTCGGTCCAGGAGATGGTGACTTTGCCGGCATCGACTTCGGCGGAAGCGTTATCGACAGGGAAAAGCGAGCCTCGCGAGACGAGAACCTTGGCGAAATCCAACGTGTGGTCGGGATATTCGCCCGAAATGGCATTTGCTACAATGTAAGACATTGCGGCATTGAATGCCGTTTGCTTGGAGGCATAGGGTTTGAAGCCAACACGCACATAGTTGGTGATGGGCTTGAGGAAAGCGAGGGTAAGGGCGAACTTACTGCGCTGGGTCATTTGCGCTTCGGTGCGAGGATTCTTGACATTTTGAGCGAGACTTCGCATGTAGGAAATTCCTTTCCAGCTGCCTCCGACGACCGTACCGACTTTACCGGAAAAGCCGCCTAAGATACCTTGTTTGATTGTTCCCATTTTGAGAAAAGTTTAAAAGATTAGAAAATTGGTTTTTACTTGGACATGGTATTGAGGAAACATTGACCAAATACGGCCGAATAGTGGTCAGGATTTCATTCGTTCCTTGTCCGATTTGGCAAAGATACAATCGAAGTAAGTGCTTTATTCAGATTTAGTTTCGGATGCATTGGGGTGCGTTGTTTTGCGTTTTAGCCCGTATAAATATTTTTTCGGGAACAACGGAAAGAAGAAAAAAAGAAAAAAGAATGCCTCCTTGCAAGTGAAGTGGAGGGCTGTGTCAAGGTTTTGCAAACAAAAATACTACCCAAAGGTGTGGAGATTTTTGTGTAGCAAACCCGCAGGGCTTGACCTTGACGCAAAGGCCGAAACGGAGCTATTTTTGCATTCTCTTTTTTTGTTTTTCGGGAAGATATTGATTTCGAAATGGATTGGAATTGGCTTTTGTGTCGG
Organism: Bacteroidales bacterium; assembly: GCA_018056245.1. Taxonomy (GTDB): domain Bacteria; phylum Bacteroidota; class Bacteroidia; order Bacteroidales; family VadinHA17; genus LD21. The sequence goes on from JAGPFZ010000003.1 coordinate 113,162, forward strand.
AATAAAATTCAACGATGTTTTTTTAGGGGTGGGTGGTCGGGGGCTGTGAGAGGGAGAAGTGGAAACAGAGCAGGTAATGCAGCCTTGAGCCGACCGAAGGCGAGTGAAAAAGCAGCGGAACGAAGCGGAGTGCTTTTTTAGCGAAGCCTGAGGGAGAGGCACGAGCCGTCAGCGAGTGGAGCGAGGGCGCAGGCAGCAGGAAGCCCGCAACGAAGTGAGGGCAGCGGAATGCTGCCGCTTGCGGCAGGGCTGGCGCAGTTTTTTGCAAACGGAGCTTGTGCCGGGAAAGGCAAGTGCCTGAATGAGCGATTGAGAGAAGTGGAGTGTAGAGAATTGCCGTTTGAGGAGGGATTGAAGATGAAATCGGGGAAAAAGCGA
>JAGPFZ010000051.1 GCA_018056245.1 Bacteroidales bacterium
ATTTATAGCAAGCCCTGCAGTCTTTTTTGAAACACCTGCCTCATTAGCAACTGCTTCTACCAATTCTTTTTTTGTCATAATTTTGATAATTTTAGAGTTAGACTTAATAGTCATTGTTGAATACAAATGTATTTCATTTTAATTCATAACCAAATTAATTTTTGCTTTTTTCCGCAAATAGTGGTACTTTAAGGATAAAATAACGTTTTTTATTGACTAAAATATTTTTTGCCCTGTTTCTGTACACCGCCTGAAATCTTTAATTCAGCAATTTATTCGTTGTCCAAAATTGTTAATATTTTGTTTAAAATTTTCTTAAAAAATTGTTTTATAACTCTTTAACTATTTTTTTCTTCAATATTCCGAATCTTTAAAAATATTATCTTTGCAACCTGAGAAAATATACAAAGGGAGAAATGGCAGAGTGGTCGAATGCGACGGTCTTGAAAACCGTTTTCCGCCTTCCGGCGGAACGGGGGTTCGAATCCCTCTTTCTCCGCACCGGCAAATTACACCTTCGGCATTTGCCGGAGGTTTTTGTTTTTCCGACGACGAGTCAGGCGCAGCCTGAACGAGGAATAAGGAAAAATGAAAACTAATATTCAATTTTTATAGGTTGCGAGAGCTTCCCTGTTATTGTAAATTTTTGTAATCGCCCTTACAATGTCGTCCATATCGTTTCTGCTGCCCAGCAATATGTTCTGATAAAAAATTACTGCTTCGCGGCATAGTTGGTCGTTACCTGGAAGCACGTTCTCTTCTCTCCATTGTTTCAAGCGCGATGCCGGGAAGAGCCGTTTGAATCCCTTCGAGTTAAGCATTTCTTCAATAAGGCCGTCCCTGTTCTGGGGACCATATCCTGCACTGCATGGAATGCCTTCTGCGTTCAATGCCCTTATGAATACCGTTTTTGATATATTCCCGAACTCTTCACTGATAAACCTGAAAGGATAAAAATGATAAGCCGATTTTTCTCCTCCATCAACAAACCGGTAGGGTTTGATCCCCGGTATCTCCCTGATCTTTTCATCGAGGTATCTGGCATTCCGAACTCTTATTTCCGCATCATTAATTATTCGATTCATCTGTGAGAGCAAAATCAGTGCCTGTATCTGCTGCATGCGATTATTACCTCCATTTATCGGGTAAGAAGATGTTCCTTTCACTCTTCCATATGGCCTGCCGCAGTTATGAATTGAGTGACATAAATCCATAAGTGCTTCATCGTCGCTTATTATTGCTCCTCCTTCACCAGCCGGCAGATTCTTTGAATTCTGGAAACTAAAACATCCAGTATGTCCGAAGGTACCGACCTTTTTGCCTTTATATTCGGCAAGCCATGCTTGACAGGCATCTTCAATCACTTTCAGATTATGTTTCTCTGCAATAGCATTAATCCTGTCCATGTCGACCGGAAGGCCGTAAATATGAACAGGTATAATAGCTGTTGTCCTTTCTGTTATCCTTGATTCGACTTTTGCCGGATTGATCAGAAATGTCTCCGGGTCACTGTCAACAAACACCGGAAGAGCTTTCTGATAAATGATTACATTATAGGTTGCGATGAAAGTAAATGGCGAAACAAGCACTTCATCTCCGGCATCAACGCCGAGTGCCTGAAGGGATACCATCAGTGCTGAAGTACCACTTGCTGTTGCCAGACATCTTTTCACTCCCATCAATTCGGCATACCTTTTTTCGAAATCAATTATATGCTCTCCGTTTCCTCTCCACCATCTCCCTGACCTTAGCATTTCCAGAATACCATCTTCCGCCTGCTTGTCCCATACAGGCCATTCAGGCCACTCTGCAGTCCTTATTCTAGTTCCTCCCAGCAAGGCAGGTTTCTCCTGGTCTCCTTTCTTGATACTTAAAGATGGGAACGACCAGTTAATAAGTGTACTCAATACACCTGCAGAACCGGCAGTTATTGCCTCCCTTCTGGTTAACTTATTTTTTTTCATTCTAATATTATGATTTTTGTTAGTCGTTTATTATCCATATTATAATGGCAAATTTTCCCCATTAATTTTCAGTCTTAAATTCATTATTAATTGCCCTTTACCGTTTTTATAGTAAGATTAAAATCAAGCCTTTGAGGCATAACCTGGTATTGGGGAAAGACTGAAAGGGCAGTGCATCCGGTTCCGCTCGTTGCATAATCAATATTCAAAGTATTCCAGCCGTAAGGATGAAGCTGGTATGTGTAAACTGCCTTCGTTAGATTATCCGTGCTGAAAGGATAATAATTGAAATTGAAAAGCTTATCTCCCCTAAATTCCAGACCTGTTCCGGAATTATCCGTTATCCTCACCCATCGGTTATCGGTTCTCAAACCATAATCCTGTGGAATCAGATATGGTTCATACATATCTGTTATCGTTGACCTGTACTTTCCAACTTTATACCCTGATTTCCTGTCGGGATAATTTTCCTGAGGCCCTCTACCGTACCATTCCACATTGCCAAGACTTTTATCTATAATCATATTTACTCCGGCCCTGGGCAGCCACGACGGCATATCTCCGTCAGGAATAACCGAATGATTAATATTAATCTCCCCTGCAGAATCAATAAAATAAGTAATCCTGTTTAAAAACGATGCCCTGTTGTTATTGAATGTCTGGACAATCAACGTGTTAATACAAACACTTTCACCTTCATTTTTTACAATGAAGTCAATAAGATTCGAATTTATACCATCGAGTGTTGTAGAATACCATTCAGTTGCAGGCATTCTACCAAACCATTCCACGTTGTGTTTTCTGTTCGCTCTCCAGAAGCCCCACTCGTCGGTCTCGTTAGCCAGAGGCGCTCTCCAGAAATTCGGTTCAGGCCCAGCCTTGATCAACTCCTTGCCATTTATTTTCATTGATACAATCTGTCCATTACCTCTGTCAAATTCATATATAAATTCATCCCCCGAAATAATGAGCCTCCCATCTTTTTCAGAAGTTTTAATTTTCCCTGCTGCAGCTTCCGGATTAAATGCAGGTTTACTTTCATACCACGGCATTTCGAACTGTTCCCATGCAATTTCAAAGCCCGGTTCTGCCCAGAGCGTTTTGGTTTTCTGCTGAAAGCTTATCAGAAGGTGATATTCCGTTCCCTGTATAGTTTCCGGTTTATGATAAGGAATAGTAACAATAGCTGTATCGTTTGGCGGAATATTCAATGTCAACTCTCCTTTTTCCAATAGCTCACCGTCAGCCGTAATGCTCCATACAGTATTAAGTCTATCAAGTGCGGTAAACAAATATCTGTTAATAATTTCGACTTTCCCCTTTTCAGCCGAGACAAGTCTTACCGAGACAGGCTGACCTGATTTTTTAATCTGCCACATCTCGGGCTGGGGTCTCCGGTTGGGCCATATTGAACCGTATGTTCTGGCTCCGATGCCATAACTGAAAAATTCTCCTTCTTCAATTTCTTCCTCGAAATCGAGCCATAGTACGGCTTCTTTTATAATATTTTCGTCGGGGTCTTCCAGCTTTGAAACTGGAATAACTGCTCTGAATATTCCTGCCTGGTCAATAACGGCATCGCACAGGTAATCTGAAGTCTCCTGCCCGTGTATCTCGGCATTCCTTCCAATATTTACAGGGAACGGAGTGTTTTGTATATTCCCCGAAACAGGAATCTTCTCACTCTCCTTTCCGTCAACAACCAGAAACATTGATTTGCCGTCGTAAACAGCAGCGATATGGTGCCAATTGTTCTCCCATTCTGAAGGAAGAGGGATAGTAACCGAATATTTTCTTCTTGTAGTCAGATAAAATCTTAATGAATCGTTTCTTACCTGGTTTATGCCGAATTGCCAGTTGCCTTTTGTGATAAGAGTTCCTGATGAGCTATTAAGTTTACGGGGAAGCAGTCGTAATGTAATTGTAAGTGCCTGACCATTTATCTCGAGTGCATCATCACGATAAATTTCCACCCATTGGTCATGTCCGTTGAGATCCAATCCTTTGCCTCTGAAACCGGGCACAAGCTTTGCCCTTCCCATAATATTTGCCTGAACATTCTTACCGGAACCATCTTTAAGTGTTCTTATTTTCTGAGTTATCCCTGTGCTTACGAAATCCCATATTGCTCCACCCATACTTCTTGGAAATCTACGGAAAAGTTCCCAGTATTCATCCAGCCCGCCACCGCCGTTGCCTGTCACTGCCAGGTATTCATCGAGGAATGAAGGCCGGGGATCCTGCTCCGACGGGATATTATAAACACGAGTTAGCAGAGTGGAAATCTGAGGGTATCTCGGACCGATTATTTCCTCGCATTTATGAGCGAATGCATTGCCTCCGTACATCCAGTAACGTGTCGTGTCATACTTCTTACCTTCTTCTATAACTGCGCATATATTATCACCTTCGCCGCTTTCGTTGCCAGCGCTCCAGAAAAGCACCGAAGGATGATTCCTGTCGCGTAATACCATCTTTCTGGCACGTTCCCTGTACATACCCTCCCACTCTTTCCTGCCGGAAAGATATTCTGTGGCATGAGCCTCATCGCCTGTTTCATCAATAATATAAATGCCATACTCATCGGCAAGATCAAGATATTTATTCACAGGCGGATAATGCGATGTCCTTACACAATTGATATTGAATTGTTTAAGAATGTTTAAGTCTTTCCTTATTGTTGCCTCGTCCATTGCATGTCCTGTTTCAGGATGTTGCATGTGGCTGTTTATACCATTCAGCTTTACCGGCACGCCGTTGAGGTAAAACACCTGGTTTTTTATTTCCGTTTCCTTAAAGCCAATTCTTGCTGCCGACGTTTCGATAAGCTTTCCTTTAGCGTCAAGTAATTCAAAACTTAGATGATAGAGGTATGGATTTTCGGCAGACCATAGTCCGGGTGACTTAATATTCTCAGAGAAATGGATTTTAACATTGCCCCCGGGTGTTATATCTGTTTTTCCAGAGGTCGTTCTTTTTATAACTTCAAGTTTTGAATCATACAAAATGGCTCTTACTGTAATTCCCTTTGCAATGTCGGATGAATAATTATGGATTTCGGCATCAATCGCAAGGATTGCATCGGTATATGATTCATCGAGGTCTGTAACTGCGTGCCAGTCGAACAGGTGTACTTTTGGAGATGCAACAAGCATAACATCGTCGAATATACCTGCCAGCCTCCAGTAGTCCTGGTCTTCAAGGTAATATCCGTCGGAATATTTAAAAACTATTACACAAATTGTATTTTTACCGGGCCGGATGTATTTTGTGATATTATATTCGGCCGGTTCCTGTGCACCTTCATTATAACCGACTTCTTTTCCGTTAATCCAAACGAAAGAAGCGGAGGCTGTCTTTTCCATTCTGAGAAATATCTCTTTCTCTTTCCATGAGGCTGGGATAATGAAAGACTTTCTGTAAATACCTGTGGGGTTATATTCACGAGGCACAAATGGAGGACGTGGATGGAAAGGCGTGGTAACATTCCGGAAAAGCGGGTCGCTGAAACCCTGCATTTCCCAGTTCGATGGAACGCTGATATTGTTCCACCCGTTATCGTTGAACTTTTCTTCAAAAAAACGTGCCGGAAAATTTTCAGGAACATCGGAATAAAAAAACTTCCAATTTCCGTTTAGCGACATGTATCCGGTTGATTTTTCCCTTTCTGCTTTTAAAGCATCAGACACTGAAGTATAGGGAATAACCAGACAATGGCCTTCAGTCTGGTTAAGCTCAAATATCTCCGGATTTTCAAGGAATCTATAAACATCGGACATAAAACTCTTTTCCTGTGGAATGACTCTTATAAGGGAGCCTGCCGCAAGAAGAAACAAAAAAATATGTTTTGTTCTCATTATATAAAACTTATCATTTATATACCAAATGTAACCTGACGCATGTGTGCATTCAGGTTATTTCGTTCTCTCCCTTAACGTACCCGAAATTGGCGAGAATTCCTCCGTCCACATAGAGGATATGACCGTTTACAAAATCGCTTGCTTTTGAAGCAAGGAACAAGGCTGTTTTAGCTACATCCTCCGGATCTCCCCACCTGCCTGCAGGGGTCCGCATCATCACCAGTTCGTTAAACGGATTATTTCCTTCCCTTAGTGGAGCAGTCTGGGCAGTTGCAATATAACCTGGACCTATACCGTTTACCTGGATATTATATTTAGCCCATTCACAAGTCATGTTTTCCGTCAAAAGTTTCAACCCGCCTTTTGCAGCCGCATAAGCTGAAACCGTATTTCTTCCGTAAACACTCATCATCGAACACATATTGATTATTTTACCTGCGCGTTTTTTTATCATATTTGGTACAACCCTTTTTGAAACGATAAACGGACCGATTAAGTTAACTTCAATCACCTGCCTGAAATCGGCCAGTTGCATTTCCAGAATCGGAATTCTTTTGATTATGCCGGCATTATTAACAAGGATATCAACAGGGCCGACATTGTTTTCTATTTCGGCAATACCTTTATCGGTCTCAGATTCACTGGTAACGTCAAATTTTAAAGTATAAACATCCAGATTATTATTCCGGAACTCATTTTGGCAATTTCTTAGTTTTTCTTCGCTAATATCGTTCACACAAACTTTTGCGCCGGCATTTGCGAGTGTAAGTCCAATGGCAAGTCCAATGCCATGAGTGCCGCCTGTAACAAGCGCTACTTTACCGGTAAGATCGAATAAATCTTTCATAGTTATTATTTTAAATATTTATTTAGTATTCATTTTTATCGCAATGTGTCCGGATATCTTACATCCATATCGTCGTAATCCAGATTTTCTCCGGCCATACCCCAGATAAATGTATAATTAGAAGTTCCTGCTGCGCTATGTATGCTCCATGATGGTGAAAGGACTGCCTGTTCATTTACCATCCAGATATGTCTTGTCTCGTCAGGCTCACCCATGAAATGGCATATTGCCTGTTTTGCCGGCACCTCAAAATAAAAGTAAGCTTCCATTCTGCGTGAGTGTGTATGAACAGGCATGGTATTCCAGACGCTTCCTGTTTTTAGTTCGGTCATGCCCATCTGAAGCTGACTGGTTTCAATTACACTATTGACAAGTATTTTGTTGATTGTCCTGTGGTTCGATTCTTCCTGAGAACCAGATACAACAACTTTTGCATCTGCCAGAGTAACTTTCCGGCATGGATATTCCTTATGAGCAGGGGCAGAATTGATATAAAGTTTTGCAGGCCTCCCACTGTCTAACGATTTAAACTGCACATCGGTAGTTCCTTTGCCAAGAAATAATGCTTCTTTATAACCAAGCTTGAAAAGTTCTTTGCCGGCGGTTATCTCCGCATCCCCTCCGACATTGATGATTCCCATCTCGCGCCGTGCCAAAAATGTTTCCGATTTAAGCTCATCAAAAGTCTCGAGCTTTAAAGTATGGTTTACGGGCATAGCGCCTCCAACAATCAGCCGGTCGTACATAGAATAAACAAGAATTATTTCATCTTTCTCAAAAATCTTTTCAATAAGGAATTCTTTCCTTAACCTTTGAGTGTCGTAAAATTTCACATCCGCAGGATGTGCTGAATATCTAAGTTCAGTTTTCATAGAGTTAATTATTAAAATTTTATATTCAAATATAAGTTTTTGTTCATCAATTTATTATAAAATTTATTTATTATAACATACTATTAATTAATATTATAATACTTCAATCTATCTTTTCTTTCGATCTATATTGAATTTCAAATCCATAAAATTTTCATATAATCTTCTTATAGCTTACAGCAGATTTTTGTCAGAAAAAATTTATTATTGATTGCTTTAATCACTTTTGTTTGAAAAGTGTGGAAGCACAAATAATAATGGTTTTTAAATATTTACACATATTGATGTATATTTTTTGTTTTATTTTTATTAATTTTTAATTTCGTGTTCGTTAACGTAAATATATTTCATTATTTTCACAATCAAAAATTAAACTTTTCACCAATGTCATCATTTATTCATCCTGATTTTTTGCTGAACAACAAAACAGCAATAAGACTTTATCATCAATATTCAGAAAATCTCCCGATTATTGATTTTCATTGTCATCTATCGCCACAAATGATAGCTAACGACATGCAGTTTGAAAATATTGCCCGGATATGGCTTGATGGCGATCATTATAAATGGAGGGCGATGAGAACCAACGGTGTGGATGAAAAATTCTGCACAGGTAAAGCTTCACCTGAGGAAAAATTCAAAAAATGGGCTGAAACGGTACCATATACAATCGGGAATCCTTTGTATCACTGGACGCATCTCGAACTTGCACGTTATTTCGGCATTTATGACCTCCTCTCACCTTCCACGGCAGACAAAATTTACAGAGAAACCTCTGAAAAACTTGCAAGCCACGATTTCAGCACAAGGTCTCTTATCAAGAAGATGAATGTGGAGGTCATTTGCACTACTGATGATCCTGCCGACACACTTGAATTTCACAAACAAATGAAGGAAAATTTTGATGTTAAGGTACTTCCAGCTTTCCGGCCCGATGCTGTTATTAAAATAGAAGACAATAATTTTTATCGCTCGTATATAGAAAAACTCGGAAAAAGTGCCGATATTGAGATTAAAGGTTTTGAAAGTCTTATAGAAGCCTTATCACGGAGGCATACGTTCTTTCATGAAAACGGATGCAGAGTATCCGACCACGGACTCGACAGATTCTATTACTCCTCCTTCACATTAGCTGAAATAGACCGTATAATAAAAAAAATGCTTTCGGGCAAAGCTCTAAATCAGGATGACCCTGAAAAATACAAATGTGCTGTTATGGTTGAGTTGTGCAAAATGAACCATAAAAGAGGATGGACACAACAATTTCATGTGGGCGCTATGCGGAATAATAATTCCAGGATGTTTCGGCTTATGGGTGCCGATACTGGCTGGGATTCAATCGGGTCACCGCAGGATGCATTGAAAATGTCGCGATTTCTCGATTTGCTTGATGAAAACGACCAACTCGCAAGAACTATTCTTTATAATCTGAATCCAGCCGATAATGAGATGATGATAACTATGGCCGGAAACTTCAACGACGGAACTGTTCCGGTAAAGGTACAATACGGCCCTGCATGGTGGTTCCTCGATCAGAAAAACGGAATGGAAAAACATCTCAGAGATCTTTCGTCAATGGGTCTTTTGAGCAGATTCATAGGTATGGTTACCGATTCGAGAAGCTTTCTCTCTTATCCGCGACATGAATATTTCAGAAGAGTGGCTTGTAATTTTATAGGTGAGGAAGTTGAAAAGGGCTTAATTCCAGATGATGAAGATCTTCTGAAAACAGTAATCGAAGGAATAAGCTATAAGAATGCAAAGGAATTTTTTGGATTCTGAAGAAATGTTCAAAAAAGTATAATTTTCCTTAAGTAGAAATAAAGAAATTAAAAAATAAATAGAAATAAAAACAAATGAAAAATCTACTTAACATTGAAGGCAAAGTTGCCATTATAACGGGCGGTGCCGGAATAATCTGTTCTAGTATGGCAAAAGCATTGGCTTCGCAAGGTGTCAGAACAGCAGTTCTCGACATTAATAAAGAAGGTGCAGAAAAAGTCGCATTGGAAATAGTAAAAGAATTCAATGCACCATCAATTGGGATTGCGGCCAACGTACTCGATAAATCATCACTCGAAGAGGCCAGAAAAGAAATAATTACAAAATTCGGTATTCCTGACATTCTTATAAACGGAGCAGGAGGAAATTCTCCGAT
>JAGPFZ010000052.1 GCA_018056245.1 Bacteroidales bacterium
TCGAGACCGCTGACTGTTTTCATATATCTATAATTATTTGTGACTATGATCACGTAAAGATAACTTGCAGCAGCGGTCCGATTTTTATGTAGTCTGTGTATAAATTGTATTTTTATGTAAGTTTGAATTGCCTGACGAAAAAAGGCTAAAATTTTCAGGAAACCTTTTCAGGTAAAATAAATAAGATAATGGCATAGTCCATTAATGTCCGTAGTATGAAAAAGGACTGGTTTATACTTGAGCTTATAAAGAGTTTCCCTTTCAAGGTATTTCTTTTTATTGTGCTGTTTATACTTGGAGGGGTTTATATAACAAAATGCAAGGAAAAGCAGAGAAAGGTTCAGATGAAGGAGGATGTTTTGTATGTACTTCCGAAGCCAAAGGTTCAATGAACATTATCTGATGAAGGTTCCTTCAAAATAAAATCCACCCTCTTTCTTTTAAAATTGTAAAAGCCAACCATTGAACAAGTTATAAAATATTTCTGAATAAAATTTTTTATTTCAAAATTCAAATCGTAATATATATTATACATATATATCTGCTGCTGAAAAATGTAAATTATAAAGGAATTTTAAATATATCAGGCGATACTTCTCAGAAAAAATTTTGTAATAATTTGAATATAAATATGTTTCAATAACTAAACTATTATCTATGTAATTAAAAAGTAAAACGATAAAAATTTAAATGGAATATGGGCCTTGTCTGTAAATCATTCTTGGAAATTCTGAAGGCTTGTTCAATTTTCCCTGATTTATCCTTTCACAGGCAAAAACCGAAGGCATCGAAGAAGGCAGAAGACGTGAGGCGTAAAGCGTGAGGCTTTGCAAGTCGTAGCTGGCCAAAGACAGCGAAGGATTGGCAGAAGAGGCGAAGGGGAAAAGCGAGAAGCCCGCAAAATGTGCACTCATAACTTCAGAAAGAATTATTCGCTTATGCGACTTAAAATTTTGAATTAATCCCAATCTTTACAACTTTTGTATTTTATTGGAATCCGTTTCGAATATGAAACCTCTTCCTTTATACCGGTCGCTCTATGAGACGCTGCGTAAACAAATAATCGACGGCGTTTACAGAGAAGGCGATCTATTGCCGTCTGAAAACGAACTGTGCCGTATATACAATATGACCAGGCCTACAGTGCGACTGTCGCTTGCGGCTCTGGCATCGGAGGGACTGATAACCAAACGACAGGGCAAAGGAAGCATCGTAAATAAACCTCCCAGAGAAATAGGCATTCTTTCAGCAGCCGGAACAACGTCCGCAGCAGGAAGCAGAAACCTCAAAACAGATATCATCGTCAAACCTGTTATTAAACCCTGGCCCGAGGGCTTTATGTTTCCACTATCGGAAATTGAAAAAAAATCGGGCTGCATCTATATGGAACGACTCAGACTTCTCGATGGATCCCCGATTTTTTATGATATCAACTATATCGTTAACCTCAAACTGCCGGGATTTACATCGAGAGAATTCAAAGACAGCTCTCTGTTTCAGATTCTCCGAGATCATTACAACATTGAAATAAAAGGAGGTGAACAAAGAATAAGAGCAATAAACGCATCACCAAAAATCAATAAATTCCTCGGGATAGCAAAAGGTGAACCTGTCCTTCATCTCGAAAGAAAAATGGAAACAAACGTACATGGCTTATTCGTTTATTCTTCAATATATTGTAACACCAGGAAATATTCAATATTCGGAACATTCTAAAACCTGAAAAATATATTCATGTGAATCTTTTATGCTATTTGTATATTTTAAATCTGTCCCTCTTACCCTAATCAAATATAGGGAAAGTAATTCAAGTTATTGTAAAGATAAGTTCCCCATTTGGGGCCTGCCTGCATTACCTTCGCGAAGCTTTGGCGGAGCAAGGCCGAAGTACTAACGGAGGCAGGGATTTAGGGGGCAAATAAATAATATGATAATTGTTTAATAAACGGCTATTATAATTTATTGATATATAATGTTTAACTAAATCTATATTCGAGTGAAAAAAGGAAATATCGTTATCGTTTTCGACTGCGGCGCAACCAATGTAAGGGTAGCGGCACTGAACAATAAAGGCGATGTCATTGCAAGCGAGTCGGCTCTTAACAACACAAAACCCGACCCGTTCTTTCCCGGCGGAAAAATATGGGATGTAAACGAGATATGGGAGAAAATGTGTACGGCATCGCGGAAGGTCATTTCAGCAATAAATAAGAAAGATATTGCAGGAATAACGATTACGACCTTTGGCGTTGACGGCACATTGTTCGACAGAAATGGCAACATGCTTTATCCGGTAATATCATGGCAATGTGAAAGAACCAGCTCTATTATGCAGAATATAGGCAAATATATCTCACCTGATGAACTTTATGACGAGGCTGGCGTTCTTCCTTTCAACTTCAATACCATAAACAAACTTATCTGGTTCGTCGAAAATAAACCCGCTCTCGTACAGAAGTCGCATCTGTTTCTCTTCATGCCTTCAATATATGCTTATTTTCTTACAGGAGAAATGATTAACGACATGACAATGGCCGGAACCTCGATGGTTACAAATCAGAGAAAAAGAACATTTTCCGAAAATATCCTTTCGCGTATCGGCTTCCCTATAGAAAAACTCGGCAAACCTGTTGAGCCCGGCACTGTTATTGGAAAAGTAACCGGAAAGGCATCTTTTGAAACTGGACTTCCTGAAGGTTTGCCGGTTGTTGCCACAGGCCATGATACACAGTTTGCGCTTTTCGGGTCAGGTGCAGGAGTGAATCAGCCGGTGCTCAGTTCCGGCACCTGGGAAATACTTATGGTAAGGTCTTACTCCTTCGAATCAGGGCCGGAACAACTCGAAAAAGGCATAACTACTGAACTCGATCCTATTCCTGGCCTTTTTGACATAGGTAACCAGTGGATAGCATCAGGAATGCTTGAATGGGCAAGAAGGGTTTTGTACGCTGACGTAAAGGAAAATGTCTATAAAGTAATGATAGATGGTGCTTCGAAAGTACCTCCGGGATGTAACGGACTAAAGGTAGTGCCTAAATTTTATGAAGAGCTGAAGGGTAATCCCGGCGGACAGATAATAGGTCTTTCTATGTATACTACGCGTGATGAAATATACAGGGCAATGCTCGAGGCGCTTGCTCTGCGGCTCAAAGAAGGCAAGGAAGCTCTCGAAAAGGCGGGAAGGTTTTGTACCGACGCAATTCTATGTGTGGGAGGCGGCTCAAAAAATAGATTATGGAACCAGTTGCGTGCCGATTTCACAGGCGTACCGCTTATTGTTATTGATAAGTCTGAAACAACGGTGTTAGGTGCCTCACTATTCGTACAGTATGCATGTGGAAATGCATCATCACCAGAGGAAGCATTAAAAGAGATTGAATTCAGGAGGGAAGTTTACCAACCAAGATCCATCTCTTTATAACTCTTAATTTTAACCAGTAATATCTTATTCAGGCAAATAACGGCACGGCTGTATAAGTTTTTCTATATTTGCAAGAATTTTAAAAGGCCGAAAGGATGAATTTAAGTGAACAGGAGATTATAAGACGCAAAGCGCTCGAGGAAATAAGGGCAATGGGCATTGACCCCTATCCTGCTGCTGAATATAAAACCAATGCACACGCCGCAGAGATACTCGAAAATTTCTCACCTGAAAAGAATAATTTCAGCGATGTAAGCATTGCCGGAAGACTGATGTCGAGGCGAATAATGGGAAATGCTTCCTTTGCTGAGCTAATGGATTCGACTGGAAGAATTCAGATATATGTTCGGCGTGACGATATCTGTCCAGGTGAGGATAAAACATTTTACAATATATTTTTCAAACGCCTGCTCGATATCGGCGATATAATCGGTGTTAAAGGTTTTGTTTTTAAAACGCAAACCGGAGAAACAACAGTTCATGTAAAGGAATTGACTTTACTGTGCAAATCGTTGCATCCGTTGCCGGTTGTAAAAGAGAAGGACGGTATTCTATACGATGCCGTGTCGGATCCCGAAATGCGGTACAGACAGAGATATGTCGATCTTATCGTAAATCCTCATGTAAAGGAAGTCTTCAAAAAAAGGACACAGCTTATCAAATCAATGAGAGAGCTCTTTGACTCGTGCGGCTATCTCGAAGTCGAAACTCCTATTCTTCAGCCGATCCCCGGAGGTGCAAATGCAAGGCCATTTATCACCTATCACAATGCACTCGATATCCCTCTGTACCTGAGGATTGCCAATGAGCTATATCTGAAACGCCTTATTGTCGGAGGTTATGAAGGAGTATATGAATTTGCCAAAGATTTCAGGAACGAAGGCATGGACAGAACCCATAATCCTGAGTTCACCGTAATGGAAATATATATTGCTTACAAAGATTATATCTGGATGATGTCGTTCACAGAGGAGATAATTCAGAAAGTGGCTCTCGACCTTCATGGCACAACAGAAATAACATACGGCGACCAGACTATTGATGTGAAACCACCTTATCCAAGGATACCTATGCTCGATCTGATAAAGGAAATGACAGGCTTTGACATTAACGGTATGGATGAAGCTTCATTGCGAAGAGTATGCGACAATCTTAAAATCGAACATGATCCTGCTATGGGCAAAGGGAAACTCATTGATGCTATCTTTAAAGAAAAATGCGAACATCAGCTTATACAGCCTACTTTTATTATTGATTATCCTGTCGAAATGTCGCCCCTTACAAAAAAACATCGAAGTAAGCCAAGTGTTACTGAGAGATTCGAACTGTTCATTAATTGCAGGGAGATTGCAAATGCATATTCTGAACTAAACGATCCTATTGACCAGATGGATAGGTTCAGAGAACAGCTTAAACTGTCGGAAAAAGGAGACAATGAGGCAATGTTCATTGATTATGATTTTATAAGGGCACTTGAATATGGCATGCCTCCCACCTCAGGCATGGGTATCGGAATAGACAGACTTACAATGCTTATGACAAACCAGCCCTCTATACAGGATGTCATCTTTTTCCCCCAGATGAAACCGCTGGTTTCAAAGGCTGACACTGGAAGTACTGAAGGAAGTTCGGGAGAGGCGGATTAAAACTATTTTAATTCTGTTGTGTATTTTAATAATATGTATTTAATCTTTACATAAATTAGTATTTATCTATCATGCATCATTTTGAAAAATAGAATGTCTTTGGATTAGAAATTAAAACTGGAAACCAGATGAAAACCAACAGAATTTTAATAACAGCCATTCTCTTCATGAGTCTCTCGGCTGTCTGTGTCAATGCACAGTTTTACAGGTCGGTAACCGGAAATGGAAACGTTGTGACAAAAGAAAGGCCTGCTCCCTATTTCGATGGCGTTAGGGTAAGTACCGGCATTGATGTATATCTCAGCCAGGGAGACAAAGAAAGCATTAAAGTGGAAGCCGATGAGAATCTTCATGAATATATCGTCACCGAAGTAAAAGGCGGCATACTGAATGTATATTTCGATAATGTCTCCATTCGGAGCGCTAAAACGAAAAAAGTTTATGTTACCATTAAAAATGTAAGGTCATTAAAGACAAGCAGCGCAGGTGATATTATCGGTGAAACTCCTATAAGATGTGAATATATATCTCTTAGTTCAAGCAGTGCCGGCGATATAACTTTAGAATTATATGCGAAATATGTTGATATCGAAATCAGTAGTTCGGGTAATATAAAGCTAAAGGGTGAAGCGGACACACTCAATGCTTCTTTGAGTAGTGCCGGCGATCTTAACGCTTTCGATTTCAAGGTAAAGGAGGCAAAAATTAATGTTTCGAGCGCAGGCGATGCAGAAATTTATGTTACCAACAAACTCATTGCCAACGTCTCAAGCGCAGGTGATGTGGTTTATGACGGTAATCCGGAGTATCTTGATGCAAGGTCGTCGAGCGCAGGCAGAATTAAAAAAAGATAGTAAAAAGAAATATTTTTGATTTTTGTATAAAGCCGTCGGAATTATTCCGGCGGCTTTTTTTTTATATTTGTATCTTACACAGATGTTCTATGAAAAGAAAATCTAAAATTAAATCAAAATGAAAGAGAATATCAGTATTAATCTGAAATGGGTGGAGAAGTATATTTCTTATGAGGAGATAGCTGCCCACTCAAAACAGGCTGTAAGGCATCTGGAGCAGCTTGTCGCAGGAACGGGCGCAGGAAATGATTACCTGGGCTGGATAAAACTTCCTGACAATATTTTATCGCAGATTGGAAGAATAGAAAAAATGGCGAAGCACTTAAGATCAGTGTCAGATACTACAGTTGTAGTGGGAATAGGAGGCTCCTACCTTGGTGCAAGAGCCGTTATAGAAGCCCTCTCCCACTCTTTTTCACAGATAAGAAAAGAAAAATCACATCAGATAATATATGCAGGGCATAATGTATGCGAGGAATATATGGCGGAGCTTCTTGAGATACTTGAATACCGGAACTATTCAGTAATTGTGATATCCAAATCAGGCACAACGATGGAACCGGCCATTGCATTCAGACTTCTCAAAGACCATGTGGAAAGAAAATATGGCAAATCGATAGCAGCCGACAGGATTGTTGCGATCACTGATGCAAAAAAAGGAGCTCTTCGGTCACTTGCAGAACTTAACGGATATGAAACATTTGAAATCCCTGACGATGTAGGCGGACGTTACTCGGTTCTGACTCCTGTAGGTCTTCTTCCCATTGGAGTGGCCGGATTCGATATAAAGGAAATTATCAACGGTGCAAAAGCCGGTAAAGAATTAACTCTCGATTGCAAAAACCCGATGAGTAACCCTGCTTTAGTTTATGCTACTACAAGAAATTTATTATTGCGATCGGGGAAAAATTTGGAAATTCTCGTTAGTTTCAACCCCAAACTCCACTATTTTGCAGAATGGTGGAAACAACTTTATGGCGAAAGCGAGGGCAAAGAAGGCAAAGGAATTTTTCCGGCTTCAGCCGACTTCACTACCGATCTGCATTCATTGGGACAATACATACAGGAAGGACAGCGAATTCTTTTTGAAACAATATTATCTGTAAAATCAACCCTTGAAAAAGTTAAAATACCGTTTGAAAAGGATGATCATGACCAACTTAATTACCTTGCAGGAAAGCAGATATACGAAGTTAATAAATGTGCTGAAACGGGTACAATAGTTGCACATCATGAAGGAGGTGTTCCTGTTATTACATTAAACATTCCGGCTATTGACGCTTATTATATAGGGCAGATGATTTATTTCTTTGAAATGGCCTGTGCAATAAGCGGTTATATACTTGATGTAAATCCGTTCGATCAGCCGGGCGTTGAAGCATATAAGAAAAACATGTTTGCACTTCTCAACAAACCTGGTTATGAAGAAGAGGGTAAAAAGTTAAGAGAAAAAATAAAAAAATAATATCGCGTTTTATTTAAATATTTAATTATAACATGAGCCTTGAATTGAAAAAAAATTTTATGTGGTCGCTCGTTGTACCTACAAGTATGGGCGTTCGTATTACCCCGGTAAATTATCAGCCTGTACATTGTAGCAATATTTTTATTATGCAAGCAACAAGCGCCGAATCGAATGTTGCAAGTGTATCGTCATATCTTGGTCTGCCTGTTAAAGTCCTTACCACATTTGTAAAAGAGAGCCCGATTGCGAGGTTCATTAAGGATGATCTTGCAAGTCGTCATATTGTATGGGAAGGTGTCGAAGTTGACCAGGGAAACCCTTGGGGTTTCCGTCATCAGTTCAACATAGCCGATACGGGCTATGGGCCAAGAGGACCGCGAGTTTATAATGACCGAGCCGGTGAGGTTGGAAAAACACTTAATATCAACGATTTCGACCTCGAAAGGCTTTTTGGGAAAGAAGGTGTTCAGATTCTTCATATCTCTGGACTAATCTGTGCACTTTCGTCCGAAACAAGTAATTTCTGTCTTGAACTTGCACGCACGGCTAAGAAATACGGTACAAAGGTTTCATTCGATCTGAATTATAGAGCTTCCTTCTGGAAAAACCGTGAAAAGGAGTTATCATCAGCTTTCCGGGAAATAGCTTTGCTTTCCGACATACTTATCGGTAATGAAGAAGATTTTCAACTAAGTTTGGGAATCAAAGGGCCTGAAGAAGGGGGGAAAGAACTTATGTCAAAAATAGACAGCTTCAAAGAAATGATAAACAGGGTTAGAAAAGCTTATCCGCAAACTGAAGTCTTTGCAAATACTCTCAGGCAGGTAATAAGTTCAAATCTTCATCTATGGGGCGCGATCATGCTTGAAGGGAACAGGTGGCACGTAGTGGAGCCAAGAGAGATACATGTTCTTGACCGTATAGGTGGCGGCGACGGTTTTGTTGGCGGCATGCTCTATGCCATACTGAAAGGGTGGGAACCAGAAAAGTGGATTCAGTTCGGGTGGGCAACAGGTGCTATGGCAACAACATTTCTGACAGATTACTGCCAGCCAGCCGATGAAGAGCAAGTATGGAGCATCTGGGAAGGAAATGCCCGCGTAAAACGATGAAATATGCTATTTTACAAGATTCTGCTTCACGCAATATAAGCTCGTAATCCACTCCGGCATATATCACATTGCCCCTTGCCACATGCGGTTCATACTCCTCCATCTCCTCAATGGTACAGTGATACTTTTCAAGGTCTTCTATTGATGAAAAACGCTGAACCTTTTGTGCTATAAGGTCGCCGTAAGGCATCGGGTGGCGAACCGCCACAACTTTTAATCCTTTCGACATAAGGATTTCAATAATCTTTCTCGAGGTCTGGCTTTTACCACAGCCTGTTCTCACTGCACCTACAGCAATTACAGGTTTTGTGCTTTTCAGCATAGTGTCGGAGGGGCCAAGAAGCATAAAACTTGCACCTGCAGCATTGACTATCGCACTTACCGACATCACTTTCTGATAAGTAACATCACTATATGAAAAAACACATAAATCTGCATTAAATCTTCTTATCAAATCAGATAATTCTTCCTCGGGGAAAACAGGTATTCCTTCCGGATAGAGTTCCCCGGCAAGCTCCCCAGGATATTTGCGGCCATAAATATCAGGTATCTGGGCGGCAGTGAAGGCAAAAACATTATAATTTTTATTGTCCCTGAAAAAAACATTGAAATTATGGAAATCTCTACCTGCAGCACCTATAATGATAACATTCTTTACAGCCATAAAATTTAAGGTTTTATAACTAAAATTTGTTTCAAAAAAGGTAAATTTAAGAAATTAAAGCGCCTCACTCTATTTTTCAATTTTTTTTCATGTTTTAACGGGAAAATTCAATAGGCAATAATTCTGTGTTCAATCGTACGTTATTCTTAAAATAATAGTAAATTTTATTTGTCAGTAAAACAAAACAATATGATAAATTCTTTGTACTATTGAAACTAAGTAATGAATGTACTTGCACACATATATCTTTCGGGTGATTCTGAAAAGATAATCATCGGGAATTATATAGGCGACTATGTAAAAGGGAGAGATTATCTCAAATATCCTGATATGATACGTAAGGGTATAATACTTCATCGTCATATTG
>JAGPFZ010000053.1 GCA_018056245.1 Bacteroidales bacterium
CATTAATGTTGCAAACTTAGGTCGGAAGCCTTACATTCCATTATCTGATTATATTTCAATGATGATGATAGAGCTTGGATTTAATATGAGAGGGGAAATAATCTGGAATAAAGCTGCAAGTGCAAGCCCATCAACAGCATGGGGTAGCTGGCAAAGTGCAACTAATCCTATTCTTAGAGACATTCACGAATATATTTTGGTTTTCTCAAAAGGAGATTTCAAAAGAGAAAAAAGAAATAAAGAAAATACTATCTCAAAAGATCAATTTATGGAATGGACCAAGAGTATCTGGACTATGAATGCCGAAAGTGCAAAAAGAGTTGGTCATCCTGCTCCTTTTCCAGAAGAACTGCCATACAGACTAATTCAACTATTTTCTTATAAAGATGATATTATCCTTGATCCATTTATGGGCAGTGGTACTACAGCAGTCGCAGCGATAAAATCTGACAGATATTTCATCGGCTATGATAATAACAAAGAATATATTAAACTATCAAGGGAAAGGATTATTCCTTATTTGTCTCAAACAAAAATCATTTTTGATACTTAACTCAAAAGCATTAACCCTTTGCATATAAAGTGCTATTAAAAGTAATGTCCGGTTTTTGATCAAAATATAAATATTAATATACTAAAAATAATTTAAATTCGCAAATTTTATAACTAACAAACTGAAAGAGATTTCTTTACCTGCAGTAACATTTATTTTATGCTGAGGAAACTTTGTAGAGTATTCAGCATTTTTAATTGGTTAGAAAACATACTATTTACCTGTTCTTAATATTGAAATAACCAATATTAAGCACAAAACTAAGGCTATTAGGTAGCCTATAAATCCTAAAATTGGATAGCCGAAAATAAAAAGACCCGACTGTTGATGTATAAAAATCAAGGAGGATCCAATAATCAAAGCCGCAATGATCAGTCCGAGTGATACATACGCTCCTAAGTGACCAATTGACCTGGAAAGCTTCTTCAAATCCTGATTCTCGGTTATAAATTTCAATTTACCTTCCTGAACTTTCTGGAAAATCATGTTCATGCCCTGTGGTAATTCTTCTATCAGCTCCAGACTCTCCTGCAATAATGTTTCGCCTTTTTTAATCAATTCTTTTGGCTCGATTTTCTTTTTGGAAATTTTTCTGACAAATGGTTTTGCAATAGTAAGAATATCAAGCTCGGGATAGAGACTCTTCCCTGTAGATTCAACCATTGAAAGTGCCTTAACCATCAATACCAGATTGGCAGGGAAAACCAGATTATGGCGCATAGCGATTTCCATAATTTCCTGCCCTATTCTAGTCAGATCCAGATTTTTTAATGGTATTCCAAGATAGCTGTCAAACAATTCTACAAGATCCTGACAAAATAAATTACGATCTATTTCTGCTGGAATTATATTTAGATTTTCAAAAATTTCGAGTGTTTTTTCTGCATCTTTGTCAACGATAGCCTTTAATAATTTTGCGCCTTCAACTGTGGTTTTCTTATCAAGGTAACCGACCAACCCGACGTCGAGCATGACAATGTTGGCAGGCGGTTGAACAAATAGATTAGCCGGATGCGGATCGCCATGAAAGAATCCGTCTTCGAGAATCTGCTTTAGAATTGCTTCAGCACCATGTATGGCAACTTGCCTTGGATTATAAATACCTTTGTACTTATCTTGTGTTATCTCATTTATCTTTACGCCTTCGATAAACTCCATTGTTAACACGACAGAGGTCGTCATTCCCCAATAAACCTTCGGGACGCGTATATAATCAATATCTTTGAAATTATTACTGAATTTTTCGTAATTATGTGCTTCCCTGCTAAAGTCCATTTCTTTTCTAATAGCCTTTTTGAATTCTTCGACCATTAACTTTGGATGGTAATTCCATCCGTTCTGCAGGCGATTTTCTACTAGTCCGGCCAGATCTTCAAGAATGGAAAGGTCAAGTTCAATTGTCTCCTGTATATCAGGCCTCTGAATTTTTATTGCTACAATAGCACCATCTGACAATATTGCTTTATGTACCTGACTCAAAGAAGCAGCAGCTATAGGTACAATTTCAAATTTTTCGAATAATACGTCAACTGGTTTACCCAGTTCCCGTTCTATAATCTTCATGGCAAGGTTACTGTCGAAAGGTGGAGATTGGTCCTGCAGTTTTTCCAATTCCTTTATAAAAGCCGGAGGCAGAAAATCAGGCCTTGTACTTAAAATCTGACCGAATTTAATAAAAGCAGGGCCCAGTTCTTCCAAGGCCATACGGAATTTTTCCGCAGCACTCGATTTATCATACCTTCGCCTTTTCCCAATACGTGCCAGAAGGCTGACTTTATTCTGATCAATAAGGTAATCTATACCATATTTGACAAATACACTTATGATCTGCCTCCCGCGGCTGATTTTCTTCAGTCTATTGAATCTAAACATGTAATATATCCTTAAAGCAAAGTAAGCAGAGAAGAAGACCAATTAATCGAAAAATTAAACGAGCTATTCTTTCTTTTCCTTTTTTAAAAGCCGGTTAATCTCTTCCCTGAGAGCGTTTATTTCTTTTCGCGTTGGAATGTCAAGTCTTGTCAGGGTTTTTTCCACAACATCTTCTATTTTTTCCTCCAGCTTTGACCTGTTTTTTTCTGCAATATCCAACAAGTCTTTGATAAATTTTGCTTCTTCATTTTTTGCCAGCTCGCCTCTGTTTATTAAATCCTTTGCTATTTCCTCAGCTTTCTCACGAGTAAGTGATATAGCGCCCAGTCCTGCTAAAATTGTTTTCTTAATTAATTCCGACATGTTTTTACTTTTTAAATTTTTCAACGTTAACTGTTATTTTTATGATAAACTTTTAGAAAAACTAATATTTAATATTTCGCTTCCTTCAAATTATCAAGGATAATCTTATACAAATATAGTCAGATTAAGGGAAAGGAAATATAAAATATATTTAAAATTTGAACATTACTCTTGTTTTTATAAAAAATTTCGTTACCTGTAATCCGGAATTCTAAAACTTTATTGTAATTGTAATTGAATCTATTATAGTGAATTAGACACTCACCTTTGTTAAAACTACAATAGGCAAGCGGAGGTGAGTAATAGAGAAGGGGGTAATGGGCGAAGGGAAGCTTGAGGAAAGAAGAGACTGATAGATGAAATTGCAAAAAGATAAACGCTCCGCTTTACTGGCAATCTTTTTTTGTTAATTGGCAAATTTTCAAACTTCGTCGGAGAACGAAGCTATTTAATTACAATCCAATGTCTGTCCTAACCTTTTAATGGATATATTCCTTCAGGCTGAGTGAATTTTTATTAACCTGTCGCACAACTCTTTCAATCCTTCAGGTGAGTTGCCTCCTGGCTGTTCGATAGTAGTCCAGCCAGTATATCCGATATTGTCAAGTGCTTTCATTACGGCCGGCCAGTTGACATCGCCTTCCATAAGGTTTACATTAAATCCTGCCGATTTTCCCTGTGAATCACCAATCTTACGACTGTACTCTTTTATATGCACTCGTGTTATTCTTTTGCCGAGAATCCTTATCCATTGTTCTGGCCATCCGTATGCAAGAATATTTCCGACATCGAAATAAAATCCTACTTGTTTGCTTTTGAACTGGTCAACATATCTTACGGCTTCGAGAGGAGAGAGCAGAAAATTATTCCAGACATTTTCGATGGCAATTGTAACTCCCATTTTTTCAGCAAGAGGCAATGCTTTATTTATTTCTGCGGTCGTTCTGTCCCAGCATTCATCATAGCTTACCGATTCAGTGACTCTGCCCGGGACAAGCAATACCGTGTCCGTTCCGAATGTCTTTGCATCTTCAATGCTTACTTTTAAGGCTTCCACACCCTGTTCCCTTATTTTTGCGTCAGGGTCGGAAAGGAGGTATTTCCAGTGCAGGGCATCGCATACACTTGCTACCGGCAAGCCGGTTTCACCCATTGCCTTTAGCACCTCGTTGCGGTTAAGGTGACTGTTAACCTCAATACCGTCGAATCCTGCTTCCTTAGCAGCAACAAATTTATCTCTTATCTCTTTGGTATACGCAACGCTGCCCCACATGACTCCTTTTTTAAGATTTCTTTCAACCGGGCAGGTATCTTCCGCCAGGTCAGTCATTCCGAAAGCAGGAATGGTCACTGCTGCAGCCACAGCAGTCTTTGCAAATTCTCTCCTGTTCATTGTTTCAATGTTTTAAGTTATATCTCAACCGGTTTCATACTTTTGGTTCGATACCTATTACAGGTGGTTTTTCTTCAATTCCAGGAACAGGGCCGAAAGCATAATTTTTTGGTCCGAGATAGAGATCGGAGTTCATCACTTCTTCCCATGTTACATCCTTTCCTGTGTAGGCCGACATTCTTCCCATGATGGTTGTTAGTGTAGAATTTATCTGCCCTTCCGAGTCATTTATTATGTTACCTGTACGGATGGCTGTAATGAGGTTTACATGCTCCTGAACGAACGGATCGTTTACTTTCCATGTCTGGTCCGTAGAATCTTTTTCCGGGTAAGGGTAGCTCCATATTTTTTCTCCTTTCAGATTGTATATTTCGCCTTTTGCGTCGGCATATCCTTTTGTTCCGGCAAAGAATTGTTTTGTCAGGTTACTGCATCCGCTTATCTGACGTGCAGCGCAATGTGTGTGCATGCCGTTGTCGTAAATATATTCCACGCTGAAGAAGTCGTACTGGTCGCCTGTTACTCTTCGCTGACGTCCTCCCCATGCAATGGCTTTGACAGGCGTTTTACCGAGGAACCAGTTCATCACATCAATTTCATGGATGAATTGTTCGACGATATGATCGCCGGAGAGCCAGCAGAAGTTAGCCCAGTTACGTAGCATGTATTCCATGTCGCTCCAGCCGGGCTGGCGTTTTCTTACCCACAGAGCTCCGCCGTTACGTATTATGTGTGCGCTGACTATTTCACCTATTTCACCGTTTACCACCCTCCGCCGCGTTTCCATAAAATCTTTCTGCACTCTTCTGATAGTGCCGCTTACCATACAGAGACCTTTCTGTTTTGCCTTTTCTGCTGAAACCATCATAGAACGAGCGCCAACGGGGTCAACAGCGACAGGTTTTTCCATGAAGATATGTTTACCAGCATTAACTGCTGCTTCGACATGTGCAGGCCTGAAATGGGGGGGAGTGCAGAGTAGAACAATGTCAACTCCGGAGTCAATTACTTTTTCGTATGCATCAAAACCGATGAAGCATTTTTCATCGGCGATCTCCACGTTTTTCTCTTTTTTAAGTTCAGCTCTGCAGTTATCGAGCTTGTCCTGGAAGACATCGCCCAGAGCAATGATTTCGAGGCCGTTTCCTGCATCGAGGAAGTTTATTGCGGCGCCTGTACCGCGTCCGCCACAGCCTATCAGACCGGCCCTGAGAGGTTTTCCGTCAGGTGCCTTCTCTGGCATTGGAGGGAGCGCTTTTATTTTCTCGGTGGAACCACTTTCGCTGCAGGAAGTAAGTATCTTTCCCGCCCCGAGGGCTCCGAGTGCGGCAACAGCTGAAGTAGTAATGAATTTGCGCCGGCCGCTGTCAGATTTTACCGGTGAATTTGATTTGTTTTTCATATTGAAATAGTTTTAAAAATGTGAGAGATAAAGAGGTATAGGTTATGTGCTATTTTTTTATTCATTGTTACATCGAAGCTAATATATCTCAAGTTCCTTCCAGCCCGGGAGTTTCGAGAATTTGGCATGAGGTTCGGTCTGATACCAGTAGCAAACATTGGCAACGTTGGGTTTATCCTGGTCGGCAGGGTCGGCCATTCCTCCTTTACCTTTTTCGCCGGTGAAGTTCTCAGGGCTTATTGAACGAGTTTTAGCATCAGACAGCCGGAAAAGGTTACCCATGTTCATGTCGAAGCCGTTGAATTTGTTCTGACCAAAGCCGTTCAATGATAAAATTATTGTAAACAGCAGAATTATTGTCTTTTTCATACCAGTAAGTTTTAAGTTGCCTTATAAAGGTAAATAATTCAAATGAAAAATTGAAAGTCTTCTGAATTTCTTTTGGTTTAGCCTGATTAATTCATAAATGTAAAGTTTCACCACGTTGTTGAAGGTTTTTCTTCTCTCTTTGTTCCGTTTCGCTACGCTTCACTTCAAAAAGAGAGAAGAAAGCGCTCGAAATGAAATAAATAGGTTACCTCAGCAGGAAAGGGGAAAAGCCAAAAAGTTTAAGGAATATGAACCGGGCTATCTTCACGTGCATATGACCTATTTGCCGAAGTTCGAGGGGAATAAATCTTATCTTTTGTTGCCATTGACAGAGCTACCCGAAGTTTGTTTTATGGAGTTTATGAAGGCAGGAGCAGTGAAAATACATAAGATTTTATGAATCGGTGTTTGGAATTTTTTCCTTTCGAAATCACCCATGTTTTGACCGATAATGGGCTGGAATTTACGAATCGGCTTATTAAATTCAAGAAAGGAGGACTCTGTCAGAAATCCTCTAAATTGGATGAAGTCTGCAAGGCCAATCATATTGAACACAGACTTACCCAACCCAATGCACCAAAAACGAATGGCAGGGTGGAAAGAGCCAACGGAATAATTAAAAAGGGAACCATTCTTAAAGAGAATTACGCAAATAAAGAAGAAATGAATGAGGCTTTGATGGCTTTTCTCGTCTATTACATGCGTTATAGAAGACATGGCGGAGTGAGAAAAGAAATGGGCGTAAAAACCTCCTTTCAGGCTGTCGAAAAATGGTTTATGTTAAAACCATAAATTTTTAAGCAAAATCCTTGTGAATTTAAAAATAAAATTATACATTTAGTAACAAATAAAAATCCATGTTTTCATAAACAACCTTGTGAAACTTGACATTTACCAAAAGGTACATAATAATAACATAAATTGAAAATTATATATACCTTTGGTAGATATATAAACCGTTACAGTGCATTTTAAGCGAGCCCTTTGTGAGCTATGTCCTGATGTAGTATATTTGCATTAATGAACAAGAGAACAATACATATAGGCAGTTTAATTAAACTTAATATTTCTGAGGTAGATCCAGAAGCAGAAGTAATCCTGTATGGATCACGTGCTCGTGGTGATGCAAAGAAAGATTCGGACTGGGACATTCTTGTGCTCACTAACTATCATGTATCCTATCAGATTGAGAAAGCATTCAGAGATCACCTTTATGACCTTGAACTTGAAACAGGTGAAACCCTCTCGCTTTTCGTCTACTCAAAAAAAGAATGGAATACCAGACACCATATATCACCTTACTATCATAATGTAATGTCTCAAGGGGTACAGTTATGACCGAAGAAGAGCGTTTAGAGTACTCAAAACTCAGAATTGAAACAGCTTATAAAACATATCAAGCGGCCAAAGTACTATCCGAGAATGGGTATTGGAATTCAGCAGTAAACAGGTTATACTACTCAGTTTTCTATGCGGTAAATGCTTTATTAGTTTCCAATAAGATTTATACCCAATCTCATTCAGGAATGCGAACTCAGTTCTCAAAATATTTCGTCAAAACTGGAAAATTAGATAAGAAGTATGGCAAGCTCCTTGTCCAGCTTTATGACTGGAGACAAAAAGGTGATTATGAAAACTTGTTTGATTTTACTGAAGATAGCGTCAATCAGCTCTTTGAGCCAGTCTATGAAATGCTCCAAACGATAGAAAGAGAGATAAAAAACACACTGTAACAGGCCGGTATAACGCATAATGCTTGTCACAGTTTTTGCGAAGGAGGGCAAAAACTGCGCCCCGGCAGTTAGTAATGCCGTCGCATTACGCATCATACCGGCTGAACGTTATAGCCAATACAAAATAAAATTTACTTTAATTTAAATGTGTTTTAATTTTGATATCATAATTGATGTTTATGCAAAATAAATTAAAAATTTCTAGGTCATGAAAAATTTAATCATTTGGTTGGTAATCCTTACTTTATTTACAGGTTCTTGTAAAAAATTGCCTTATGAGCTTGGAGAATGTAATATTATTTATGATAATATCTCGATTTTGCCTTCAAATAGTATAACCGTGACTGTTATAACTCGTATTTCTGATTCCACATGGACAACTGATCATACGACACAATACACACTCACACCAAAAAATAATCTGCTTCGACTCTATTTTGATGATGGTTATTCATTTAAGCTTATTATCCCTGAGCTAAGACAAGATTCAATCTATGATGTTAAAGTTATTCGTAATAGTAATTTGAATAGGCTTGAATACTATTCATTTAAGTTTAATGATAAAACATATGATTCTAATAATCATATCATTCATATTCAATTTTAGAAAATCTAATTATGAAAAAACTGTCCAAGTTATAGGGGGTTAATACATGCTCTTTTTCCGGTCTCACTTGATGAGTCAATTGAACCTGACAATGAGGTGCGAATAATCGACCTTAGATTTCGACGTTTTAATGTCATCTTAATTTTTTTTTTTACGAAATTCAATTTATTTATTTATTTTTAATTTTATAAATTAATCAGGTTAAATACATTATGCAATGAAAAATCAAAACTCTGGAAAAATGAGTCGAAGGGGATTTATTTCAACATCTACTGCGGCTGCGGCTGGATTTACAATTGTTCCGTCGTATGTTGTCTCAGGTACGGGTCATACCCCGCCTAGCGACAAGCTTAATATTGCCGGAGTGGGTATAGGAGGAATGGGAAGAAACAATCTGGCCAATGTGGCAAAAACTGAAAACATTGTAGCCCTTTGCGATGTTGACTGGAATGAAGCTACTTTAAAAGTATTTAAAACTTATCCACAGGCAAAGCAGTACAAGGATTACAGGGTGATGCTCGATTCTCAAAAGGATATTGATGCAGTGATTGTTGCCACTTCTGATCATACTCATGCAGTAATAAGTATGGAAGCGATGAGGAGAGGGAAGCATGTTTTCACACAGAAGCCTTTGACTCACACTGTTTACGAAGCAAGGGCGCTTGCAAAAGCAGCGAAAGAATATAAAGTTTCCACCCAGATGGGGAATCAGGGTCAGGCAGAAGATGGGCCGAGGAGACTCAGGGAAATGATTTGGGATGGAGCAATTGGCACTGTACATGAGGTTCATGTATGGACTGACCGGCCGAATAACGGCCTATTCAGAACATACTGGCCACAGGGAGTGAACAGGCCAGAAGAAAAGCCTGCAGTTCCGGAAACCCTCGACTGGGATCTTTTTATTGGTCCTGCACCTATGAGGCCTTATCATCCTGCATATCATCCCTTCAAATGGAGAGGATGGTGGGACTTCGGCACAGGAGCTCTTGGTGACATAGGCTGCCATTCGCTCGATCCTGTGTTCAGGGCA
>JAGPFZ010000054.1:0-7024 GCA_018056245.1 Bacteroidales bacterium
AAGAGCATTCTCATCGGCAATAACAGATTCGTTATTAGCTACATATTTGAGCTTATCAACTATATCTTCAACTCGTATTCGCTGGAAATCAAATATCTGGCATCGTGATAGGATTGTTGGAATGATTTTATGCTTTTCTGTTGTGGCAAGGATAAAAATAGCATGTGCAGGTGGTTCCTCAAGTGTTTTAAGAAAGGCATTGAATGCAGAGGATGACAGCATATGAACTTCGTCAATGATGTATATACTGAATTTTCCAATCTGGGGAATTATCCTCACCTGATCAATCAGAGTTCTTATATCTTCAACCTTATTGTTTGAAGCTGCATCGAGTTCATGAATATTAAAAGACCTTGACGAATTGAAAGAAACACACGATTCACATTCATCACATGCTTCTCCGTTTTCTTTAAGATTTGAGCAATTAATTGTTTTTGCAAATATTCTTGCACATGTAGTTTTGCCCACTCCACGGGGTCCGCAAAAGAGATATGCATGCGCAATCTGTCTGTTTCTTATAGCATTTTTAAGGGTCTTGACAACTGTATCCTGCCCCACTACCATATCAAACGTTGATGGTCGGTATTTTCTCGCTGAAACTATAAAATTATCCATTAATCCAAATTTTTATGTAATATATTACAGCATTAAAACAAAGATAGACAAAAAAGATAGAGAATTATACTTTTAAAAATATTTTAAGCATCAATTGAATAAATGTATTATTAATAATAAAAATATTCTTTTTGTAAATTTTAAAATTATTGTAATTTTGCAAGCCAATTAAGATTTAATTATTAATTAAATATTTATGTTGAATAACTACGAAACCGTTTTCATTGCAACTCCCGTTTTGTCTGAAAATCAGATGAAAGAAGCGGTACAGAAATTTAAAAAAATTATTACCGAAAACTCGGGTGAAATTGTACATGAAGAGAACTGGGGACTTAAAAAACTTGCTTATCCTATAAAAAAGAAATCAACCGGTTTTTATTATTTAATAGAATTTATGGGGCCCGGTGATATAGTGGAAAAGCTTGAACTGCAATACAGGAGGGATGAAAGAATTATAAGGTTTTTAACCTTTAAAATGGACAAGTATGCAGTTGAATATGCAAATAAAAAGAGAAAACAAAAAGAAGCAGAAAGAGTTATGGAGGAATAATATATGTCACAAAATGAATCAGAAATAAGATACCTCACACCGCCAAGTGTTGAAATCAAAAAAAAGAAGTATTGCAGATTTAAAAAAACCGGGATTAAATATGTTGATTATAAAGATCCTGAGTTTTTAAAAAAATTTCTTAATGAACAGGGTAAGATTCTTCCGCGTAGAATAACGGGAACTTCATCAAAATTTCAGAGAAGGGTTGCCAGAGCGGTAAAAAGAGCAAGGCATATCTCGCTTCTCCCCTATGTTACTGATCTTTTAAAATAATCGGCTTATTATGGAAATAATACTTTTGCAAGATGTACCAAAGCTGGGGCATAAAGATGAAATTGTAAAGGTTAAAGACGGCTTTGGACGTAATTATTTAATACCTAAAGGATTAGCTAAAATGGCCAGTTCTTCAGCCAAAAAAGTTCACTCTGTAAATTTAAAGCAGAAAGCTTTTAAGGATGAAAAAATTAAAAATGAAGCCCTTGCTATGGCAGAAAAGCTCAGGAGTATAAAACTTGTTATAGGTGCAAAAACAAGCAGTACGGGAAAGATATTCGGTTCGGTAAATACTATTCAGATTGCCGAGTCGCTTAAAGAAAAAGGATTTGAAATCGACCGTAAAAACATAATTCTTCCTGACGAACAGATAAAAGAAATCGGCACATACAAAGCAACAATCAAACTTCATACGGAAGTAAAAGCCGAAATCGAATTTGAGGTAGTCGCTGAATAACCTTAAGCCAGGATTTCCTATTTAAAATTAACCAATCCCGGATGTGATATTTTCTATAGCTCCGGAGAAAGTTTTATACGGCGAATATTGATTTTGCCTGAAAATCTGACACAAAAAATTCTCATAAAAATTCATAAAAATTCATACTTAAGAAATCAGTAATTCTGATCACGGAAATCCTTTCTCCTTTCATATTTTATATCCGCTAATACAGAGGCTTTTATTTTGATTGTGAAATACCAGCTTTTCATTGTGCCTACCGGAATCCAGTTAAAACTCATATCCCAGCAATGGAGATCGCGGTATATTCCGATTGAAGTCGGAGTAATCTGCATCCGGTCAAAATCAAATCCTGTTGTGTAAGTAACTTTTGTCTTTTTTGTAACTGATACGTCTCCATTTAACGATAAAGTTTGTGAAACATTAGAAGTTGTTGCCTGTTTCGAATAATTCAAATTATATGTCAGCCTCATGGTCCATGGCATATCAAATCGGACGTAACCATACTCATCGGTTAAAGCGGAAGCCTGACCTTCTCCCCTAAAACCGGCTCCTGAAATATCTCCCGGCGTACTGCCTGGAGAAGAACCAGAAAATGTTTCATTCTGTGTTGTACTCTTTGATTTTCTGCCGCTAAAAAGCTGGTTCAAATCAACATCGAAACTAACATTAAACCCTGTTAATCTCAAAAGTTTCCCGTTCTCTTTCAGATAAAATGTTTTTATAGTTCTTCCATAACTATCGGCTGCATACATCGAAAATGAACTGCCCGCCGCAACATTTATATTGTTTAAGAGAGTTGTATGAAAACTCAGTGCTATGGGCGACCAACGGCAACTATCGGCAAAAATATTATAATATGTCGATGCACTGAGGTTATCAATTAATTTAATCTTATTAGGTTTCCCTGTAGTATCGTTTTTACTGTACATTTTTGCCTCTACAATGTTTGTAAGACTGAAGTTGAAACCGCCGCTTCTTGACGACAATGAAGGAGTGCCGAAAATATTGCCATCATAAATTGAATATGTATAAATTTTTCCTGTAGTGTCCTGATAATGTCTATACATATCGGATGTAAGTCCTTTAATTACCGGCACATAGCTAAATGAGACAGATGCTTTTAAAACATGGCGGATAGCTTCAACCCTCGAGCCAGGTTTAAACTGATAAAGTCCATAGAGCTGGGGGCTTATTCCAGTACTTATTGAGGCTCTTAATGACTGACCATAAAAGAAACCTTTTAATGTATCAGTAATCAAAACCGGTCTGGTTTTATTTAATTCTGGATCGAAGTAGTCAAGAACAAACCTTTTATCATATTTTTGGGTATATAACACACCTGAGTAAGAAACCGTAGGCGATATTGTAAATGCAGGTATTTTTTTAAACGGTCTGATCTGCATGCTCAGTGGCATTTCATGTTTAAATCCGTTGCGCATATTTTTGAAAACCTCATTGGTAAAAAGAAGAGTATCAGCTATGTTATTTATCTGGTTGTCGAGCATTGCAGAATACTGGAACTGTAAGTCTTCATACCATCTTGAAGGGCCTACTCTGTTTTTGTTTCTAAAAGGATAGATTCTCGACATTGAAAACTGTGCTCTTGGCATATTAAGGCTTATTGTTTTATTAGCCATATTCTGGCTATGATTAAGACTTCCAGAAAAATTGAATGGGGTTCCCTCCCAGGTCTTCGAATAACTTATGCTCGACTGTCGAGTAGTATTGATATGTTCTTCAGGTACATAGCTGTTTTGTCTGTCGAATGAGCTCGAACTCATGCTAACATTTGCAGAAAACCGGGAGCCCGGATTTGCTTTCGCATCCTGATTGTATGTCCAGTCAATCCTGTAATTTCTTGTACGGCTATAATCGGAAAGTTCTTTATGACCTGTGACATTGTTTGCCAGACTCAAAGAAAATCTTCCTGAGTATTTATATCTTTTAAAATAGTTTGAGGCACTATTAACCATCCATGTGCCATTAGTGTATATAGTGCCAGTAACTGAAAGGTCAATATTGTCGTTGATTGCAAAGTAATAACCTCCGTCGCGCAGGGAGTAGCCAAGCTCAAAAGTCTGTCCTACTTTCGGCACTATAATACCCGATGCAGCCGCATCTTTTCTATAAAGCGGAAAATATCCAAATGGTATTACAATCGGTAAAGGGATGCCTTCAAGGACAAGGTATGCAGGGCCGGAAACTATTTTTTTACCTGGAACCACTTTTGCC
The DNA here is from genome assembly GCA_018056245.1 of Bacteroidales bacterium. GTDB lineage: Bacteria > Bacteroidota > Bacteroidia > Bacteroidales > VadinHA17 > LD21. Next base: position 4,131 of record JAGPFZ010000054.1, read on the forward strand.
TTGTTAAATCTGATATAAAAATGTGGTGGATCAGCGTCGCATGTAGAATAAGTACTCTGTCCGATATTAAGGCTACCATCATCGAGTCTTTTTGTTACCTTGCTTCGTAAATATCCTTCTTCTTGCTGCGTTAATAAGTTAAAGACTCTCCCCTTGTTTGTTTTGAAATTATATTCAAGGGCTTCCGACTCAAAAGATTCTTCACCTTGCTGAAATACAGGCCTACCTACAATATTGCCGGTTGAATCTCGTCTTCCAGAAGCATAAACAATGCCTGTTTCGGTATCGAGAACTATAGAATCGGCCTTGAGTGTAATATCACCGTATGTAACAATTGCTTCTTCTACAAGGTATACTTTTTTATTTATAAGATCTGTTCGTCTATATCCTTTTGCAACATGAGTAATAGTTTTATCAATAGCGTCGGAAGAAATTTTAAGTGATACCGGAATAGTATCCATGATAGATTTAGTCGTATTAACAAATAGTGTATCAGGCATATTCCTTTCTTCCTGAGCTGCCAGAATGTTCCCGATAAACATCATCAATGATACGACAAGAAGTCGTTTTACGTTTAAATAATACAACTTTAAATTTTATTTTTGTACGGTACCTTAGATAATGTATAAAATGATGTTGGTGGCAAAACTAACACAATTTAATATACCCCCGAAACACTCCGAAATTAAAAACGGGAAATTAAATCTGTCTATTGTTATTCGCATTACCTGTTTATTACTAATAATTTTTACACTATTAAACGATGGTGGGGCAATGGCACAAAAAGCAGATAACAGGAAGAACTGGGTAATTGTTATAGATCCTGGACATGGAGGTCGTGATCCAGGTGCATTGGGTTCATTCAGTTATGAAAAAAATATAACTCTTGCCGTTTCCCTTAAGACAGGAGAACTTATAGAACGCAACATAAGTAATGTTAAAGTAATTTATACAAGGAAAACGGATACTTTTGTAGAACTGGCCGACAGAGCAAACATAGCCAATAAGAACAAGGCTGATTTATTTATCTCGATTCATGCGAACTGGCACCGCTTAAGTAGTACTTATGGTGCAGAGACATATATTATGGGACACCATAAAGATCAGCAAAACCTTGAGGTTGCAATGAAAGAAAATGAAGTTATACTTCTTGAAAAAGATTACTCTACCAGATACGAGGGATTTGATCCGAAATCGCCAGAATCATATATAATTTTTACACTTATGCAATCAGCGTTTTTCGAACAAAGTACTAATTTGGCCTCAAAGATACAGAATCAGTTCAGAGAACAGGTTAAGAGATATGACAGAGGGGTTAAACAGGCAGGATTCTGGGTATTATATATGACTACAATGCCCAGTGTACTTATCGAACTTGGATTCATTTCCAACCCATCTGAAGAAAAATACTTAAACTCAAAACAAGGACAGGATGATCTTGCCATGGCTATATTCAATGCCTCTCGCGACTATATAGAGGAAGTTGAGAAAAAAAGTGGAATTTCTGCAATTAAATTAGAAAACAAAACAGATTCAGTTGCTTCAGTCAAGAATGACGATACAAATGAAAATCAGATTTTTTTTACAGTACAAATAGTTTCATCGGTCAAGAAAATTGAATTGAAACCACAAAATTTTAAAAATATTAAGGACGTCAACGAATTGCATATAGGCAACAGGTACAGATATACAACCGGAAAATTTACCGACTATAATGAAGCCCTCAGTTATAGAAAAAAGATTGAAAGTTTATATCCCGATGCCTTTATAATAGCTGTTAAAGAAAACAAAATATTACCTTTGCAACAAGCGATTAAAGAAACAAGGGAAAAATAATAGATTATTAATGAAAAAAAAGATTTCAAATGAAGCTAAAATTGGAATAATTGCACTTGTGACAATTCTGGCATTTATATATCTTTTTAACTATTTAAAAGGCAAGGATTTATTCAGTTCAACAGCAAGTTATTATGTAATATACAACGACATAAATGGACTTACTGAATCTAATCCTGTTGAAATCAGTGGTTTCAAAGCCGGTGTCGTACAATCTATAAATTTAATAAAAGACGGTAGTGGAAGAATGCTTGTTGAGCTCTCCATAGGAAAAGATTTTAAGCTTCCAAAAGGAAGTATTGCCGAGATCACACCTGCATCTCTTATTGCCGGAATGAAAATAAGAATTCTTTTTGGTAACGGGCCGGATTATTATTCTAACCGGGATACTATTCCAGGAAGGCTGGCTGAATCATTATTTACAACACTCGAAAATGAGTTTCTCCCTGTTAAAGACCAGATAAGCGGATTGATTGATATTCTGGATTCGGTAATGTCGGGTATTAATCAGATAATTACTCCTGATTTTACAAACAATGTAAAGAGTAGCGTATCGAATCTTAATCGTTCTGCTGAAAGCATCGCTGAGGCACTTGATTCAAAGGAAAAAAATCTTAAAAATGTTTTGTCCGATCTTTCCGATTTTTCATCAATGCTCTCTTCCAATTCACAAAAAATCGACACAATTATCGGAAATATTAAAACATTAACCGATACTCTTAATGAATCAAGCATATATCAAACTTTTACAGAGCTTAAATTATCTCTTGAAGAGACGAAATATTTGCTTGAAGGTATAAATAAAGGCAAAGGTACTGCAGGACAATTATTTAGCAATGATACATTATATAGAAATCTCACTTCAAGCATCGAAAGCCTTGATCTTCTCTTAAAAGACATACAAAAGAATCCAAAAAAGTACGTTCATTTTTCTGTTTTTGGCAAAAAATAGCTATAATTTTCTAAAAAAATTGTATCTTTAACATTATATGGTTTTTAGCTTATTATATAAAACTGTAGTCAAAAAAGTAAAAGCTTTTTAGTGCTTTTGTCTATTT
>JAGPFZ010000054.1:7124-8707 GCA_018056245.1 Bacteroidales bacterium
GGTCTGGGAAAAACTCATCTTGCTCAGGCAATTGGAATACTTGTAAAGGAAAAACATCCCGACAAGATCGTACTTTATGTAAATGCAAATAAATTCCAGACACAATTTACAGAATCAATTCGCAACAACAATAAAAATGACTTTCTGCATTTTTATCAGATGATAGATGTTCTCATTCTCGACGATGTTCAGGAGTTCGCCGGAAAGGAGAAGACACAGGATACATTTTTTCACATTTTCAATCACTTGCATCAATCAGGAAAACAGCTTATTCTGACATGTGACAAACCACCTGTAGAACTGCAGGGAATGGAGCAACGTCTTTTATCGCGGTTCAAATGGGGGTTGCTTGCCGACCTTCAAAGGCCAGACTATGAAACCAGGCTTGCAATACTTAAAAATAAAGCATATAACGACGGGATTGAACTTCCCGAAGAAGTATTTGAATATCTTGCCGAAAACATCTCAAATAACATAAGGGAACTGGAGGCAGCATTAATTTCATTATATGCTCAGTCAACACTTAACCGCAAAGAAATAACTATTGAACTCGCATGCAAGATGGTTGAAAATCTTGTTAACACATCCCATAAAGAACTTACAATAGAACATATCCAGAAAGTGGTTTGTGATTATTATAAAATTCCGGTTGAGCTTATTCAGAGTAAAACAAGGAAAAGGGAAATTGTTCAGGCCAGGCAAATTTCAATGTATTTCTCAAAAAACCTTACCAAGTCATCCCTGGCCAACATTGGTTATCATATCGGCGGAAAAGATCATGCAACTGTATTACATGCCTGCAAAACAGTAAATAACATGATTGATACCGATAAAAACTTCAGAAACCAAATTCTTGAAATAGAGAAAAAACTCAAAATATAATCAAACAACTCATTAAAGTTGTTTTTCTTAAATCTTCGGCATTATGGCATTAACAATTCCGAAACTAATTTCCCTGTAACGTAAAATTTTACTTTATATCAATCATATTTTAAACAAGAAAAGTAACCTTATAAAAATTTCTTCGTTTAATAATTAAAAATTATTTTTAAAACTTAATCAACTTATATCAGGATTGATGAAAAGTTTTTTAAAAATATTGAGGCCAGGTTTCTTTCTTTTTATGGCTTTTAGTATTCTAGTTTCTGGCTGTGCTGCATCAAAACAAAATCCCTGGATGGAAAAAAGGAAAAAGGCATCGCATGTTAATACTACACAGTTAGGAAGAAACAGATATTTTTTCTCTGAAAACTATCAAAAAAAACTTCAGAAAAGCATGAAAAAAAGATAGGCCAATAACTACTGGTCAAATACAACAGTTAAGCCGTCGTAAGCCAGTGTTATTTCATCAGGGAGTTCTTTCGACACTTCACTGTATAATCCCATTTGATGGCTAATATGAGTAAGATATGCCTGACGTGGTGAGATTTCTTTTATAAAATCTATTGCCTCACTGAGATTAAAATGAGATATATGTTTTTCTTTTCTTAATGCATTTACAACAAGATATTTTACGCCATAAAGTTTTTCTTTACTTTCTTCAGGTATTCTATTTGCATCGGTTATATAAGCGAAATCTCCAA
>JAGPFZ010000019.1 GCA_018056245.1 Bacteroidales bacterium
AATATTCCTCAGTAATTTCTCTTATCAGTTTATCAATACGATTTGCGGTAATCGGATCGAGGCCCGAGTTAGGTTCATCACAAAGCAGGTATTTCGGATTAAGTGCAATAGCGCGCGCTATTGCCACTCTTTTTTTCATCCCCCCTGAAAGTTCGGCAGGGTACAAATCGTTCGCATTGATGATATTTACACGTTCAAGGCAAAAATTTACCCTTCTGATTTTTTCCTTCATGGTCATATTTGTGAACATGTCAAGAGGAAATCTAACGTTTTGTTCAACAGTAATCGAGTCGAAAAGTGCACTGCCCTGAAAAAGCATTCCCATTTGCTTTCTTATTTCTTTCTTCTGTTTAAATTCGAGTTTGTTAAACAATACATCATCGAACCATACTTCGCCGCTGTCAATATCATGAAGGCCCACAATTGATTTTAGCAACACCGTTTTACCTGATCCGCTTTGTCCTATAATTAAATTTGTGATACCTGTTTCAAATGTTATATTGATATCTGAAAGCACCTTACGGCCGTTAAATGATTTACTTAGATTTTTTACTATAATCATGATAGTAACAATTGTGTGAGTATAACATTGAATATCAGAATATAAACGCTACTGTATACAACTGACTTTGTTGCGGCCTGTCCAACTTCAAGCGATCCTCCTTTTACAAAATATCCCTGGTAAGCTGAAATGCTTGTAATAAGGAAAGCGAAGACCACGGTTTTAATAAGTGTATAAGTTATATAATAAGGTATAAATGCATATTGTATTCCGTATATAAATTGTTCAGAAGTTATTACTCCAATTACCTGAGTTCCTATAAACCATCCTCCAGCTATTCCTACAATAATACTAATCATTGTGAGGAAAGGATTGAAAATAAGAGTAGCTATCATTTTTGGAAGTATTAAATATGAAGCAGAGTTTACTCCCATAATCTCAAGAGCATCTATTTGTTCGGTAACTCTCATTGTTCCGATTTCAGATGCAATATTTGAGCCTACCTTTCCTGCAAGAATAAGTGCTACTATTGTGGAGGAAAATTCAAGAATTATTGAATCGCGACATCCCAACCCTATAAGGTATGCAGGATAAATAGGATTTTCAGTATTATAAGCCGTCTGAAGTGTAATCGCGGCACCCATAAAAAATGAAATAATCACAGTTATTCCTATTGAATTGATCCCAAGAAAAATCAATTCTTTAATGGTCTGTTTATAATAAACCGATGCTTTCTCAGGTTTTGAAAATACCTTTCCAAGTAGAATGAAATAGCGTCCTAAGCTTTCAAGAAATTTGAACATTTCGTATGTTTTCCAGCGCATAAAATTATAAATAATTGCCGTATTAACCTGATCAATATTATAAAAGCGTATCGCTGTATAAATTGTTCTTATATTTGCAATAATGTGAATAAAAATCCATCGAATAATGAAAAATCGATACGTAATAATTATGGCTGGTGGCATTGGCAGCCGTTTCTGGCCTTTAAGCCGGAAACAAAAACCCAAACAGTTTCTCGATATTCTAGGAAGGGGAGAGACTCTTATTCAGGAGACTTATAGACGTTTTAAAAAAGTATGTCCTGAAGAAAATATTTTTGTCGTTACAAATGTCGAACACAAAGAAATAGCAATCGAACAACTTGGAATTAGTTCGGACAGGGTACTAGCTGAACCCTTGAGACGAAATACAGCTCCATGCATAGCTTATGGCGTTTTTAGAATAAAGAAAGAAAACCCCGATGCCGTAATTGCAGTAACACCTTCCGATCATCTTATTACTAAAGAGGATGAATTCTGTAATGTTATTAATAGGGCTTTTGAATTTGTTGCAAATCATAATGCTCTTCTAACTCTTGGCATTAAACCCGACAGACCTGAAACAGGTTATGGATATATACAGGCAAACCGCAAAAAGCCTATGCCAGGATATGATAAACTGTTTAAAGTTAAGACATTTACTGAAAAACCTAATATTGAGCTAGCGAAAGTGTTTCTTGAAAGTGGCGACTTTTACTGGAACTCAGGAATATTTTTTTGGAATCTCAATTCAATACTCGAAGCTTTTTCAAAGTATTTACCCGACATATACACGGCTTTTAAGGAAGGAAAGGATTTTCTTGGTACCGAGGAAGAAGAGTCTTTTATATCACGAACATATATCTCATTTAAAAATATTTCAATTGATTATGCTATAATGGAGAAAGCTGACAACGTGTATGTTATATATACAGATATTGGATGGTCGGATCTTGGTACCTGGAGCTCTCTTTATGAACATTCTGCGGCAGATAGTTACGGAAATGTTGTTACTAGCGGTGAATTGTTTACTTATAACACATTTTATAATATTGTCAATATTACACCAGGAAAAATAGCTGTATTAGAAGGCCTTGAAGACTATATTATTGTCGACTCAGGTGATATCCTTATGATAGTTAAGAAAAAAGATGAACAGAATATTAAATATTACCTCGAGGATGTTAAGAAGAAAACAGGTGAAAAATATCTTTAGACTTAAAACGAAATAAGAATAAAAAAAAAGGAAGTGGCAATTAAGACACTTCCTTTTTATTCTATCAATTTATTCTAATATTCCCACAAATCGTGTTCAAAATTAGATATTTCCTTTTTAATTCTTTCTGCTTCGAACATAGCATCTTTCCCTGTAGCATATTCAACTATTGACCTGTCGTCGAACACATTAGATTCACCATATATGTAACTTCCGAATTTTCTTAGCATAAAGAGATCGTCATAAGAAATTCTTTGTGAATCGTTAAATGCATTGAATACCTCCTTTTTAGCAAGCAGGTCTCTTATCTCATCATATCTTACCCAGAAGGTGGGATTACGCACTGTACGTTGTGTTGCCTGGTCGAAATAAATATAAATAGGACAGATACCAATTATTCTTACATCGAGTTTAGAATGCTTCTTATCGAAGAACCATTGTTCATAAAGAAGGAGTTGTTTTACATCGGCTGGATTTGCTTGTTGCTGAATAACTGTATCTTTTAGAATTTGAGTGTTGACGTCCTGAATTTGGGTAGTAACAAGTTTAGCGCCAAGCTTTGACTCAACATCGGCATAAGTAAGACTAATAGGTAATGTATCAACAACCAGGTTATAATCATAAGCATTAAGTCGGCCCGCCTTTATTTCTTCGAGTAGAATACCCATAAAGTTTTTTCTTCCGTCGGGCATAGTCTTGGTAGGATAATATAGCGGTTGATTGATTTTCTCGCGTAGATCGATTATTCTGTAAATGAATTTTGACCATACCACATCAGCTTCCCTAAGATAAGGGTAGTTTATTTTCTGATTTTCTGTAATGGATTTTTGATAAATATCTTTAAATGTCTGGGCATTAGCATTAATAAAAGTGCCGAACATTAAAAGAATAATTCCGTAAAATATTTTTTTCTTCATTGCCGATATATATTTTCTAATTAACGGTAATAATTATAGGTGCAAGTTCCTGTGGTCTTCTGTCGGGACCCATTGCTTTTATATTTTCAATAATTAATTTTCTGCCTCTGGTAAGTCCTTTTACAAGTGCTTTCTGGTCGGCAGTTAAAAGGTTGCTTTTGCTATCTCTGGATATATCGAATCCTTTTTCGGTTGTTGAAAGTCTGAATTCGATGATATTATATCTCAGGTCGAAATCAAATCCTTCAAGCACGGCAAACAAAGCTTGTTGAGCTTCAAGTTCGCTCTTGCTTACGGACGCACTTCCGGTTTTTCCAGCGAACATTGCAACAGGTTTTGGTATTGCTTTTATTCTGAATTCCATTGGCTGGAAAGGCTGTAATTTACCACTGATTTCTGCCGATACAATAATTTGTGCCGTTTGTCCGACAGCATCATTGGCTGGCATGGCCTTCCATTCGCCCGGGAAGTTTTCACCTTTTGTATTTTTAACTTTACCTTTCTGAATATTTCCGTTTCTCATGGCTGCCCTTATTTTATCAGAGCCAACGCCAGGTACTGATATATCAATTGGATTCTCGATACCGGCATAAAGCACGTTCATAGCAGTTGGTGAAATAACTACGTTAGGTGCGCCAACTGAGTATTCCTCTTTGAAAGGATATGAAACCATTGATCCGTCAGGTGCTTTCAGTGTAATCAGGCCGCCCCACGTTTTAGCACCAATAGTATTAGCCTTTACCTTATATACTCCTCTACCCGCCTGATCCACAGGAAGAGTTATATAATCACCAACCATTTCATATTTCACTGATCCATCGGCATTTACAGTGGACCTGTATTCTCCGACTGTAATTTTAGGCACCTGAGTAGTATCAATAGCGGTGAGAAAAACCTCGGCCATATAATCATTGCCCTGCATAACATAAGTTGAAGCCGGCTTAACTGTTGCAAATATTTTATTGAATTTAAATGAGCGGGCATCAATTTGTTCATAAAGGAAATTAAGAAGGTCTGTCTCGGCATTTCGTACATCAATCTGCATTTTGGAAAGTAGTGTGACGGTTGCAACCAGAGGTAACATCTGGAAAGTATAGTTTTCCCACCTCTCTTTTTCTCCTTCTTTGTTAATAACGTCGTCTGTATTGAATATGCTTCTTAGCGATTCCTCAATTGAGATACTTCTCCCGTTCAACAATGTTATCATATCATCTCGGTATGTATTAATCATTGCTTTCAGGTCATTTGCTTTTCCATTTTCATGGGCTCCGATGAGTATTTGAGAAGGGACATCTATTTGATCAATTTTTTTAACCTCATCAATTATAACTTCTCTGCCATTCACGGCTGGAGTGTCGTCTCCTTCAGCCGTTTTTATTATTTCAATTTTAAGGTCCTGAAGATAATCGAATAACTCATCTGATCTTTGCTTCACTTCATAAGCTTTATCTCTTGCTGGTCCTGCCTTTGCTGGATTTTGTGCCGCAACTCTGTCGAAGGTTTCATAAATCATGTTGTTTTTTGCCGAATAGTTTTCAAGAGTTTTGGAAAGGCCTTTGTCAATATTTTTAAACGCTTCCACGGCTTCCTTTGATACGTTCAGGGCAAGCATAGCAGTCAGTACCAGGTACATAAGTCCGATCATCTTTTGCCGTGGAGATAGCTTCTCTTGAGCCATTTTTCAAATAATTTGAATTAATTAATGAACATGGATTACAGGTTTACTTTATCGTAGCCAGCATATTCCCGTAAACATTATTCAATTCTGAAAGGTTTTCATTAAGTTTTGCAATCTGTTCGCGATATTTTTTAGTATCACTTGCCGAATGGGCCAGGTCTTCCACCAGGCTCTGAAGTTCTTTGTAAAGTGATTCAGATTCTTTAACATAATTATTTGCACCTTTCAGCTGAAGTTCATAAACAGCATTCAGGGCAGACATATTTTTATTTAGAGCTTCAATCTGTTCCTTGTAAGATTTGCCCCCCATTTCAATGATTGATAATGTATCTGAAATGCTTCTGTAGTTTAATCCGGTTTCATTTATAATCTTTGTAGTGGCCTGATATGATTCATTAAGTTTGCTAAGAGATTCATCAGCCAATTTGATTGTTTCGAGATATTTTTCGGAGGCTGAAGAAACATCCACCATGGCATTCATATTAGTAGTAGCTTCACTTATTTTCTTTAAGCCTGCTCCGAGATTCTGGAAAAGTTCAGGAGTGATTTCCGACTTTTCAAGCATCTCATCAAATTTTGCAAGGGCAGCTGATCCAGCACCTCCACCTCCGCCGACGCCAGCAACAGCTGCTCCAAGTCTCTGGAAGTAAGGATCGCGATATTTTCCGCTTGCAGGTAGCTGCTCTTCGCTTTCCTCTGTTATTCCGGCAAGTTCAGGGTAAACGAGTGACCAATCTACTTCTTCGTGCAATGGTTCAAATGCTGAAAAAAAGAAGATTATTGACTCGGTGCAGAGCCCAATAGTAAGCATGGTTCCTGCCATAGGCCAGTGCTGTATCTTAAAAAGTGCTCCTAATATAACTATGGAAGCTCCAAAGCCGTAAAGTTTTGCAATTAAGTTCTTCCATCCACTACTTTGTACTAATTCTGCAAGACTCATATATTTATGTTTTAAGTATTATTTAAATAATTTATTTTACTCCGATATAAGATCTGACATTACGAAATCCTATGTAAGGTTTTGTAGAATCCTGATATTCGTAATCTCTCGAACTTGTCTGAAGGAAATATGCGATATCTTTCCATGAACCTCCTCGGATTACTTTACGTTTCATTACAGGAGGATCCTGTGGTTTAGCATTATATTCATAATTAGGATTAAGATCGTGCGTGAAAATATATTCTACAGGTTGATATGCTGTTGATGTCCATTCGGCTATGTTGCCCGACATATCATAAAGTCCATACTCATTGGGTTCATAGGAGCCAACTTTAGCTGTATAAACAGAGCCGTCATCAATATAATTGCCCCTTAGGGGTTTGAAGTTGGCTAAAAAACATCCTTTATAATTTCGTGTATAAGGGCCTCCCCATGGATACATTGAAAGATCAAGCCCTCCTCTTGCAGCATATTCCCATTCAGTTTCAGTGGGAAGACGATAGGACTGAACATCGGGAATGCCGTTTTTTCTAAGAGCAGTATTCATATAATCGGTTCTCCATACACTGAACGCTCTGGCTTGAACCCATGAAACTCCTACAACAGGATAATCGTCGAATGAAGGATGCCAGAAATAGATCGAAGTCTGAGGATCGTTAAGCGAATATGTAAAATCCCTGATCCAGCAAAGTGTATCGGGATAAACATTGATAATGTCGTGAATAATAAAAGCCGAACGATCATTAACTGGAGAACTAATTCCTTCAAGGTTATATGACTCACCATTATATTTCCCTGTTCCTGCTTTATAATCCTGAACATAAGGAACTCTTGCTGCCTGTTTATAATCAACCCAGTAATAAGAATAATTAAGTTTTCTCGTATCAATTTCTTTTCTCCCGTTGAATCTTTCCTGTGGGGGGTAATACATCTCTTCAACTATTTCAGCGGTTTGCTCATCACGAAGATCAATTTTCTCGTCCCAGTTGAGAACCTTGGGTTCAATTTCATTGCCCTCTTTATCAGTCATGTAATATGCACGACCTTCAATGCCTGCTTCACCCAGCTTTGTTCTGAGAATAGAATCGCGGACATAATTGACAAACTGACGATATTTATTATTTGTTACTTCTGTCTGGTCCATCCAGAATGCTTCAACCGTTACTGTTTTTGAAAGTGAATTCAATGCATGAACAGCATCCTCATCGCTGGGACCCATAACGAAACTGCCTGCCGGAATGAAAGCCATCTGGTAAGGCTCAGGCTCAAAAAACTTTTTCCTTCCCATTACTCCCGTTAGTTCACCGGTATCCGATGTGCCGCAGCTATTTAACAATAGAATTAAAACCAGACTGAAAAAAATTGCCTTTTTCATAATAAACATTTGATTTTATATGCAAGTAAGTAATTTTTTATTAAATAATCACAAAAATCTAATACTTTTATATTTTTTAGGGCTTTTGCCCAAATTTATATCAAAACAATAATTTACCATAAATTCATGAGAGCCACTCGAACTCTTGCGGATATCCGAAAGTATGAAATCGTAAGAGTAACCGATTCGAATTCCGTTATAGAGTTCTATTCCAACAATGCCTGAAAGAGCATCACTGGCTCTGTATGAAACGCCACCCCATACTTTTTTATTGTATCTTATAAGTGAATTTACAGTAAATTGTACAACACGCCCGTCGCTGAAAGCAAAAACTGAAGGCAGGAATTCAAAAGCCGGATTCCCCAATTGCATATTATATCCTGCAACAGCATAATAATGACGGCTCATATAAGGATGACCTTTTGTAAACTTAAATTCCGCCTGATTTAAATGTGTTACCGATAAACTTCCATAAAATTTATCAGTTGTATAATAAACCCCCAGTCCCGCATCAAAAGCAACATGGCTTTCTTTATTTTCAGGAATAAGAGGATCGCCTGAAACCGGTGTATGCACATCGCTAGAAGGTATCTGCCATGTCGGATTCAGCGATTTATTAATCACCCCTAATATTATCCCTGCACCTAATTTCCCTGCCCCTAAACTAAAATGATATGAATATGAGCCGGAAATCTTTATATCGGAATCAAAGCCTATCTTGTCATTATCGACTATTAGACCTATCCCGCCTTCTGTACCGAACAGCCTAAGAGGTGCATTAACACTGAAAAGATTTGTGGACGGTGCACCTTTGAATCCGACCCATTGCTGACGCGAAATTGCCGTCGCACATACCATACCGGAAATACCTGCAAAACCTGGATTAAAATAAAATATATTAAACATATACTGGCTTGAAACAGGATCTTGCTGACCTTTGAGATTTGGAGTCAGAATAAAGATAACAAGAAACAGCATATTTAGTTTCTTCATTTCTATTACAAGTTCCGGCAATAGTTAATAATAACAATGCAGTAAAAATAAAGAAAAATACTTAAATCATACAAATATTTAATTATTTATTTAATATTATTCGATATATTTTGATAATTGTATGGAAATTCAGTGATAAAGAATATTATACTGACGGCAAATGATTATAAAACAAGTATTATCTGTTCATCCTGGCTATAGCTTTAATCCACCGGTCCGGTACCTCATTCCTGTTTGCTAAAAGATAATCTTCATGCGAACATGCAATATGTTTTACCTGTCCCGTTCCGTTATTAATTTCCATCCACCATCTCTCCGTGAGATTGCTTTTTACGAAAATCAGTTCCTCGTCAATTCCCGAAATCTGAACATGGTAACGTGTAAAACGGCCTGTTGACTGATCGTCAAGCATAGCCGATTCATATTGGCGCTGGCCAAATCCCTCAAGGAAAAACCATATTATCTGTGCTGCAATATCAGATGTTTGAAAACCTCTGTCGACGGAAGGATTGACTTCAAAAATACCGAAGACCCTTACACTTTCTGATATTCCAGCATATCGAGCAAGTAAACATATCTCTTCCCCATAGAAACCATTTGGCGAGGGAAACATAGTTCCGGGCGCATCTGCCTGTCTTACAGAAGCTATGTCAATCAATGCAGCATCCGAATCTCTCAGAAGAGGTTCTGTTAAACTTATATATCCTCTAACGTCGCCGACTCTCATAAGATCTGATTTTCGTTTTTGAAGCCAGTTAATAGTTTGAGGATCATTTAAATAAGTCTGATATCCTATATTTACAAAGTGATTTACATAACTTTTGTCGCTATAAATAATGTTATTCAGGTAACTGAATGAATCATTTCCTCCCCTACCCGGTTGAAAATCAATTCTTGAATCAATTGTTGCAAGCGTATAAGGCTGCGTCCGAGCTGCAAAAAACTTATCTATTGCAAGAGTAAGAGCACTGCTGCCGCCGATGATTACCGAGATAATATTTTCATTTGCCAGTAAACAGAGAATATCGCAAAGTCCGGCAATAGTATCGTCGAAGCTTTTCCCTTTCTTCATATTTCCAAAGTCGGCAATTTTTGTTTTGCCCGGCACTCGCGACAACATATAAAGTCGTTGCCGTATAGCTTCGGGCCCTCTTTCACAACCTACATTCGGAGAATTTCTCTCTTCAGGGACTCCGATTATTGTAATGTTATAGTTACCCGGGAAAGTTATCGCTTTGTTATCGGTATGTATTTCAAGGTTATGTGAAAAACCGGCTGACTGGGAAAGATATTCATATCGCGGTTTTTCGATGCTTACCGGATCAAAATAGTCATTTATATCAATCATTTCCTGCCGGTTTTAGATTTCCTTTCAATGATTTTCATACACTCTTCTCTGGTGAGTTCCAATGGATTGGTTCCTTTTGGAATCTTATAATTCTGTCCATTATAGCTTATATAAGGCCCATATCTTCCATTAAGGATCTTTATATCCTCTAATGTTTTGATAACTTTTTGTTTTTCCAGATTCTCCTTTTCTTTTATTAGTTCTGCAGCTCTTTCCAGGCTTATGCTGTAGGGATCGTCAATATTTTTCTTGAGTGAATAGAATTTATTCCTATACTTAATATATGGGCCAAACTTACCTGTATTGACGATAACTTCATCTCCTTCAATTTCTCCGAGGTTTCGAGGCAGATCAAACAGCCGTATTGCCTCTTCGAGTGTTATTGATTCGATTAGCTGATTTTTCTGCAGACTTGCAAATTGAGGTTTTTCGCCCTTTTCCGTATCTCCGGCTTGTGCAACTGGTCCATATCTTCCCATTTTAACCGAAATAGTTTTACCTGTTACAGGATGAGTTCCAAGTATGCGGGAAATTTTTTTTCTGTTTTTCTTTTCAAGGCTTTCCTTCACCGAAATGTGAAAGGAATCGTAGAAATTTTCAAGCATTTTATTCCATAGCAACTGACCTGATGCGATTTTGTCAAACTGCTCTTCAACCTCTGCCGTAAAATTATAATCCACTATCCCTGAAAAGTTTTCTATCAGAAAATCATTTACTATCATACCAATATCTCTTGGGAAAAGTTTTGATTTTTCTTTCCCTGCCATTTCTATTTTTGAAGATTTTGACACTTTCCCGTCGGAAAGCTCAAGGACTGAAATTTTTCTTTTTTCTCCCGGTCTATCCTCTCTTGCGACATAACCTCTCGCCTGTATTGTGGAAATTATTGGTGCATAAGTCGAGGGCCTTCCGATGCCCATTTCTTCCAATTTTTTAACAAGGCTTGCCTCAGTATATCTTGGTGGAGGAGAAGTATATTTTTCTGATGCAGTTATTCTTTCATAATAAAGTCGCATCCCTGGTCTAAGAGGTGGAAATAGAGTTTTCTCCTCTTCACCGTTTTCCGTATCTACAGATTCGCTATAAAGTTTCAAAAAACCGTCAAAAAGAACTGTCTCGCCTGTCGCTGTAAATCCTGCACTGGAATTATTCATACCGATTGAAACGATGGTCCTTTCAATTTTGGCATCTGCCATTTGAGATGCGATAGTACGCTTCCAGATAAGTTCATAAAGTTTCTTCTCAGCCTGTGTCCCGGAAATAGTTTTTTTGTCGAGATATGCCGGCCGTATAGCCTCATGAGCTTCCTGGGCACCTTTAATTGTTGTTTTAAACTGTCGCGTTTTTGAGTATTTCTCACCATATTCCGAAATGATAACTTCCCGGGCCTTTGAAAGTGCAAGATTCGACAAGTTTGTGGAATCAGTGCGCATATATGTTATCTTACCCTCTTCATAAAGCTTCTGAGCAATAGCCATCGTCTGTGCCACTGAAAAACCAAGTTTACGATAAGCCTCCTGCTGTAAAGTTGATGTTGTGAATGGTGCTGCAGGAGAATGTGTCCCGGGCTTGACGGAAATATTTTGAACTAAAAATTCAGCTTCTTTACATTGTTCGAGGAACTGAAGTGCTTGTTTTTCGTCAGAGTACTTTCCGGTTGCTTCAGCCCTTATAAGTCTTGAATCCGTCTTTTCGGGCGTTGTTCTGAAAAGAGCGTTTATCCTGAATGAAGATTCAGGCTTAAACCTGATAATTTCCTTCTCCCTTTCTACAATAAGTCGTACCGCTACTGACTGCACTCTTCCCGCCGAAAGTGCTGGCTGCACTTTCTTCCATAAAACTGGTGATATTTCAAAACCTACAAGACGATCAAGTATTCTCCTTGCTTGCTGGGCATTTACAAGGTTCATATCAACCGTACGTGGCGATTTAATTGCCTCTTCTATTGCTGTCTTGGTTATTTCATGAAATACTATTCTTTTGGTTTTCGCCGGATCAAGATTTAGCACTTCTATCAAATGCCATGCAATAGCTTCACCTTCCCGATCTTCATCCGATGCAATCCATACCGACTTTGCTTCAGAACTTATCTTTCTTAGCTCGTTCACCACTTTCTGCTTTTCTTCAGGAATTTCATAATGTGGTATAAAACCGGCTGGTATATCAATGCCGAGGTTCTTTTTTGCAAGGTCTCGAATATGCCCATAACTTGATACAACCCGGAAATTTTTGCCAAGGAACTTCTCAATAGTCCTGGCTTTTGCAGGCGATTCCACTATAACCAGATTTTCAATCATGGTTCAAAATTTTTCAAATTTATAAAATGCGACAAAGTAAATCAATTAGACGTCAAACTTCAAAATAAACTTTAAAGATTCTTTGTTTATTATTAATTTTGCACGCAAATTATGATGCATATATGAACAGCCAAAACATTTATAAAAAATATTTATTATGGTTCTGGGGAATATTTGCATTCCCGTTTGTTGTTTTGGCCATATTATTTATTCTTATTTCAGCAGGAAAATTTGGGCCAATGCCCACTTTCGAGGAACTTGAAAACCCTGAGAACAGTCTCGCATCCGAAGTATATTCTGAAGACGGAATACTTCTCGGAAAATTTTATGCAGAAAAAGAAAACCTTTCATGGGTAGAATATGATGAAATTTCCCCAAATGTTATAAATGCACTTATTGCAACAGAAGATATACGGTTTTTCAGGCATTCCGGAATCGATATACGTGGTGTGGGAAGAGCAGCTGTCCGGACAATATTGCTTGGCCAGAATACCGGCGGCGGAAGTACAATAACACAACAACTTGCAAAGCTTCTTTACCCGAGAGACACTACAAAAACATCCTCCTTAAAAAGGATGATAAAGCTTGGCATAACAAAATTAAAAGAATGGCAAACAGCAGTAAAGCTCGAAAAAAGCTATACCAAAGAGGAGATTATTACGATGTATCTCAATAAATATGATTTTATATATAATGCCAAGGGAATAAGATCAGCAGCACATGTATATTTCAATACAACACCCGATTCACTGAACCTCCAACAGGCAGCAACTCTTGTGGGTATG
Organism: Bacteroidales bacterium; assembly: GCA_018056245.1. Taxonomy (GTDB): domain Bacteria; phylum Bacteroidota; class Bacteroidia; order Bacteroidales; family VadinHA17; genus LD21. The sequence goes on from JAGPFZ010000019.1 coordinate 12,852, forward strand.
CTAAAAAACTCGACTCTCTACAATCCGCTGAGAGATTCACTGAGAATGGTAAAAAGAAGGAATATCGTTATTGGACAAATGGCCAAGTACGGCTATATCACACAGCACGTGGCCGATTCGGTGAGTCGGCTACCACTTTTAACAGATTTTCAGCAGGAAGACCATACATCAGGGCTTGCTACCTATCTGAGAGAATTTATCCGTACTACCATGATCAAATTTGAGCCTGACCCAAGATTTTTCTCTTATGAAGATCAATACAATGAGGCCGTGTGGCAGTGGGAGAACAATCCTCTCTATGGATGGTGTCGAAAAAATAAAAAACCCGACGGCTCAAACTATAATCTCTATAAGGATGGCCTGAAGATATATACAACTATAAATTCAAAAATGCAGAAATATGCCGAAGACGCTCTCACTGAACATCTCTCGCAAAATATACAGCCTGCATTCAACAAGCTTGCAAAAACTTTCAAAAATCCTCCATTCTCAGACGATCTCACTAAAAAGCAAGTCGAGGAAATCATGATGATGGCCGTGAGAAGAACCGATAGATACAGGCAAATGTCGCGTCGAAAAATTCCTATTGACTCAATAATGCTTGCATTTAATACTCCAGTTCGTATGAAAGTTTTTTCCTGGAATGGGGAAAGAGACACCGTGATGACTCCTCTCGATTCAATACGATATTATAAGTATTTTATGCGCTCATCCTTCATGGCTATGGATCCACATACCGGGTTTGTAAAAGCCTATGTAGGAGGACCTAATTTCAAGTATTTCAAATATGATGCCGTTACCGAACAGAAAAGACAGGTGGGAAGCACTATAAAACCTTTTTTATATACTCTGGCAATCCAGGATGGTTATTCACCATGCTACGAGGTGGAAAATATCCCCCGGACTTTCATTGTAGGTGATTCTATCTGGAGGCCAAAAAGCTCAGGCCCAAAAGAATATCACGGTAAAATGGTTACATTAAAATGGGGACTTGCAAAATCAGAAAATTATATCTCAGCCTGGCTGATGACACAGTTTACACCACAAGCTGTGGTTGATCTGATGCACCGGATGGGTATAAGAAGCTATATTGACCCAGTATATTCAATTTTTCTGGGCACTTCCGATATATCTCTTGAAGAAATGACGGCCGCATACGGAACATTTGCAAATAAAGGCGTCTATACAAAGCCAGTGTATGTGACCCGTATCGAAGATAAAAACGGCAATGTTATTTCGCGTTTCAATACAAAGGTAGAGGAAGTTATTACCGAAGAACAGGCCTATCTGATGCTCGACCTATTACAGGGCGTTGTTAATCAGGGCACAGCAATAGGTATGCGGGTAACCTATGACTTTAAGAATCAGATGGGAGGTAAGACAGGTACCACTCAGAACCATGGAAACGGCTGGTATATGGGAGTGTTGCCTAACCTTGTTGGTGGAGTATGGAGCGGATGGGAAGATCAAAGCATTCATTTCGAAACAATCGGAGAAGGCCAGGGTGCCAGAATCGCTATGCCCATAATGGCACTTTTTCTGAAGAAACTTTATGCCGATCCGGGACTCGGAATAATGGAAGCAGATATATTTGAAAAACCGACAAACTTTTTTATGGAACTCGATTGTGAGAAGATAAACAGAAATTCAGTACGAAGATCAAACTATATTGAACGTTATTGATTTTCAGCCAAAAAGGTATTTTACAAGCTGTTCTACCTTCCCTGCTTTAATTATTTTTATCTTGATATTTCCTAAATATTTTATCTTCTGATAACTTGAAATTACTATACTTTCAAATCCCATTTTTGCAGCTTCCTTTATTCGCTGTTCAACAACCGATACCGGCCTTATCTCTCCTGAAAGGCCTGCTTCTCCGGCAAAACAGACATTTTTATTTATAGGTACATCAAGGTTCGAAGAGAGAATAGAACTTATCACGGCAAGATCTATTGCAGGATCTGAAACCCTTATGCCTCCGGCAATGTTGAGAAAGACGTCCTTCATGCCGAGTTTGAAGCCTGCACGCTTTTCGAGAATGGCGAGAAGCATATTAAGCCTTCTGATGTCAAAACCTGTTGAACTCCTCTGAGGAGTTCCATAAACAGCACTACTTACAAGAGCCTGTGTTTCAATCATAAATGGTCTGATTCCCTCTACCGTTGCTGCAATGGCGACACCACTAAGCGCCTCATCATGTGTATTAATAAACATTTCCGACGGATTGACCACTTCTTTCAGGCCGCTTTCAGTCATCTCAAAAATTCCGATTTCAGAAGTTGAACCGAACCTGTTTTTTACTGGACGTAGAATTCGGTATATATAATTATTATCGCCTTCGAAGTAAAGAACAACATCAACAATATGCTCAAGTACTCTTGGGCCGGCAAGAGTCCCGTCTTTTGTTATATGTCCTATCAATATTACAGGGACGCCTGTAAGCTTAGAATATTTAAGGAGCCTTGCCGCACACTCTCTCACCTGTGAAACTGAACCGGCAGGTGATTCAAGTAAAGTGGTACTTACAGTCTGAATGGAATCAATTATAATTATTTCCGGTCTGATTTGTTCAGAGTAAGCTGTGATGTTTTCAAGTTCCGTTTCACAAAGCACATAACATTCAGGGTTGCTTTTACCCAATCTTTTTGCTCTCAAGCTTATCTGTTCTCCGCTTTCCTCTCCTGATACGTACAGTACTTTCCTGCCCGGGGTTGCAAGAGCCAGATGCAGAGCCATGGTTGATTTGCCCACACCAGGTTCTCCTCCAAGCAGTACAAGTGAACCCGGCACTAAACCACCGCCAAGAATTCTATCGAGTTCTCCGATGCAACTCTTATACCTCGGTTTTTCATAAGAAGATATTGAAGAGAGAAGCTCAGGTTTTCTCTTTTCATTAAATTTACCCGGGAATGCTTCTCCACGCGGCTGAAGAAGAGTTACCTCTTCGTGATAAGTGTTCCATTCACCACAGGCCGGGCATCGTCCAAGCCACTTGACCGATTCGGCGCCGCAATTCTGACAAACCCATATTGTCTTATTTTTAGTCATACGGGGTCAGTTTGATTTTTTCCTTCTTAACAAGAGCGTAAAACGCAATAAATCCGAGAATAGCACTAAAAATAAGCTGCGACTCATGGGAAAGCACAGCATACGCAAGTCCGTCTTCGAGGCTGATACCATATATTGCATTGAAGCCGCGTGATATAATAAAATGAAAAGCTCCTATGCCACCCTGTACGGGAACCGCAGTCGAAATACTACCTAATATAAGAATGAAAATCCCATCGGCGAAATCCAGACTCGAAGTACTTTTAAGTGAAAAAAACACCACCCATGTCATTAACGCATAATTAGTCCATATAAATAATGTATGAAAAAGAAATTCCTTTTTTCTTTCCAATGTCATTATAGTTTTCAATCCTGTGACAATACCTTTTAAAACATTAAAAAGCTTATCGAAAAACCTTATTTTTCTGAGGTTATTTCTAAACCGGTAAATCAGACAGAATGCAACAAACATAAGAACGAGCAAAGTAATCCAGAAAACCAGTGTTGAACCAAACAATGATATTATTTTTTCATGCACCGGAATATAAACATTATCTATCAGGAAAGATCCAAGCATGCTCCCTTTTGCTAATAACATGATAATCATAATCAAAAGGCATGAAATAACATCAACAGTTCTTTCTATAACAACAGTTCCAAAAAGCTGGCTTGCAGGGATTTTTTCTTTTCTGCCCAGTGCAATACAACGGATTACCTCTCCTAAACGTGGCAAAACAATATTTGCAAGATATCCGATCATCATGGCATGAAAAGTATTACGGAATCCAGGTTTATATCCCAGAGGATTAACAAGAAGCACCCATCTCCTGGCTCTGCTTACATAAGCAAGAGATGCAAAGATTATTGAGAGAATCAGCCATTCGTATCGTGCTTCTGAGAGCTTGATAATAAGTTCCGAAAAGTTTACCTTTCTAAAGGCAAGCCAGAGCAGAGCAATTCCCGCAATGAGAAAAGCAAGAAATTTTAGTGCCTGGGTTAAGCTTCTTTTAAGGCTCAATCTTATATAAGTTTATTGGTGGCAGTGTCGGGGAAAAGAATTTTGGGCCTGAAGGTTTTTGCTTCTTCCATGGTCATGGAGGCATAAGAAATGATAATAATCACATCTCCAACGGCAAATTTTCTTGCTGCAGCGCCATTAAGACAAATACTGCCCGATCCCCTTTCACCTTTAATAACATAAGTATCAAGCCGTTCCCCGTTATTAATATTGACAACCTGCACCTTTTCATTCTCGATGATTCCGGCAGCATCCATAAGATCCTCATCAATCGTTATACTGCCGATATAATTGAGATTTGCCTCCGTGACGGAAACATTATGAATTTTAGACTTAACAATCTCTATCAGCATATCTCATATTTTTTATAATTCTGCAACAAAGTTAATTAACCTTTTGAAACCGGACAATTGAATTCTATATTATCTATAAGCCTTATTTTACCGGCGCGTACAGCTATACATCCGAAATATCTTTTACCAGGCTCCATTGTTCTGCGTGTTTCAACAAGCTTCAGCTCGGTATCATCTGCAATTTCGAAATATTCGAGCTCGAAATCATTAGTGTCATTTATACACTTATTCACATAGTCCTTTATTTCATCTATTTCATGAGTAGCTATCATTGATGCAGCATCTGAAAGAGCTTTGTAAATAATTCCTGCTTTATCCTGTATCGAAGGCGCAAGTAAAAGGTTTCGGCTGCTCATAGCCAAACCGTTTGCTTCCCTGATAACAGGACATGAAACAACTATTATATTCCTTCCCTGCTGCCGGACAAGTTCTTTGATAATTATCAGTTGCTGAAAATCTTTTTGGCCGAAAAATGCAAAATCGGGATTAACAATATCGAATAACCTGCTTACAACCTGCACAACTCCTTTGAAATGACCTGGCCTATGAACACCCTCCATCACCTTGTCGAGATTTCCAAATTCAAACACTACTTCTCTTTCATTTCCTGGGTAAATTTCTTTTTCTGAAGGCAAAAAAACCATATCATCTTTCCTTAGTATTCCGGATAGAATTGTTATGTCTTTATCCAGCATTCGGGGATAATTCTCAAGATCTTGTCTGTCATTAAACTGAGTCGGATTAACAAATATGCTTACAACTGTTACAGGGCATTCCTTCAACGATGCTTCAATAAGGGAAATATGGCCTTTATGAAGCGCCCCCATTGTTGGAACAAATCCAATTGGTCTGGCTTTTCTTTCACCAAGGCGTTCCTGTAACTCCTTTACAGTAGAATATACTTTCATAATCTGTCGATTATTTTTTCTCGAAGATAATTTTATTTAACAACAATATTAATAATCTCTACAAGGGGAACAAAAACGAAGCTTATTTTCTCATACAAAAATAAGCTTACCAAAATCATAGTACAATAAAAAATACTTATTTTCAATAATTTTTTACTAACTTTGCAATTCAAAAAGAAGTGAATTATCGAGGCAAGTTAGATGGAAAACAAGAAGGTATTGTTCATTTCACAGGAGATTACTCCATATTTATCTGAAACAAAAATATCCAAAATTGGAAGATATCTTCCACAAGGAATTCAGGAAAAAGGGAAGGAGATAAGGACATTTATGCCTAGATATGGTTGTATAAACGAAAGACGAAATCAGCTTCATGAGGTAATACGACTTTCCGGGATGAATCTTATTATAGACGATACCGACCATCCTTTGATTATAAAAGTAGCCTCAATACAATCGGCCAGAATGCAGGTTTATTTCATAGATAATGAAGATTATTTCCAGCGTAAATTCGTTGTTGCGGATAATACAGGCAAAGAGTTTGAGGATAATGATGAACGAGCACTGTTTTTTGCACGCGGAGTTATTGAGACGGTTAAAAAATTAAGATGGGCACCCGATATTGTTCATTGCCACGGATGGATGACCGCCCTCGTACCTGTTTATCTCAGGGATATCTACCATGATGACCCGCTGTTCAGTAATTATAAAATTATCTATTCTGTCTATAATAATGAGTTTAAAACTCCGTTTAGAACAACGTTTGCCGATAAGCTCCGGTATGACGGAATTAACAGCGAAAACCTTAAATTAATCAAGAAACCAGACTATATTAACATATCACGACTTGCTATCAGAAATTCCGACGGAATTATTATCGGCAGTGAAAATATAAACCCTGAACTAATGAAATATATCGAAGCATCAGGGAAACCTGTGCTTGACTATCAGGATGAATCAGTTTACATTGATGCCTATAATGAATTTTATGACAAACTTTTATCAGGAGACACAAAATTTCAGCCATCGTATCAGCTGTAAATTTTTTAATTACTTTATTTCCGGAATAATATTCATACTTTTGATTTCATTGAGTTCCTGCAGTGAAAAAGCAATTATAGCAGGTATTGAATTACTGCCCGATAGTGATTTTTTTAAAATATCTTCCACCGATACTATAAAAGTGGAATCTTTTACCGAATATCGCGACAGTGTACCATCTATGAACAAAACTTATTCTTATCTGGGAGGGCTTTATGACCCATATTTCGGCAATGTGTCGTCCGATTTTGTAGCCCAGTTGAGACTTACACAGAGATGGCCAAGCGGTGGAGTTTCATTTACAGTTGATTCTGTACAACTTTATCTCCATATTGAAGGGGCTAAAGGCCAAATAAATGTTAATCAAACAATAAGCCTTTATGAAATATCTGAAAAGCTCAGTTCCGATTCAACTTATTATTCTACAAGAGATCCTCATGTGATAAATGACCTCGGCACTTACTCTCTTCCGGTTATCGAGAAGGATACGATTCAAGACCTTATAATTAATCTACCTGTTTCTCTGGGAGAATATCTTACTCGGGATACTGCGAGACTCATTCAGGGAAGCATTGAAAATGACTTCCGTAGTTTTTTCAAAGGTATTTATGTTACAGTAAGTGAAAGTGTTAGTCAGGGAGGTAAAGGAGTTATCAATGGCGGCCCACGGCTTCTTATTCTTTCGTTCGACCCCGATAGCTATTATATACCTTTTGTAATCACAGTATTTTATCATACCGCCTCAAGCTCAAATCTTTCTTATAGTTTCATAATAAACAACAATAGTGTAAGATATAACAGATACTATCACGATTTTAGCACTGCCCAACCTGAAAAAAGAATTAAACATATAAACGACGGATATAAAGATACTCTGAGCTATTTACAATCGTTTTATGGAGTATATACAAAAATAAGATTCCCAAGCCTTTCATCTTTTCGCGATTCTATGCCAGTGTCAGTTAATAAAGCAACAATTACTATACCAGTTTATATTGATGGCGATATCTACCAAAGTTCCTCAATACCCTCATTTATCTTCCTTGTATATAAAAACTCCGAAGGTTATACATACATAGTTCCGGATTACTATATGAGTAATACATTCTATAACGGCTCTTTGAATACGACAACACTCAAGTTTACTTTCAATATAGCATCGTTCGCACAATATTATCTGGAAGGTAAAATTCCTGAACCCGAACTTACACTATCTCTTAGCGATTTAGAATACAGAAATTTAATTCTTAAAGCAAATAATATTTCCTCCCCTGTAAAATTTGAAATTGCCTATTCCCGTTATTAATAATATTTTTTAATCATTATTTTTGGTTTTTTAACAAGTCATACTTATAGGTTATATTGGCTCGCGGAACGCAAAAGACATTATTATTAACGGCTTGAAAAGGCTTGAATACCGTGGGTATGATTCGGCTGGTATTGCTCTTTTTAACGGTGAAGCAGGAATATTTAAATGCAAAGGCAGGGTAAAAGAGCTCGAAAATATTGTAAATCACTCGTGCTTCAACAGCAATATGGGAAGTTGAGAAAACACTTGAAATAAACAATCAGACGCTGGAAGTGGCTAAAATAATTAAGAATTCACGTAACGCATTATATCTCTGCAGAGGCTATCTTTTCCCTGTCGCACCTGAAGGAGCACTGAAATTGAAAGAAATATCATATATCCATGCCGAGGGTTACCCTGCTGCCGAAATGAAACACGGACCCATAGCACTTGTTGATGAAAACATGCCGGTGGTCATTGCTGCGACAAAAGATAATACTTACGATAAAATAATAAACAACATACAGGAAATAAAAGCAAGAAAAGGAAAAATAATTGATATTATTTCGGAAGGTGATGGACAGATTGGTAAAATTGCCGACCATGTGCTTGAAGTACTGGAAATAATGCCAGTTTTTTCAGGAATTCTTGCAGTTATCCCTCTTCAGCTTCTTTCATATCATGTCGCTGTCCTGAGGGGCTGCAACGTTGACCAGCCACGAAACCATGCAAAATCCGTAACAGTCGAATAAAAATTAAAATATTTTTTCTTAATAATTAAAACCCAATAATGAAAATATAGTCTGAACAATAATAATTATTGCTTTTAAACAATGAATTACAGACAGTTAACTGAAAATGAAATAGACATACTTACAAACAACGGATGCACAGCTTCTGAATGGAATAATATCGAGGTTAAAGAGGGCTTCAATCCTTTGCGATGCAGAAATGTACGGTTTTCAGGCAAGGTAAAAATCGGATTGTTTGAAAAAAATTATATTGACGATTCAGGAGTAACAATTATCTCCGGCATCTCAAATGCAATAATTCATAACTGCACAATAGGTGACAATGTTTGCATTTACAATGTTCATGATTATATCGCCAATTACAATATAGCTGATAATGTTGTAATACGAAACTGCGGAAGGATACATCTGGAAGGTGTTTCTACTTTCGGCAACGGTACCGAAGTGGCAGTGATGAATGAGACAGGCGGTAGAAGTGTGAAGATATGGGACAAACTTTCGTCTCATCTTGCCTATATTTATACACTTTACCGACATCGTAAACCCGTTATTGATAAAATAAACGACCTCATAGAAAAATATTCTTCTTCAATTAAATCTGATACAGGTTATATAGGCGAGGGAACAAAGATTTTCAATTGCGGCCACATACGAAATGTAAAAATCGGCCCATTTTCACACATCGAGGGAGCTCTTAGCCTTAATGAAGGATCGGTAAACAGCAATTCATCTGCTCCTGTTTTCCTTGGCCCTGGTATAATCATGGATCATTTCATTGTTTGTTCTGATTCGGTTATCTCTGAATCTGCAATGGTCGAGAGATGCTTTATCGGTCAGGGATGCATACTGGCAAAACACTTTTCGGCACATGATTCTCTTTTTTTTGCGAACTGCCAGGGATATCACGGCGAAGTATTCTCAGTGTTTGCTGGCCCTTACACCGTCACTCATCATAAATCCACACTACTTATTGCCGGAATATTTTCTTTTATGAATGCAGGAAGCGGCTCAAACCAGAGTAATCACATGTACAAGCTGGGACCGGTTCATCAAGGTATAATTGAACGCGGCACAAAGACTGCAAGCGACTCATACCTTCTCTGGCCATCACATATTGGCCCATTTAGCCTTGTGGCAGGTCATCACATGAAGAATATCAATTCTTCAATGTTCCCCTTTTCTTATGTGGTAGAAAAAAAAGGCGAGAGCGTAATTTATCCTGCCATAAACTTGCGAAATGTAGGAATTGCCAGGGATTCAGTCAAATGGCCCCAACGCGACAGAAGAAAAAACGGAGAAAATATTGATTTACTGAACTTCAATGCCTTTACTCCTTTTACTGTCAGCCGAATGATAAAAGGAAAATCCATTCTGGAAGAAATAAAAAATAACAGCTCTCCAAACGAAGAATATTATATTGAAAATGCTAAGATAAGCCGATCGTCTGTTGAAAACGGAATAAATCTGTATAATTCGGGAATTTACAGATATATAGGAAAGAAAGTCCTGAAAAGACTTGCAGGAAAACATATTGAAAGCAACGAAGACCTGGTACGACTTCTTACTCCTGTCGGCTCAATAGGGCAGGAAGAATGGATTGACCTTTCAGGGCTAATTGTTCCGCGGAGTAAGGTTAAGGAGCTATTGAGTAATATAGAATCAGACAGATTCGAATCGTTGCAGGATATTTCTGATTACATATCTACATTCGCAGAAAGCTATGATGAATGGGAATGGTCGTGGCTGGCATGGCAACTTGAAGAATTGATTCGGAAAACCGTAAATTCATTTAATGCTACCGATATAATTGAATTTATAGAGAAGTGGCAGGAAAGCGCGACAGATATTTACGAAAAGATGCTCGATGATGCACGAAAAGAATTTTCACATTGCTCCATGACAGGTTTCGGAGCAGATTTTGGAGAAGAAGAAAAGATAACTGATTATGAATATGTAAGAGGAAATTTCAATTCGAACTCTTTTGTCAGAATGATAATTGAAGAATTCCAAAACGATCTTTCACTTGCCAGAGAAATAAAACATGTTCTTAAAAATATACAACGTTGAAAATTATTGAAGCAGTCTGAACGAATAAAATTACTGCAGTTATCTGTTTAAATACATTCTTTCATAATACTTCTCGTATTCTCCTGATAAAACATTTTCGAGCCATTTTGTATTGGAGAGATACCAGTCTACAGTTTTTTCCAGTCCCTCCTCAAATCCAGTTGAAGGTTCCCATCCAAGTTCTTTGCGAAGTTTCGAAGAGTCAATCGCATATCGGAGGTCGTGCCCGGGCCTGTCTTTTACAAATGTTATAAGTTTCTCCGATGCCCCGGGAGATCTGCCGAGTTTCATATCCATAATACGACATAGCAACCTAACCAGTTCTATGTTTTTCCATTCGTTGTTTCCGCCGATATTATAAGTTTCGCCTGGCCTGCCGTGATGAAATATAAGGTCTATGGCATTTACATGATCCTCAACATAAAGCCAGTCGCGTATATTTTCTCCCTTGCCGTAAACCGGCAGAGGTTTATTGTTTTTGATATTGTTAATTAAAAGAGGAATAAGTTTTTCAGGAAATTGGTTTGGACCATAATTGTTTGAGCAGTTTGAAATGACAACAGGTATCTTGTAAGTATTGAAATATGCTCTGACAAAATGATCCGAACTTGCTTTTGAGGCCGAATAGGGGCTCTTTGGTTCATAAGGTGTTTCTTCTGTAAACCGCCCTTCCTTTTCAAGTGAGCCGTAAACCTCATCGGTTGATATATGATAAAAGAGCTTTCCGTCAAAATTTTCTGACCATAATGAAAGTGCAGCATTAAGAAGATTTACCGTACCTACAACATTTGTCATTACGAAATCCTCCGGATTTTCAATTGACCTGTCAACATGTGATTCGGCAGCAAGATGAATAACTCCGTCAAAGCCATACTGCCTGAAAAGTTCATTTATTGTCTTATTATCGGTAATATCTGCTTTTTCAAATCTGTAGTTTGTAAAGTTTTCAATGTCAGTAAGGTTTTCAAGGTTTCCAGCATACGTTAGTTTATCCACATTAACAATCAAATATCCAGGGTATTTGAGCACAAAATGCCTCACCACATGAGAACCGATAAATCCTGCACCACCTGTGATCAGTATAGCCCTGCTTATTTTCATTGCATTTTCCTTAGATTTTTTTCCCATTCCCATGCTGATTTTAAAGCATCATCTAGAGAATATGAAGCTCTCCAGCCAAATTCCCTGTTTGATAATGAAGGATCGGCCCATATCTTTTCTATATCACCAGGTCTGCGCCCGGTTATCGTATATTTTAGCTTAATTCCCGAGACTCTCTCGAATGACTGAATGATTTCAAAAACTGAAACGCCTTTGCCGGTTCCAATATTGAATACTTCGTATTTATTTTTGTTTTTACTTTCGAGGAGCCTTTCCAGAGCCTTCACATGGGCCTGTGCAAGATCCATAATATGAATGTAATCTCTTATGCACGAGCCGTCGGGAGTATTATAGTCGTCTCCAAAGACTTTAAGCTCATCTCTCAATCCTATTGCAGTTTGCGTAATAAAAGGCACCAGATTTTCCGGTACTCCACGTGGAAGCTCTCCTATCAGGGCTGATGGATGAGCGCCAATCGGATTGAAATATCTTAAAGAGATAGCCGTTATTCCGTTGGCAAAAACAGTATCTCTTATTATGTCCTCACATATCTTTTTCGTATTGCCGTAAGGTGAAGTGGCAGGTTTAATCGGTGCATCTTCGGTAACCGGCAGTACATCGGGTTGCCCGTAAACAGTGCATGACGATGAGAAAACCAACGGAGCGACACCATGTTTCCTCATCATTTCCAGCAGGTTAATAGTTGAAAGGATATTGTTCCGGTAGTATTCAAGTGGTTTCCTGACCGATTCACTTACTGCCTTGAAAGCCGCAAAATGAATAACTGCTTTTATATCAGTATGCCTTGAGAAAAAATCGTCGAGCCTGTCGCTGTCACAAAGGTCGAATACTTCAAGAACAGGTGTTATACCCGTAATCATTCCTATTCGGTCGTTTATCCATGCTTCCGAATTACAAAGATTATCAATTGAAACAACTTCAAATCCCTTTTCAATCAGTTCAACTGCAGTATGTGAACCGATATATCCTGTTCCTCCGGTTACAAGTACTTTAGGTTTCATTCTAAAGGCTCCAGTAATTTAAGTTTTTTATTTTCCCCCTGTAAATTCCCTTAACATCTACCAGCACTCCACCTGGTACGAGGAGAGATGAAAAATAATCTTCATCAAGGTTAACATATTCTTTATGGTTTACTGCAACAACCACAGCATCATAAGGTCCTGACGGTTCTTTTTTCAAATCGAGCCCATATTCCTGTTTGATTTCAAGTGGATCGGCTCCCGGGTCTATAACTTCAACCGTTGCACCGAAATCAGCCATTTCATCAACCATATCAACCACTTTGGAATTCCGGATATCGGTAACATTTTCTTTGAAAGTAATCCCCATCACAAGTATCTTTGCATCACGTGGATTTTTCTCGGTGGAGATGATCTTTTTTATAGTCTGCTTACCAACATACCTTCCCATACTGTCGTTGACAAATCTTCCTGAATCAATCATCTGTGGATGGTAGCCAAGCTCCTTGGCTTTGTAAGAGAGGTAGTAAGGGTCAACTCCTATGCAATGCCCGCCTACAAGACCTGGCTGGAAATTGAGGAAATTCCATTTCGTGCCAGCTGCTTCGAGAACTTCATAGGTATTAATGCCCATCCTGTTGAATATAATCGAAAGTTCGTTCATAAAAGCGATGTTTATATCGCGTTGTGTGTTTTCAATTATCTTAGCCGACTCAGCAACTTTTATCGAGCCAGCCCTGTAAACCCCGGCATCAATAATAAGCTCGTATGTTTTTGCAATTTCTTCAGCCGATTCTGCATCACATCCGCTTGTTATTTTTACAATCTTCTTAAGAGTATGATTCTTATCTCCCGGATTGATTCTTTCAGGTGAAAAGCCTACTTTAAAATCATCGCGATATCTCAATCCGGAGAATCGTTCAAGAATCGGAACACAATCTTCTTCAGTGCAACCCGGATAAACTGTTGATTCATACACGACATAATCTCCTTTTTTGAGTACACGTCCTACAGTTTCAGTTGCCTTTTTCAAAGGCTCGAGATCTGGAAGGTTATGTCTGTCAATAGGAGTTGGTACTGCAATAATATGGAATGATGCATTTCTGAGGTCATCTGAGTTGCTGGTAAAAGTAATATCGCAACCATTAAACTCTTCATGAGAAAGTTCGCCGGCAGGGTCAATACCCTGTTTCATAAGTTCGATACGATTTTGTTTTATATCGAAACCTATCACATTCAGTTTTTTAGCAAATGCAAGGGCAATAGGAAGTCCGACATATCCTAACCCGATAACCGATAAACTTGTTTTATTATTTATTAATCTGTTATATATCATATACTTATAAAATATTTTTTAATATTGGATGATAATCACCTATTATGCCTGCAGGTACAGCATTGCGTATATCATAAACGATTTCTATTGACTCGCGGCTATCCTCAAGTCCGAATCCGTTTCCATTCAGAATCTCTTTGTACATCAGTGTATGAAGTTCCGTAAAACCTTCGCTGAATTCAATTTCCTCACCGTCAACAGTTATTGACCTGAAGGTTCGTTTCCCTTTTGCCCGAATTTCCGCAGGGATATCGTTAATATCGAGGCTGAGGAACCATCTGATTCTTGCATTTTCAAGCTCGAGGAAACCTGCCGCCTTGTTGTTCAGTGAAAGATGAACTGTACTGTTTCTGACTTTTCCGAATATCCACCCGAGCATATCGAAGAAATGAACACCTATGTTAGTAGCAACTCCACCAGATTTATACACGTCGCCTTTCCAAGAAAAATAATACCAGTTACCTCGGCTTGTTATATAAGTAAGGTCAATATCGTACTTTTTATCTTTCGGCCCGTTAAGGATTTTGTTTCTCAGGTCGGTGATTCGTGGATGAAGACGTAACTGGAGAATGGTAAAAACTCTTTTGCCGGTTTCTTTCTCTATTTCCTCGAGTGCATCAATATTCCATGGATTAAGTACTACAGGTTTTTCACAGATGGCATTTGCTTTATGCCTGAGAGCAAACCGGATATGTGAATCGTGAAGATAGTTTGGAGAGCATATAGTTACATAATCAATAAATGTTCCTGACCGTTTAAGTTTCTCGAAATGCCGGTCAAAACGTTCGAACTCCACAAAAAAATCACTGTTGGGAAAATAACTGTCGAGAATACCAACGCTATCGAATTTGTCGAGACTGGCAAGAAGAATATTGCCTGTGTCTTTTATAGCTTTAAGGTGGCGAACAGCTATATAGCCTGCAACACCAATAAGACCGAAATTTTTCGGGTTATGTTCAGAACCATTTCCCATTTAATTGTAGATTATTATCAGCCCGTAAAGCTAATAAATAATTTTAGAAACATTGCCGTTCTCGAGTCTGTACTTTTCACCGCTCTCTGGACAAACAGCTATACCATCGGCATCGAATGAGAGCCTGTGACCGTATTCGCTCATCCACCCCGTCTGACGGGCAGGATTACCTACAACCAGTGCATATGGTTTTACATCTCTGGTCACAACAGCCCCTGCCCCTATAAAAGCATATTGGCCGATATGGTGACCGCATATAATTGTAGCATTTGCACCTATTGTTGCCCCTTTCTCTACAATAGTGCTCACATATTTATCCCTTCTCACTATTGCGCTCCTTGGATTTACAATATTTGTAAAAACCATCGAAGGTCCCAGGAAAACGTCATCCTCGCAGATAACGCCGGTATAAATAGAAACATTATTCTGCACTTTTACATTTCTCCCGAGCTTCACCCCTGGCGAAACAACTACATTTTGCCCGAGGCTGCACCCCTCGCCTATTTCACAACCTGCCATTATATGGCTGAAATGCCATATTCTGGTTCCTTTGCCTATTATACAGCCATCGTCTATTACGGCTGTTTCGTGTGCAAAATATTCCTTTTCCATAATAATAAATATTAATCGAAGAATTCTAAAACTGACGAAATAATATAATCTGTTTGTTCCCTGTCGAGCTCGGGACAAATGGGCAGAGAAAGGACTTCGTCGCATAATCGTTCAGTTACCGTAAAATCACCCTTTGAATAACCCAGATATTGATATGCTTTTTGAAGATGAATCGGCACAGGGTAATATATCATAGAGGGAATTTTAAGCGACTGGAGGTGTTCTTTAAGCATATCGCGTCTTCCGTTAAGAACTCTGATTGTGTACTGATGAAAAATATGTGTTGAATATTCAGTCCTTGCCGGGATAACAATGTCACGACATTTTGACAGAGCCTCATCATAAGCATCAGCAACTTTTCTTCTTGCTTCATTAAAGCTGTCGAGGTATTTCAGCTTAACGCTCAGAATAGCTGCCTGAATAGTATCAAGTCTCGAGTTAACCCCAATATGTTCGTAATGATACCTTACCTTCATTCCATGGTTTGCTATGCTTCTTATCATGGCGGCCAGGTTTTCATCATCGGTAAAAAGTGCTCCGCCGTCGCCATAGCATGCAAGGTTTTTGGAAGGGAAAAATGAAGTTATCCCGATTTTACCGATAGTGCCTGCCTTTTTAATTACTCCGTTCCGGAAAATATATTCTGTACCTGAAGCCTGCGCAGCATCTTCGATAACATAAAGATCGTTTTCTTCCGCTATTTTCATTATCTCATCCATTTGTGCGCATTGTCCAAAAAGATGTACAGGAATTATCGCTTTAGTTGCAGTGGTTATTACTTTGCTTATGCTTTCCTGAGAGATATTGAAAGTGCCTTCATCAACTTCTGCAAACACCGGTTTAAGTCCGAGCAGAGCTGCAGCTTCAACTGTGGCAATAAAAGTAAAGGAAGGGGTTATTATTTCGTCGCCAGGTTTAAGCCCGAGCGACATCATTGCAATCTGCAAAGCATCAGTGCCATTGCCGCATGTAATTACATGATTAACTGAAAGGTATCGTGCAAGTTCCTCTTCAAATTTCTTTATGTCAGGCCCCTTTACAAATATCCCCGACAAAAGAACTGAGTTTATTGCTTCATCAATCTCAGGTTTCAGACGCAGATACTGCGAACGAAGATCAACCATCTGAATTTCTTTCATTTCCTCATCATTTAAAGAATGTGAATATAGAATAATTACATTCAAATATAGAAACAAGTAATATCAATAATCCTATGATTATGTTTTTTCTTAATAAAGAGTGAGAAAGTTAACCATTTAAAATATGGGGGTTTTTTAGAGAGTTGAAATTAATAAAGAGTACAATTAGGTAGTACCGTTACAGAAAATATTCAGAATTTTTCTATAACTTTAATTCTTTAACAGGAGGCAAAACAATAAATACCCGGGTTTGAAAGAAGATTTTCAATACGACAATCCCGAACGTCTCGACAACATCAATTATCTATATAGGTGGTATTATGTTTAAATCTTTGATATTTAAACATAGCCAAATATTTCACCTGAAACATCTGGCAAAAACCGGCATTTTTGTTTGCCTAATATTCAACAAATAAAATAATATACAAACATCAAAGCAATTATCATTAAAAATTTCTTAATTTTGTATTAATTACATTATTGACAGGGATGGATGTACCAGCCGTTATAAAGGAATTGCTTTTCAGCCACGATTGTGTAATACTGCCGGGATTTGGAGGCTTTATCGGCAATTACTCTCCTGCCCGCATTGATAAGTCAAACAATACACTCCATCCACCTGTTAAACTTATATCGTTCAACCGCAACCTCAACCATAACGACGGACTTCTCATAGACAGGATTTCAGCACTGGAAGGAACGGATTATAATCATGCCAGATATATCGTCGAGGATTTTGTAGCCGGAATTAAGAAGCAACTATCCAGAGGAGAAAAAGTTCTCTTCGACGGTATCGGTACTTTTGTCAATAACAGCGAGGGTAACATGCAGTTTGAACCCTATAAGGATGTCAATTTTGACCTTAATTCTTACGGACTTACTTCATTTCAGTTTCCTCTCCTCGAAGATTTTGATGTCAGAAGAAGAGTATTCAAAGAATTACATAAAGAGACTTCTGGAAATTCTAACTTTCAGAAATATCTCTGGCGTGCCGCCATTATTATACCGCTTGCCGGAACGCTGGTAGCATTACCGCTTTTTACCGATATTTTCAAAACCAGTGTGCAGATAACCAGCCTTAATCCGCTTGTCAAGCCTGTCACCGACAGCTCGGGGGGAAATATACTTTCAGAAAAAAGCAATACCCCTGCATCTGTTGTTACTGCGAAAGAAAATCCTTCCGACACCATTTCATTACAACCCGCTCGTGAACCGGTAACGACTTCGCAAAGCGTTCAGGCAACGGTTCCGGAAGAATACGGAATAATAGCGGGCAGCTTCAAATCAGAATCAAATGCCCTTATGCTTATAAGAAAACTCTCAGCAGAAGGTTATATCCCTGAAATGATTAAAGCTCCAAACGGCTTTTTCAGAGTAAGCGCAGTAAAATACAGTACTCTTTCAGAGGCTCTTTCAAAAAAGGACGATCTTTCGGTAGAATACCCGGGTGCCTGGGTTTATAAGATTAAATAAAAATAAAAAATTACTTATTTTACCGGACTGCCGTTACCACTCTTCTCAACAGGCGAAATAAGTATCAGCTTCCCATCGCTTTCCTCAACCATTAAAATCATCCCTTTCGACTCGATACCTTTTATTACCCGGGGTTCAAGATTAGCAACTATGATAATTTGCTTCCCTATTAGATCTTCAGGTTTGTAATATTCTGCAATTCCCGATACGATTGTTCTGATGTCGGTGCCACAGTCAATTTTCAGTTTGAGAAGTTTTGTTGTTTTCGGCACTTTTTCGGCCTCAAGCACCGTGGCAGTCCGCAAGTCAATTTTCGAAAACTCCTCATAAGAAACAGGCTCTTTAATCTTTAAGAATTTCCCCTGTTCCTGTGCATTTTCTTTTTTTGAACGCATCAGTTTTTCGATCTGCCGGTTTATTATCTCATCTTCGATTTTCCCGAACAGAAGACCTCCCCTGTTAACCTTGTGACCTGCAGGAAACAACGAGATATTTCCCGAATCATTCCATGAAACCTTCTCAAAGTTCAGCCATTCCCTGAGTTTCTTCATCGAAAATGGCAGGAAAGGTTCAAGAATGATACTCAGGTTACCTGTTATCTGCAGCGAGATGTTCAATATTGTCTTTACTCTTCCAATATCCGATTCAATCAGCTTCCATGGCTCGGTGTCGGCAAGGTATTTATTCCCGAGCCTTGCAAGATTCATAGCTTCTTTAAGTGCCTCCCTGAACCTGAAATTCTCTATCCCTATACCTGTTGCTTTACATAATCTTTTAATCTCCTTCAGAACCTTTTCGTCATATTCATTCAGATTACCCCGCTCCGGCACCATGCCAGAAAAATGTTTATCGGTAAGAACCAGAGTACGGTTGACAAAATTGCCAAGTATTGCCACCAGTTCGTTGTTATTGCGGGCCTGAAAATCTTTCCATGTAAAATCATTATCCTTCGTTTCAGGTGCATTTGCACATAGAGTATAACGCAGAACATCCTGCTTTCCCGGAAATTCTTCGAGATATTCATGGAGCCATACAGCCCAGTTACGTGATGTAGATATTTTGTCGTTTTCGAGATTTAGAAACTCGTTAGCTGGCACATTATCGGGCAAAATGAATGAATCTTCGGCCTTGAGCATTACAGGGAAGATGATACAGTGGAAAACTATATTGTCTTTTCCTATGAAATGTACAAGTCGGGTTTCAGGATCTTTCCAGTATTTTTCCCATTCAGGTGTAAGTTCCTTAGTAGCCGATATATAGCCTATAGGTGCATCGAACCATACGTAAAGCACCTTGCCTTCAGCACCTTTCAGAGGAACAGGAATACCCCAGTCGAGGTCGCGGCTAACGGCTCTGGGCTGAAGGCCCTGGTCGAGCCATGATTTGCACTGACCATAGACATTTGGCTTCCATTCTTTATGCTCCTCAAGAATCCACTTCCTCAGCCATGGTTCATATTTATCTAGAGGCAGGTACCAGTGACGCGTTTCTTTAAGCACAGGCTCACTGCCGCTTATAGTGGAACGCGAATTGATAAGATCTGACGGGCTGAGACAAGTGCCGCATTTTTCGCACTGATCGCCATAAGCATTTTCATAATGACAATTAGGGCATGTCCCCACAATATAACGGTCGGCAAGAAAACAGCCTGCTTCATTGTCATAATATTGAAGCGAGGTTTTCTCGATGAACACGCCTTTATTATAAAGATTCAGAAAAAATTCCGAAGCTGTTTCATAATGAATTTTATTTGAGGTGCGCGAGTAAATGTCAAAAGCTATTCCGAATTCTTCAAATGCCTTTTTATTTAGTTCATGATACTTATCAACTACCTGCTTGGGAGTTATACCCTCTTTCCGTGCTTTAAGTGTAATAGGTACACCATGCTCGTCCGAACCGCAGACAGAAATCACATCCTCCCCTTTTAGCCTGAGATACCTTGTATAGATATCCGAAGGAACATATACTCCGGCCAGGTGACCTATATGAATAGGACCATTGGCGTAAGGCAGTGCAGAAGTAACCAGATATCTTTTGAATTTCTTCATTGTATATTATTTCAGGATATATAAATTTTGCAAATATAACACTTTTCGCAAGGTGTGAACCGGCGATATTTTTAAACTTCAGGCACCTTTTAATGCAAATTCATTTAAAAGTTGCACAGCAGTCCGGAACAGCTTATTTTTACATATAAATTGTTTTATGTCACGAAAGAAGATTATACCTCCTGTCCTTCGGCCTGGCGATGAAGTAATGTTAGTTTCGCCTTCTTTTGCCATTGATGCCAAGAAGATAGAAAATGCTGTAAAGTTTCTTACAGGCTGGGGGCTAAAGGTCAGAGTTGGGCGCAATGTACTAAAACAAAACGGCCCATTTGCAGGAACGGATGAAGAACGCCTTGCCGACCTCCATGAATCAGTTGATGATAAGAAGATAAAAGCTGTATTCTGCTCAAGAGGAGGTTACGGAATTCTAAAGATAATCAACAGAATTGATTTTTCACCACTTAAACGAACTCCTAAATGGTTTATAGGATATAGCGACATTACCGTTCTTCATTTATGGCTAAACAATATATTTAATATTGCTTCGCTTCATGCCGAAATGCCTCTGCATTACGGTGATTCATCTAAGAGCTTACAATCATTCTCCACTCTCAGGCAGGCACTATTTGACCATAATCTTTCATGGTCATGGGAAGGAAGGAGTATCAAAGGTTCTTATGCTGAAGGAGAGCTTACGGGTGGCAATCTGTCGCTCATTTACAGCCTTATGGGAACAAGGGCCGAGCCGGACACCAGGGGAAAAATACTTTTTATCGAAGACACTGGAGAGCAATATTACCATATTGACCGCATGCTCACCTCTCTGAAACTAGCCGGAAAACTCAAAAGCCTTGCTGCAATGCTAGTAGGAGGTTTGTGTGACATAGTGGATAGTAAAATACCCTGGGGCAAAACGGTCTGGGAAACAGTTTCAGATATAGTGAAGGAGTATAAATATCCGGTTTTTTTCAACTGCCCTGCAGGTCATATAGACGATAACAGAGCACTGCTTATCGGAGGGCGTGCTGTTATCACTAATGAAGGAAATGAGATAAGTATCAGATTCGGCTTCTGATTAAAATGCGGTCAGGAGAAGATCGAGATTTTTTGAAAGTATCCCGAATTTCTGTCCGAGGGTTTCGTTTGTGAGAATGCCGTTATAGAGATATGCTCCGTTACGTAGCCCGGCATCACTCTTCAAAAGCTGGGTTGTACTGCCTGCATCTGCAATATTTTGTAGCAGCGGTGCAAAAATATTAGAAAGGGCTATTGTGGCTGTGCGTGCCATCCTGGATGGAAGGTTCCATGCCGAGAAATGTATTACACCGTGTTTTTCATATACAGGATCCTTCAGCGGACGGCATTCGGTAGTTTCGATGCAACCTCCCCTATCAATGCTGAGGTCAATAATCACCGAACGTTTTTTCATCAGTTTAATCATTTCCTCAGAGATATAATACCATGGTTTCAAATCTTCGAGCTCCATAGCACCGATAAGTACATCGGCCGAGCGAAGTGCTTTGGCAAGTACCTGTGGATGAAAAGTTGAAGTTTTAAGACGCTGACCGAGCATGTTCTGAAATCTCCTCAGACGATGCAGAGAATCATCGAAAATCATCACTTCTGAACCCAGACCGATAGCTGCTCTTGCAGCATATTCGCCGGCAGTATTTGCACCTACAATAACTACCTGTGTAGGAGTGACGCCTGTTATTCCGCCAAGCATCACTCCCTTACCTCCGTGATGGTTACTGAGATATTCCGAGGCAATCAGTATGGAAGTTATTCCACAAATTTCACTCATTGATTCCACAACAGGACAAACTCCGTTTGAATCCCTGATTTTTTCAAACGCTATTGCAGTTACCTTTTTTCTGATCAGTTTGCTGAGAGTTTCTTCTGTAAGTTTCAGTATATTGAGGTACGACAAAATAGTCTGATTTCCTTTGAGATAATCGGTTTCAAATTCGGCAAACGGAGCAACTTTAATAACTACATCCGAGCTGTAAACTCTGGCAGGCGAGTCGGTAATTACTGCACCGAATTCACTGAAGTCGTTGTCGGAATAATTTGCCCCAAGCCCTGCACCCTTCTGAATAACCACTTCATTACCGTTTTCAACAAGCAATCCTACAGCTTCAGGAGTCAGTGACACTCTTTTTTCGTCGTCACTTTTGTCGCAAGGAATACCTATTGAAATACGCCTGTGCCTGAACATAGTTTCAACCTGTTTCTCCTGCGGCATAAATGACGCTTTGTCCATTTGTCTCTGGTTGGTGTTGTTTTGTTCTTCCATAGCCTGAGATGTTGATAATTCAAACTTACACAAAAAAGTCAAACAAAAAGTCACCAGTATAAAATACTGTTAATCAAATTCGAGAATGCGCCGCCCTTCGTCATCTACCGTAATTTTTATTTTCACAGTGTCGTCCGGTAGAATATCTTCAATTAGCTCTGGCCATTCTATAAAGCAATAATTATTGCTGAAAATATATTCTTCAATTCCAAAATCAAAAGCCTCATTAATACTCTTTATCCTGTAAAGATCAATATGAAAAAGAGACTCATTGGATAATGTTTTATATTCATTAACAATTGTAAATGAAGGACTTGTTACAATATCCCTTGCACTCAGATAATTACAAATAGCTTTAATGATAGTTGTTTTTCCTGCACCCAGGGGGCCGCTGAATGCAAACAATTTTTTACCGCCTGCCAGAGCAAGTATATCTTTAGCTACCTGTGGCAGATGGTCCTCTTTTTCGATGATTATTTTTAAACTTCCCTCATGTGTCATAATACCGGTTCGAGAAATGCCAGCGGAAGTATCATTTCCTGCATAGAAATACCTCCATGTTGAAAAGTGTCTTTGTAATAGCTGGCAAAATAGTTAAAATTATTATGATATACCAGATAATCTCTGTTAAGCGCAAA
>JAGPFZ010000055.1 GCA_018056245.1 Bacteroidales bacterium
TCATTTCCCATATTTTACCTGCGGCTCGGCTGCTATTGATAATTGTTCTTTTGCTTCGCTTTTTACTTTCACTTGGCCATTCATTAGCATGGGCAAAAGAAAGTCACGAACTTCCATTAAATCAATATTGGTCATTCGGTTTTTTACAATCAAATCAAGAATCGGCTCAATTCTTTCTCCACATTTAAGAATTAACGAATCATCATCAGGAACTACAATTCTACTTTCTTTGAGATGGTCTATTGTGATATGTCCCATTGTGGTTTTTCTATTCTCAGCCATTAATTTGAAATGATTCAAATAGTTTGAAATCTGATGATAGAAATAGTATCTGGGGTAAAACTCCGATGTTACTTTGAAAATATGTTGATTTAGTGCTCCAACTTTATCAGCCCAAATCATGACATTAAGGCTCGCACTCCAAGAGAAAAGTACATCTCCTTCTCGAATTAAGTATGCATCTTCAATATCCGGTCTGGCGTATTCAGTTGCAGCTGAATAACCTTCATTCATTTCCTTGATTTTAATGACAGGCAATTTTTCATCACCGTTTGGACGATGCTTTTGCATTGCTAAACCATTCGTATAAATAGCAATGTCATATAAGCTTTTAGTTTTCCATCCCTTCGGTATCTCCATTTTCAATTCCTCATTCCATTCCATTTCACCGCCACTGGATTTATAGGGTTTGCCTTCATTGTTGGGAAAATCAAACTGAACAAACCAATAGTTGTAAATGGTCTTGGCAAGGTTTTCAAGCTCGGTGTTGATTCTTTTATTCAAGGCTATCTTATCATCAATAACTGTGAGAAAATCTGCTATAAGTTTTTGCTCAGCTTTTTCTGGAACTCTAATCTCTTTTAGATAAGCTAAATCTCTGCTTAAACCTGGCACTGTACTATGGGAATTTAGTTTATCCAATCCAATTAGTTGAAGATAATAATACCAAAATTTAAGGTCGTCTTTAGTATTGTCTTTTAAAGCAACATAATAAGTTGTATCAGTTGGTGTAAAGTTTTCTGATGAGTAGGTAACAGCACCTACTGTTCCTTTTCTTCCAATAATAATACCAGGTCCCTTTACCTTGAAACTATCAATAAAACCAATGATTCCATTAGAACCATATACTGGGTATTTACCTTTTGGTTCATTGTCAGTTCTAACTGAAAATCCGTAAATTAATTCTACTCTATCGCCAAGCAACTCTTTTTTCATTTGTTATTTTTTTTATAATCAAGTTTATTAAAGTTTTTCAAAATTTGTATTTCTAATTCTCTTGAATTATTAAAATAAAAAGAGATTTTGTTTTTAAACTCATTTATTCTCTCTTCAAATTCTTCTGGACTTAGTTCAACATATTCAATCTTAGTTTCAAAATATTGTCCTGCACCAAAGGAATATGCTTTTTGTTTCATCTGTTCATTATTAACAATCACCGAAAAATCATCCAATTGCCTGTATCCCTTAATGGTGTCTATTATCCGTTTTTCATCTTCATTGCTCAATAAGGTTTTCTGGTTCTTACCGTCTTTTACTTTTGTTCCTAACTTACTTGCATCAACCAGTATAGCCGTATCTCTCGTTTTACTTTTATCTATAAAAATGACCGAAACGTTTGTTCCGGTAGTAGCAAATATGTTGGGCGGCATTTGCACCACAGCGTGCAGCCAGTTACTATCCACAATTTTTTTTCTGATAGCTAACGCAATGGCGGCTTTTTCGGTACAAAAACCGGTAGGTACCACAATGGCGGCTTTCCCTTTGTCGTTCAACGAATACAGGATATGTTGTATGAACAACTGATAGATAGCCATGGACTCTTTTTTCTTTTTTGGAACGCTGGGAACGCCTGCAAAAAAGCGTTTTCTATGTTGGTCGCTGGCAAGGGTTTCACGGTCATCGCTGAAATCCATTTTGAATGGTGGATTGCTTACGATGTAGTCAAACTTTTTCAGGTCGTTTTTGGCATCGTTTACATGGTATGGATTGGTAAGTGTGTTACCTTTTATTACATTATGCAGCGAATGCACCAGATTGTTCAATATCAAATTCAAGCGAAGAAACTCTGATGATTTTTGCGAAATGTCCTGCGAATAAATGGTGCATTTGTTTTCTCCGATTTGGTGAGCCAGCGCCAGTAATAAACTTCCTGAACCTGCTGCGGGGTCGTAAACAGTAACATTTCTGGTGGGTTCAGGCACTAAAATCTTCGCCATGATTTTTGCCACGGCCGGTGGTGTGTAATACTCGGCATACTGTCCGCTGTCTTTGTTGTAGTCCTTAATCAGGTATTCAAAAATGGTAGAGAAAAAATCATATTTTTCTTCAAAAATTGGCTCAAAGCTAAACGCTACCAGTTTGTTGATAATTGCTTTACAGAACGGTGTTTTCTGATTGCTTTCAATGATGTAAGGGGAAATTCTATCAAACAAACGAACCCTTTCTTTATCAATGGTGGAAACAGAATAGAGTTTTATGTTCAAATCGGCAATTTCCAATAATGTTTTGTCGAACAATTCGTGAAAATTGGGCTCGTTCTGTTTATTGAACAAATAGCTGATGAAATGATGCTTTTGCAGTTTGGCGCTACGTTCACCGATTTTTTCCAGCATCCATTCATAGTCGCTGTTACTCATTTTCTGGATGTCGGTTTCAATGTTGGTGCTGTTCTTTAAATCTTTATTGGCTTTCCGTGCTTCGTGCAGGAATTTGTCGTTCAGAAATTTATACAGGAAAACTTCCGTAATGATTTTGTATTCATTCCCGGAATTAGCCAAACCGTAATTGCTGCAAACGGTTTTAAGGCCGTCTATTAGATCTTTTGTTTTTTGAGTGTATTCAAGGTGTTTAGTCATAGAATAATTTATTTTATTATTCCCAAAGAGATTGCAGGTTGATAGGTGTTGCAATAGGGTTTATTGTGCGACCCCGCAGGGGTCGTAGGTAATCGATTGTCGCTGAAGTTATAGACTTTAATGCCTTCGGCATTAGGGCTACATCGTCATCTAATCCCGAAGAGATTTCAGGTTTATAGGTAATGCAATATGGTTTGCAATACGACCCCGCAGGGGTCGTAGGTAATTGATTGTCGCTAATGCTATAGACCTTTAATGCCTTCGGCATTGGGGCTACATAATCATCTAATCCCGAAGGGGTTTCAGGTTTATAGAAAATTTGATATGCGAAATGGTGCGACCCCGCAGGGGGCGTAGATGGATGAATGATATATTTTCTATAAATCTTTGATACCTTCGGTATCACATTATTTAACCCATTCAAATAAAAATTTATCATCATGTTCAATTTCAAATTTTTTCAAAAAATCAACATATTCTTCCCGGAAACTCACTTTTCGATGATGTTGTTTCTGATTCATTATATATTTAACAACATTGTCAATTTGCGAATGGCTATATGAAAATGCACCGTATCCTTCCTGCCAACTAAATCTGAAATTGGAGAGTTTATTTTCATTTATAAACTCGTTTGATGCCTTTTTAATCTCTCTCACTAAATCTGATAGGCAACAAGATGGTTTCATACCAATAAAAATATGAATATGGTCTGGCATTCCATTAATAGCAATCATTTTCTGTTCTTTTCCCCTTACAATTCCAGTAATGTATTGATACAATCTTTCTTCCCAATCAGAATAAATTAAGCTTCCTCTGCCTTTAACTGCAAAAATAATTTGAATATATATCTGAGAAAATGTTCCTGGCATATTTATATGGCTCTTTGATAGAAATATTCGTTTACTACAGCGTTGTTGAAAAATCGAACTACATTCAGGTCACGGATGCCTTTATTTTCCAATGTTTCCAGAATGGTACGTTTAGTAATTTCGGCAAAATAATCTGGGTTGTTAAGTATTGCCTGATTGTTTACTACTGTTTTGTCGGTTTCATGTTTAATGAAAATCAAAGTTTCATGTAATGCTAAATCGCTGTTCAGTACATTCATGTTTTGTTCCTTGATGCGTTTGTGAATGCGGGCAAATTTGATGTCGTTCTCATATTTGGCGGCCAGCATTGCATCTTTATTGTTAAGCGCATTGGCTTGTTCGTAAATCTTTTTCAAATCATTGATAGCCTCATCCATCTCCTCAGATGTTAATTCTTCAATGTTCTTTTTCTTGAAAAGCCTTTTTAGCTCTTCAAAAAGAGATATAAATTTCGGGTCTTTTTTATCAAAATTTCTCTCTAGTTCTTTTCTTGTTCTTTCCAGTTCGCTTCTGAATTTATCGGCAATTTGCAATTCATGCGTAGCAATTTTCCTGAATGTAAACTGCATGTTTTCAAGTGCTAAATTCAAAAGATTTGTATTGTCCGCTGCGTTTTCTAAATTCTCTTTCAGGTTAAGGATATCAATACGGTTTGCCACTTCATTATACAACTTGTTCACCCTGTCAAATGAGAATTTGTCTAACAGTTCAGTGTAACCCATTATTTTGATGATGTTGTATAAGCTTTTTAAGTTCTCCAAACACTTTTTCAGTTCGATAATTTCCTTTTTGTCAGTTATCTGGCTTACAATTTGTTGAAATTCTTCTATATTAGAAAAGTCATAAAGAAATAGCTTTTCTTTGATTTCCTGAATTTCCTTGTCTATTTCTTCGGCAGATTTGAAAAGGTTGGAGTAGTTCTTAGTTTCATCGCCCAATTCTTCCTGTAATTCTTTGAAATACTCCTTGTTGGTTTTATCAAATTCTTTGCGAATGTCGGCAAAGTCAACCACATAGCCGTATTTAAAATTCTTATAAGGTCGGTTTACCCTTGTTAGTGTCTGTAAAAGATTGTGTTCTTTCACAACGCGGGTCAGATACAATTTTTTCAGTCGTTTGGCATCAAAACCGGTAAGTAGCATATTGTAAACCACCAACAAATCAATTTTTCCTTGTTTGAAATCGGTTTGATGTTCCTTGCGGATTTCTTTGGTGTCTATATCATGCAGTATTAAAGCAATTGAAATTGGAGCCAACTCAGGTGTTAGATAGCCCACTCCCGATTCAGCTGCGATGTAGTAATCAGTTTGTGGTTCATGGTATACAGTCTGTTGGGCTTCCAGTCGTTTATTGTATTTCTGAATTTCAGTAAAAATCATTTTCGCCTGGTCAGAAGTGTCGCAAACAATCATTCCCCCAATACTTTGGTCGTTGTGCAACACTCTGCTTTTTTTGAAGTCAGTAATGATGTAATCAACCAATGGCTCAACAAATTTGGGATGAGCAAAAATTTGGCTTTTGGTGAACTCGCCTTGCTTCACAATTTCATCATACACCTGATTGATTTCAGCTTTGAATTTGGTTTCAATGGCTTCCCTTATAAGTTTCAGCGTATAGCCATCCGCAATGGATTGATTGTAAAAGTATTTATGAATATAATCCCCAAAAATATCCTTGCTTTTATATTCTTTGGAAATGATAGGAGTACCAGTTAAACCTATTAAAACAGCATTACGATCGGAAGCAATTAGGTTTGAAAGAAAAGAACCCTGTGGATTATAACTTCGGTGAACTTCATCTAAAAAATAAATTCGTTGAATGTTCAAATCGTAATCAGAAACTTTTGAGATGGATTCAGCAGAAAACTTATGAATGTTTACAACGGTTATGGTTTGTGCACCTGTGTTTCCTGAGGTTGCTCCTGCAGTTTTAATGTTTTTTATGAAGTCCTCTTTGGAACTAACCATATCGACTTTCAATCCCCTTGCTTCAAATTCGTTTTTGGCTTGTGTGGCTAAGTCCAAACGGTCGACCACAAAATAGAACTTGGCTATTACATTTTGCTTTTGATAATAGTCTTTCAGGTAATTTACATTATAGTATGCCAAAGCTGTTTTGCCGCTTCCTTGTGTATGCCATATGATTCCTTTTTTTACTCCTGCTATTAATTTTTTCTCAATAGCTAAAGTTGCAAACAACTGCGGATACCGCATGATGTGCTTTTCAATCTTTGTTATTCCATTGTTAACGGTGTTCACATAAGCAAAGCCATAACGAAGCAATATTTTTAAACGTTGTCTGCTGAATAGTGATGTTATGATACGGTTAGTAGGAGAGTTTGGACCTTTTGCCGTTTCATACTCCTTAGTTCCAAGAATGGAAACAATGTTATTGTCGAGCAGTATTTGTTTCTCTATTTCGCTGTCCTCTTGCGGAACATTATGAATTAATGAATTGTCTTCTTCTCTGAAACAGTTGAAATTTACCTGTTCAGGGTCAGGTGTTGCGTAAAATGCTCCCTGTATCGGGGTGATGTTTTCTTCGTCATACTCTTGATTGTTGGAGAAAACCAACAACTGAGTAATGTTCATGAACTTTTTGAATTTCGGATTTTTGAATCGTGTGTTGATTCTGTTCCGTTCCGCTAAAATTCCTTCACGGTTATTAGGTTTCTTTACTTCAATGAAAGCCAAAGGCATTCCGTTAATCAATAAAATGATGTCAGGTCGGAATTCTTCTTCGTCATTTTTGTAAGTCAGTTCGGTTACAACATGAAAAAGGTTGTTGTCGAAATTCTCTAAGTCAATCAGTTTGCAAGCAAAGTCACCCAGCAAGCTTTTGTAAAACGCCCTTCCAAGGTCAGAATTATCCAGTTTAATACTGAGTTCAGAAATGAAAGAGTCAATTTCACTGTCCGAATATTCGGTCCGGTTAATCTTTGAAAGTCCTTGTTTAAACAGGTCTTTGAATATATTTGTGTCTGCATGAAGATTTGTAATGCCAGACTTTGGAACATAAGTAAATCCCAATCGTGTCAAATGCACGATAGCAGGAATTTTTACTCTTGAATCTTCATTAAAGGTCATTTTATCTCTTAATAATTTAATAGTACAAAATACGGTTTTTATGAGTGAATTAGTAAAAAAGGTTCTTTTGGTTTAGCTATAGGCTTGCTTTAGTGCTTGTAGAAATCAAATGCGTCATATGTGTGGGAAAATTTTTATCATTGTCGTTTCGTTATTTGTTCACTTCTATTTTTTTGTTTACAGTTTATTAGTTCATATCCTAAAGAATTATACTAATACACCTATGATTATGTGTATAGCTATGATTGGAACTAGCCCTGTTTCATGTAACTAAAGTAGTAAAAAATTAAATTCATAAACCAGCCACTTTGTTTTTATATATGATTTCGCTTTGCATAAAACGCATAACGGCTTTTGAATAACACCCTTTCCGTAACAAAAAAACCTCCGCATTGCGGAGGTTTTTTATGCTTAGAATCGGTTTTACTCAATGCTTACCAGCAGGGCGCCTTTGCTTACCCTGTCGCCGGGTTTTACCTTAACCTCTTTCACTTTCCCGGCCGAGGGGGCTATCAGGCGGTTGTGCATCTTCATGGCGTCAAGTATCACCAGCACATCGCCTTGCTTAACCTCCTGACCCTTTTTAACCTTAACATCAATAATGGTTCCGGGTATAAAGGCCGTTACATTTTTATCGTCGAGTTTTGGATGTATCATAGCTACAAGTTTTTTAGTTTACAAAAGGATTGTTGGGTTGACTAAAATGGAGGAATACCATGTTTCTTGAAGGGGCGGTCGGCAACCTTAGTGCTGGAAACCTCAAGGGCGTGCAGCAGCAGCTTACGGGTTTCGGCCGGTTCAATCACGGTATCGATATAGCCTTTGGCTGCGGCTACGTATGGGTTAGCAAACTTTTCCTTGTACTCTTCAACTTTTTGGCGACGCATAGCTTCCGGATCGGGTGCTTCGGAAATCTCCTTGCGGAAGATGATGTTGGCGGCACCCTCGGGGCCCATAACGGCAATCTCAGCGCTTGGCCATGCAAATACAAAATCGGCACGTAGGTGGCGGGAACTCATGGCTATATAGCCTCCACCATAGGCTTTACGCAGAATTACTGTCATTTTGGGTACGGTTGCTTCGCTGTAAGCGTAAAGCAGCTTGGCTCCGTGGCGTATAACGCCTGCATGTTCCTGATCGATACCGGGTAGGTAACCGGGTAGGTCAACCAGGGTAACCAGCGGAATGTTGAATGCGTCGCAGTAACGAACAAAGCGTGCAGCCTTGTCGGAGCTGTCAACGTCGAGTACACCGGCCATAACCAGTGGCTGGTTAGCCACAAAGCCAACGGTTTCGCCATTCAGTCGGCCAAAGCCAATAACAATATTGGCAGCCCACTTCTCCTGGATTTCGAAGAAATCGGAATCGTCGGCAATGGCACGGATAACATCACGTACATCGTAGGGCTCCTTTGGATCGCCTGGTACAATATCCTCGATATTGAAGTTTACCTTTGGTTCTTTGGGCTCAAACCTGCGAGCCTTGCGGGTATTGTTCCAGGGAATGTAGGTGATAAGCTTTTTAATCTGCTCAAAGCACTCGTACTCGCTCTCAGCGTAGAAATGTGCGTTGCCAGTAATTTGGGCATGAACCTTTGCGCCACCAAGGTCTTCCTGGGAGATTTCCTCGCCCAGAACCGATTTGATAACCTCGGG